>NZ_JBVPGS010000036.1:0-362500 GCF_055816855.1 Ochrobactrum sp. PL_is483
ACGGTTTCATCCACCGATGTTGGCAACGGCAAAGATCTTACCACGCCCGTGCCGGCAAATGTGATTCAAACGCTGGGAAGCGGGCGTATGCCCATCCATTATGTTGCCTCACGAACCAGTGCCATCAATCCCGGCGAAACCATGGTGACCAATTCCGCAATTTCGGTCAGCACAATGGTCACAGTCGAAAGCGCCAGCGATTTTCCAGGTGGGGGAAAGGATCTGCCACTACCGGTATTCAAAACGACAGATCGGAAAGGGATCACATATGCGAATGCCGAGGCCGGAGTTGCGATCAGCACTCCGTATTACATTAATAAAAATGTCGGCGACGAAGTAACAATCTTGTTTTCCGCAAACTTGGAAGCTGATGGCAGCGGTGCGAACATCCCTGGTGCAGCCTATACAGAAACCAAACGTATTGGGCCGGACGACAAGGACGGCCCCACAACGTTTACACTACCATCGTCGCACGCACTTTATCTTTACCCCCGCGCCCAGGGACATCTGGTCTACAAGGCCAAGAACGATGCAGGGTCGGCTACAACGACGCAAGCAGTGAATGTTCTGTGCGACACGACGATCAACCCCCATCCGCCAAAGGGCGGAGGTCAATCTTAAGCCGATCTGCTCTGCCTGCACCAGGTGTTTAGTCCCGGCCCTTGATTCGAATTTCAGGGGACTTTCTCGAAAATGAGTCGCATTTTAGCGTACTCGTACGACACGCTTTAAGCTTTTGTTTTTATGCATGTCTCTCAAAATCAGTTTCCATTTTTGGGAGACATGCCTTAACTCTGAAATCCGTCATTTACAGATGTATTCGTAGGGCGTGTGTCCTTGAGCATCTTGACTCCATAGGCGAAGTTATAGGCTGAGATAAAATCCCGGGACCGACGTAGTTGGTCATGATTGCCGTAATGACGGGCAGAATGTCAGCGAACTGGAAACCTATAGCGCCACAGTGAAATCGCATCAAAAAGGCGATCGAGGTTACATAGCGGTTCCGGAGGTTTGACATTTGCGCTATGCTTTGATTCTGGCTTCTTCCAGGCCTCCCCCTCCATTCGGGAAAGCATTTTTTCATGCAGGAAGAATAAATCACGAACCAACTGTTCGGGCACATGCACAAGGAGGGACTGCAACGACAGCTCGTCACAGGAGGTTTATCGATGCGGTTATCGTCCCCTATCTATCGCCTGAAGCGACGCGCCAGACATTTGGCGAATAATGCCGATATTCCACTGCATGCAGCGCTTGATCGCATCGCCGCGCAGGAGGGTTACAAAAGCTGGAGCTCGCTTATAAATAAGGCGACCGCCCCCGTTTCTACTGAGGAGATATACAGCTATCTCAAATCCGGCGACATGGTGCTGGTGGGCGCCAGACCGGGCCATGGCAAGACCCTGTTGAGTCTCGACATAATGATCGAGGCCATGCGAGCAGGCAATTACGGCCGATTCTTTTCACTTGAGTATACTGAGAAAGAGGTAGCTGGACGCTTTCAGGCACTTGGGGTCAATCAAGACGATTTTCAGCATGTCTTTCGTCTTGATTGCTCGGATGCCATCTGCGCCGACTATATAATTGCCAAACTTGATGATGCTCCAACTGGAACTGTTGTCGTGGTCGATTATCTGCAAGTTCTCGATCAGAAACGAGAAAAACCCGACCTGACAACCCAGATCGCGGCGCTGAGGTCATTTGCTTCCAATCGACGGCACATCATTCTCTGCATATCACAAATTGATCGCTCCTTTGATCCGGCAATGAAGCCATGTCCGGCAATCGAAGATATTCGGCTTCCCAATCCGCTTGATCTCGCTTTGTTCGATACATACCTTTTTCTCAACGATGGCGAGATTCGCGTGCAGTGGCGGGACCGGACGAGGACGCACGAGAACGTAACGCTATAGCAAGGGTTCAGGCTGCGGAAGCCAGCCTTTCCGCCCCCATGCGGTAGGAAATGGCGCTGGCAAGATGAATGCGGCCGACCTTGTCGCTCCCATCCAGATCGGCCAGCGTGCGGGCGACCTTCAGAATGCGATGATATGCACGGGCAGAAAAACGCATCTGTTCGCTGGCGTCGCGCAAAAGCTTGAGACCTGCCGCATCCGGTTCCGCAACCGTTTCTATCAGCTTGGCTGAACAATAGGCATTGGTCATGAAGGGTTCCAGACCGAGCGCTGAATAACGCTCGGTTTGTATTGTGCGGGCGCGCGCGACGCGTTGCGCGACCGTCTCGCTCGTTTCTGATCGCGATGGCTTGATGAGATCGAAAGCGGAGACGGCGGGCATATCCACCCGCAAGTCGATACGGTCCAGCAACGGGCCTGAAATACGCGCCTGATAGTCAGCCTGACAGCGCGGGCCGCGTGCGCAGACATGGCCGGGTTCGCCCGCCATGCCGCAGCGGCAGGGATTCATGGCCGCAATCAGCTGAAAGCGCGCCGGATAGCTGGTGCGATGATTGACGCGCGCAATCAGACATTCCCCGGTTTCAAGCGGCTGGCGCAATGAATCCAGCACTTGCGGGGAAAACTCCGGAAACTCGTCCAGAAACAGCACGCCATTGTGCGCCAGCGATACTTCGCCCGGTCGCGCCCGCAGCCCGCCACCGACCATTGCCGCCATGGAGGCTGAGTGGTGAGGCGCGCGGAATGGACGGCGATCCGACAGTTTTCCACCTGAAAGCTCGCCCGCTATCGAGGCGATCATCGAAACGTCCAGCAATTCGCGCGGGGAAAGGCGCGGCAGAATGGAGGGCAATCGCTGCGCAAGCATGGATTTGCCCGATCCCGGCGGCCCGACAAGCAGCAGATTGTGATTGCCCGCAGCCGCGATTTCAAGCGCTCGCTTGGCGGTCTCCTGCCCCTTTATATCGGCAAGGTCGAGTTCCGTTTCACCGGAAATCCGCATGGATGGGTCCGGCCGGGTCAGGACCTGCGTGCCGCGAAAATGGTTGGCAAGGGCGATCAGGCTACGCGGAGCCAAAATATCAATGTCAGCGCCCGCCCAGGCCGCCTCCGGCCCGCAGGCATAAGGGCAGATGAGCCCCTTTTCTTCCCTGTTAGCGCCAATCGCGGCAGGCAGCACACCTGCCACTGATGTTATCGAACCATCGAGCGACAATTCGCCCAGAACGAGATAGGACTGGATCGCATCTGCTGGAATGGCGCCGATCGCCGCCATAAGCCCGACGGCAATGGGCAAATCATAATGCGACCCTTCTTTCGGCAGGTCGGCAGGCGCCAGATTGACCGTCACCCGTTTGGTCGGCATGGAAAGCCCGGAAGCGTGCAATGCTGCCTGCACACGCTCACGACTTTCCGCCACGGCCTTGTCCGGCAGGCCGACGATGGACATACCCATCTTGCCTGGCGCAACCATTACCTGCACGTCGACAGGTACAGCCTCTATGCCCTGAAAAGCAACCGTTCCAACCCGCGCGACCATGTGCCCCCGCTCGCCACGCACCACATCTCTTAAGTGAGTAAATACTCAAATACAACTTGAAGAGTTAAGCACGGACGAGCGGCAAACACAAGAACGTTAAGAGAACAAATTAGCGCTTGGCCTCGACCGCATCCCAAAACAGGGCCGCAATATTGGTCCCGTCGAAACGCTGGATTTCCCGGATACCGGTCGGAGAGGTGACATTGATTTCAGTCATGTAGTCGCCGATCACATCGATGCCGACCAGAATGAAACCACGCTCCTTCAGCGAAGGGCCAATACGCTCGCAAATCTCGCGTTCACGCGGCGTCAGCTTGCTCTGTTCGGCACGCCCGCCGACATGCATGTTGGAACGGGCGTCGGTTTCCGACGGTACGCGGTTGATTGCGCCGACAGGTTCGCCGTCAATCAGGATGATGCGCTTGTCGCCGGCGCGCACGTCCTTCAGATAGCGCTGCGCAATGAACGGCTCCTTGAAGAGCTGACCGAACATTTCCAGAAGCGAGGTCAGGTTGCGGTCGCCATCGGCCAGATGGAACACGCCCGCACCGCCATTGCCGTAAAGCGGCTTCAAGATGATGTCGCCGAACTCGCGACGGAAATCCATGACTTCCTGCGGGTCCTTGGTGATCAGCGTTTCCGGCATAAGGTCAGGAAACTCAGTCACGAAGATTTTTTCCGGGCTGTTGCGCACCCATGCCGGATCGTTGACCACCAGTGTCTTCGGATGAATCCGCTCCAGAAGATGGGTGGTTGTGATGTAGTTCATGTCGAAGGGCGGGTCTTGACGCAGAAGCACCACATCCATTTCCGACAGGTCGCGGCGGACCGGCTCGCCCAGCGTGTAGTGATCGCCCTTGATGTCGCGCACTTCCATCTTTTCGAGGCGAGCGGAAACGACGCCATCACGCATCGAAAGCCGGTCCGGCGTATAATGATAAAGCTCATGACCGCGCTTTTGCGCCTCGAGCGAGAGAGCGAATGTGGTATCGCCCGCGATATTCACCGTGCTGATATGGTCCATCTGGACCGCGACTTTGAGAGCCATGATTTCCTCGCGATTCGAAGTTGCGGGAAATCTAAAACGGAATGGTCAGGCAACATAGCCCTTTCTCTCAATCCGGCGCGGACTTCGCTTGTGCTTTTGCCAGTGTGTGAAGTTGAACTGGATCAGATTTCATCCATTGTCTATGCTTGATGCAATTGCCGCGGGCGTCTCGGGAGGAAAATGTGACCGCTGTTAAAACTACCCTGTTTGCCGACCACGTAGCGGAACTGGGCGAAGGCCCCGGCTACGATCCGCTGAGCGGTAATGTCTGGTGGTTCGACATTCTCGGCCAGAAACTGATCGAGAAGAACTGGGACAGCGGCGAAACCCACATCCATGCGCTCGGCATGAAAGCAAGCGCCCTCGCCGTGATCGATCGCGACCGGCAATTGATCGTCAGCGAACACGGTCTGTTCGTCCGTGAGCGCGCCAACGGGCGCTTGACTCTTCATCATCCGCTTGAAGCAGACAACGAAATCACTCGTTCCAACGACGCGCGCGTGCATCCTTCGGGATCGTTCTGGATCGGCACGATGGGCAAGAAAGCCGAGCCCGATGCGGGCTCCATCTGGTGGTATCGCGAAGGCCAGGTGAAAAAGCTGTTTTCCGGCATCACGATCACCAATTCGATCTGCTTTTCCTCCGATGGCAGGATTGCCTATTTCGCCGATACGCACCGCAATATCATCTGGCGGGTCGATACCGACCCCGAAACCGGATTGCCGGTATCGGACAAAAGCGTCTTCCACCACCGGGCCGAAGGAGGCGGCGTCGATGGCTCCGTCGTCGACGCGGAAGGCACGCTGTGGAATGCCTGCTGGGGCGGCAGTTCACTCAATGCCTATTCACCGCAGGGCCGCCTGATCCGCTCCGTTGCGCTGCCGGTGAAACAGCCCTCCTGCCCGGCTTTCGTGGGGCCGGATGCGACGGCGGTAATCGTGACGAGCGCCTATGAAGGTCTTGATGAGGAAACCCGCCGTTCAGACCCTCATGCCGGAAAGGTGCTGCTCTTGGACATGACACTGGCCGGACGGCACGATCCGCCGGTCCGGCTATAGAAAAGGGCCCGACTGGGCCCTTTGATTTCAGATACCTTCGACGATGACGATCTCGCCGTCAGCCACTGTCTGGCGGATCGCCTTCGCCGCCTGATATTCCGGCGAATTGTAGCAATCAAGCGCGTGCTGCATGGTCTCGAATTCGATGATCACATTGCGGGCGCGGCCCGGCCCCTCAACGGCTTCAGCCTTGCCGCCACGTGCGATGAAATTTGCGCCGTACCGCTCAAAAGCCGGTTTTGCTGTCGAAACATAATCCTTGTATCGCTCGGGATCACGGACATCCACACGGGCAATCCAATAGGCTTTCGTCATATTCTCTCCTCCAGTTTCTCTTACGCAACCGAGCGCATTTCTTCGAGAATGGCAAGAGCCGCCGCGTTCCGATCAGCCGCACCGACAATCGGGCGCGCGACGACGAGATGGCTGGCTCCGGCTTTCAATGCATCGGCAGGTGTCATGACCCGTTTCTGGTCACCCTTTTCCGAACCGGCGGGACGAATGCCCGGCGTAACGATAGCCATATCCGGGCCGACCGCCTGACGGATGGCTGCAGCTTCGGCGGCAGAAGCGACGATGCCGCCCATACCAGCCTCGCGTGCCTGACGCGCCCGTTTCAGCACCAGGGTTTCCGCGTCGTCAGAATAACCGGCTTCCCGCAGATCGACATTGTCCATTGATGTCAGGACCGTCACGCCCAGGAGGCAGAGATTCGATCCCCTCGCGGCTTCCACCGCTGCTCGCATCGCCTTCGGATAGGCATGGAGCGTAAGCATGGAAACGCCCATCTTCGCGACATTTTCAACGCCCTTTGCAATGGTGTTGTCGATGTCGAGCAGCTTCATATCGAGGAAGACTTTTTTCCGCGCCGCCACAAGGCTTTTGGCGAAATCGAGACCACCGGCAAAGACCAGCTGATAACCGATCTTGTAGAAGGAAACGGCATCGCCCAGTTCCTCGACTACTTTCTCGGCCTCAGTAATAGTCGGCACGTCAAGGCCCACGATCAGTCGATCGCGCAAATCTGTCGTCGTCATGAGAGTCTCCGTGGTGATTTTTACTCTCTTCGCACAACAGGCCCCGATACGAAAGAGACGGAATCAGCTTTTTGCTTCTTCCACCCGCGCGATGAGGCTGCGGCAGACAGCGGAGAGCATTCTGGCGCTGCGCTCTTCTTTCAGCGTGCCATCCTCATTGAATGCCACCGATGCATGACCGACCGAACATTGCTCGGTGACAATCTGCACGCCGACATTCATCAACACCGCACGCAAATGATAAAGTCCCCGCATCCCGGCGAACATGCCATCCGAACTCGAGCAGAGACCGACCGTCAGACCGGCATAGGGCCGAAACGGCTTGTCCCCATCCCTTGAAATGCGGCTGACCCAGTCGATAGTGTTTTTCAGAAGAGGCGGGATAGAGGCATTATATTCCGGCGAGCAGATCATCAGTCCGTCCTGTTCGGCGAACAGACGACCGAGTTTCATGGCGTTCTCAGGAACGCCATGCTCGTTTTCCAGATTCTGATCTATGATCGGCAGAGGATAGTCGGCAAGCGTGATGCGCGTTACTTCGGCACCCTGCGCCCGCAATTCCATTTCGGCTGCATCGGCCATATGCCCGGAAAAAGCGCCAACGCGAACCGACCCCGCGAAGACGAGAATACGTGCAGTCATGCTAAAACTCCGCGAGGAAAAATCTAAACCCGAAAAAAAACTAAACCAGTGGGCTGCGATAAACCCAGAGCTGTGCGGGCGGCACATTCCGCACCACGAAATCATAGTGCTGGACGGTATAATTGCCGCGACCGGCAGGAACCGGCGGCAAGGGGCCGTAGGTGATCTGCATCAGCGGGCGCCCGCGCGGAATATGCGAAAGCAGGCTTTCCACGAGCTGGATACGCCGCTCCATGGGGAAATTGAGCATGGGAACGGCAGAAATGATGCAGTCGAATTTCTGGTCCTTCTTTTCACCCAGTGCCGTATCGAGATCGAATGCGTCACCCTGGATGATATTGACCTCCGGAAAGATCGTATTCAGGTGGTCCACGAAATCCTGCGAATATTCGATGGAATAAAGGTCGGCTGGTTTCACGCCCTGTTTCAGGATCGCCTTGGTGATAACGCCGGTACCCGGCCCAAGCTCCAGAACCGGAAGACCGGAGCCGGTATCGATAACACTCGCCATGCGGCGCGCCGTAATGGAACTCGTCGGCAAAATAGCGCCGACCGCTTTCGGTCCGTCTATCCATCCCTTGAAAAAACGGATTTCCTCATCGAACTTTGCGGCCAGTTTCCTGCCGAGCTGTCCTGCCATTCTCGCTGCTCCCATTGTCGTTATCGGACAAGTTTATGCCGCTTTGAATTATCTAAGCAAGGCGTGAATAAGGAAAAGAACAAAAAAGGGAGCCTTTCGGCCCCCTTTATTACTCTCCGATACCGTCGAAGAATTCCTTCATCCTTGAAAAGAACCCTGCTGATTTCGGGCTGTTCTCCTGAGAGGAGAGTTTTTCAAACTCTTCCAGCAGTTCGCGCTGGCGTTTGGACAGGTTCTGCGGCGTCTCGATGTCGATCTGTATATAAAGATCGCCGACAGCTGCCTGGCGCAGAACCGGCATGCCCTTGCCCTTGAGGCGGAACTGCTTGCCGTTTTGCGTGCCTTCCGGAACCTTCACACGCGTCTGCGTGCCGTCGAGCGTCGAAACTTCGAACTGGCCGCCCAGCGCTGCCGTCGTCATCGAGATTGGCACCTTGCAATAAAGGTCGGAACCATCGCGCTGGAAAAACTCATGCGGCTTGACCGAAAGGAAAATGTAGAGATCACCCGACGGGCCGCCGCGCATGCCGGCTTCCCCTTCACCCGCGAGGCGAATACGGGTGCCGTCCTCGATGCCTGCCGGAATATTGACCGACAGCGAACGTTCCTGCGTCACGCGGCCCTGCCCGTGGCACTTGCCACAAGGGTCCTTGATGATCTGACCACGGCCGTTACAGGTCGGGCAGGTGCGCTCCACCGAGAAAAAGCCCTGCGCGGCACGGACCCGGCCCGAGCCGGAGCACATGGTACAGGTGGTGGGCTGCGAACCGGCCTTAGCGCCGGAGCCGGAACACTCGTCGCAGGTGATGGAGGTCGGAACGCGGATCTGCGCGGTCTTGCCCGCATAGGCTTCTTCCAGCGTCACTTCCATATTGTAGCGAAGATCGGCGCCACGTTCGCGTCCGCCATTGGAGCGGCGACGACCGCCGCCCATCATCTCGCCAAAAATATCTTCGAAGATATCGGCAAACCCGCCGCCGCCAGCAAAACCGTTGCCGAAGCCACCACCCATGCCGCCATTTTCAAAGGCCGCGTGGCCAAACCGGTCATAGGCGGCCCGCTTTTGCGGGTCCTTCAGCGTTTCGTAAGCCTCGCCGATTTCCTTGAACTTGCGTTCAGCTTCCGGATTATCCGGATTGCGATCCGGATGATATTCCATGGCGAGTTTACGAAAGGCTGTCTTCAGCGCCTTGTCGTCTGCTGTTCTTTCAACACCCAGAGCTTCGTAGTAATCGATCTTCATCAGTTCGTTATCCCGGCGACAGGAACGCGCCTTTTGCTTTCACGGACATCGTATCCCGAAACCGGTCCCCAGATTCGTGCGACACGCCCCAAAAGCGTTCAAGACTTGTCAGGGGCCAGCGTTTCCAATTGTTTATTTATCGAAGCGCCTTCCGATCCGATATGTCGGAGCGGCACTCCGGTTTCCAGCATCAACACCACTTTGTCCGAAACCGTCTCATGATCTTCAAGATGTATGCAGGCCAGAGCGATTTTTCAAACAGAGGCTGATTTTCTCGGTATTTTCCACCGACACCGGCCAACATGCAGGCTTATACAAAACCGGCAAATATGAACATCTCAAAAATTGGCAAAAGCCCGGGGCAGAACCCCGGGCTTGAGCGTATTGAGCCTGAATTTACGACTTCTTCTTGTCGTCGTCGATTTCTTCGTAATCGGCGTCGACAACATCGTCGTTTGAAGCTTTCTCTTCACCAGCGCCAGCAGCGCCGGTTTCGGCAGCCTGAGCGGCTTCGTACATGGCCTGGCCAAGCTTCATGGAAGCCTCTGCAAGCGTCTGCGTCTTGGCCTTGATGTCTTCTGCATCATCGCCTTCAAGCGCGGTCTTGAGGCTTGCGAGCGCATCCTCAATGGCCTTCTTGTCGTCAGCCGAGACCTTGTCGCCATATTCGGCCAGCGACTTTTCGGTCGAATGAACGAGGCTTTCAGCCTGGTTCTTCGCTTCGACGGCGTCGCGACGCTTCTTGTCGGCTTCGGCATTGGCCTCGGCGTCCTTGACCATCTTTTCGATGTCGGCATCGGAAAGACCACCGGACGCCTGAATGCGGATCTGGTGTTCCTTGCCCGTGCCCTTGTCCTTGGCCGTCACGTTGACGATGCCGTTGGCGTCGATGTCGAAGGTCACTTCGATCTGCGGCACGCCACGCGGTGCTGGCGGAATGCCGACGAGGTCGAACTGGCCAAGCATCTTGTTGTCGGCGGCCATTTCACGCTCGCCCTGGAAGACGCGGATCGTCACGGCCGACTGGTTGTCCTCGGCGGTGGAGAAGGTCTGCGACTTCTTGGTCGGGATCGTGGTGTTGCGCTCGATCAGACGGGTGAAGACGCCGCCCAGCGTTTCGATGCCCAGCGAAAGCGGGGTCACGTCGAGCAGCAGAACATCCTTGACGTCGCCCTGCAGAACGCCAGCCTGAATGGCCGCGCCCATGGCGACGACTTCGTCAGGATTGACGCCCTTGTGCGGTTCCTTGCCGAAGAAAGCCTTCACGACTTCCTGAATCTTCGGCATGCGGGTCATGCCGCCGACTAGAATCACTTCGTCGATTTCGCCAGCCTTGAGACCGGCATCCTTCAGCGCTGCCTTGCAAGGCTCGACGGTGCGCTGGACGAGGTCGTCGACCAGGCTTTCGAACTTGGCGCGCGACAGCTTGATGGCAAGGTGCTTCGGACCGGTGGCGTCCGCCGTGATGAACGGCAGGTTGACTTCGGTCTGCTGCGAGGACGACAGTTCGATCTTGGCCTTTTCGGCAGCTTCCTTGAGGCGCTGCAGGGCAAGCTTGTCGTTCTTGAGGTCGATGCCGCTTTCCTTCTTGAACTCGGAAACCAGATACTCGACCAGACGCATGTCAAAGTCTTCACCGCCGAGGAAGGTGTCGCCATTGGTCGACTTCACTTCAAAGACGCCGTCGCCGATTTCGAGGATCGACACGTCGAAGGTACCGCCGCCAAGGTCGTAAACAGCGATGGTCTTGCCATCGTTCTTGTCCAGACCGTAGGCGAGCGCGGCAGCAGTCGGCTCGTTGATGATACGCAGCACTTCAAGACCAGCGATCTTGCCGGCATCCTTGGTTGCCTGGCGCTGAGCGTCGTTGAAGTAGGCCGGAACGGTGATAACCGCCTGCGTAACCGTTTCTCCGAGATAGGATTCAGCAGTTTCCTTCATCTTCTGAAGGGTCATCGCAGAGACCTGCGACGGGGAATATTTCTTGCCGTGGACTTCAACCCAGGCATCGCCATTGTCGCCCTTGACGATATGGTAAGGGACAAGGTCCTTGTCCTTGGTAACCATCGGGTCGTCAAAACGGCGGCCGACAAGGCGCTTGACCGCAAAAATGGTACCTTCCGGATTGGTGACGGCCTGACGCTTTGCAGGCTGGCCGATGAGACGTTCGTCACTGTCGGTGAATGCAACGATCGAAGGGGTTGTACGCGCACCTTCGGCATTTTCGATGACCTTCGCGGTTTTGCCGTCCATGACGGATACGCAGGAGTTGGTCGTTCCCAGATCGATACCAATAACTTTAGCCATATTTCTCTCCATTCAGCAAACCGCCAAGACCTCTACCGAGCGTTCCGTGGGCGGTTCCTATCGGTTTCACAATGCTCTTTTCACGATGAGCGCCCGAACACCGAACCGGTTTCCAGACGCACATCAATGCCCTGTGCGAGGCGTATATAAGAAACGCGGTTTTTCACTGCAAGTCACAAGAGCCGGACAAAGACAGATTCCTTGCCCGATATTCCTTACAGGATCAACGGACTGTCTCGCTCATGCCGGTTTTGCCCGCACGATAGATCGCATCGATGAATTTCTGGTTCGCCTTCGAGCTTTCAAGCGAGAACAGTCTGGCATCCCTGTCGCCGCGTGCGGCGCGCACAAAGCTTTCGGCCTGAAGCTGGTAATGATTGGCGTCACCAAACGACCATTCGCTCGCTCGTGTGTGTCCGGCATCGAAAAGCGCGATGCTGCCATGGCCATATTTACCGGTATTGAACGGCGCATAAATCTCGATGAAGCCCTTGTCGCCATGGAAAACCATCGTCTGGCGTCCGGCAAGTTGCGTCGCGACATAGAAGGTCAGGTCAAAGCCGTCAAAACGCGCCGAAACATTGGCATAACGGTCGGTACCGAAAGCCGGATCATATTCCACCGATGCCTGGACCGAGAGAGGCTCTTGACCGGTTACCATGCGGGTTACCACGGTCGGATAGACGCCGATATCCGGCAAAGCGCCGCCGCCCAGTTCCGGCTGGTTGCGCATATTTCCAGGATCGACATTGAAATAGGAGAAGACACCCTGCACGTGGCGCAACCGGCCGATAGCGCCTTCGGCCAGAAGTTCCTGCAACTTGATCCACTGCGGGTGATAATAGACCATGAAGGCTTCAGCTATCGTAACCTTATGCTTGTCACGCGCGGCGACAAGCTGGTCGATATCATCGGCCTTGAGCGCGACCGGTTTTTCACACAGCACATGTTTGCCAGCTTCCGCCGCCTTGAGGCTCCATTCGATGTGCTGTGAGGTCAGCAGCGGTATATAGACGCCATCAATGGCGTCGCTCGCCAGAAGCTCCTCATAGGAACCGAATGCCAGCGGTGCACCAAAACGATCGGCGACAGCGCGCGCACGTGACTGATCCCGGCTCGCGACGGCATGAACGACGCCATTCTCGGAGGCGCAAAGCGCGGGAATCACCTGCGTGACACCGATCTTGGCGGTTGAAAGAATACCCCAACGAAACATGCAATTCCCTCATCTATAAAGAGTTCAATCCGTCACGTCCCAGCCCTGAACAGTCAGTTCCGGCCAGAATTTGAGCGCGCGGTCGGCCTTGATCTCATATGTTTGGCGGTTATCGATGGCACGATTGGGCCGAAGGCGAAATGAAAAAATATCATCGAGGCCGAAAGGAGCGTGGATGAGCAGCTCGCCCTCTGCCGCCTCACCCTCGTTTGCCAGCCGCGCGCCGACGCAATGGGCGATCGTCGAATAGCGTTCTATCGATTCGGTGGCGCAACGAAGTGGTGCATAAGGCTGCCCGAAGCGCTTTTCGAACCACAGATGCACCCGGGCCTGATTGCGGATCTCCACCGGAAGCGGAAAACCGCGAAATATCTCGGCACCGCGCGCGATAACCGCATCCTCCGCTTCCCAGGAAAGATCGCGGCCGTCGAAATAAATAATGTCGAGGTCCTTGATTCCAAGCAGGTCCGGCCGCCCAGTCAGCCGGTTCCAGATGGTGTTGTAAAGCGCGCCGGAAACGACCCAGAAATCGGAAACCTTTCCTCCCAGGTCATGCAACCGATGCAGCGCATCGGCCAACATCGGACTTTCCAGCACCATCTGCGAAAAGACATTCCGCTGCTGAGAGGGCGAGAGGCCAGCGTAGCGCAAATGCTCCGGCAGCGTGTTCATTTATCGGTTCCTGTCCCATGGCGATAGAAGTCGATGAATGCGCGCAATGCCGGGCGCATCTGGCGGCGGCTTGGATAATAAAGGTGGAACCCCTCGAAGGGCGCGCACCAGTCTTCCAGAACCCGGACCAGCCGACCCTCGGCCAGAAAATCCCGCGTATAATCCTCGAACAGCCAGACCAGCCCCGCGCCGGCCAGCGCCGCCTCGAGCAGGATGCCGTTGTCGTTGGCGATCAGTGGTCCTTCGACGCCGATTTCCACGATCTGGCCGTTCTTCTCGAACTCCCAGCGATAGAGCCGCCCTCCCGGGAAGCGCTGACGCAAACAGCGGTGCCGCGCCAGATCGCGCGGATGCGAAGGGGCCGAACGGGCTTCGAAATAGGCGGGCGATCCCACCACGGCGCCGCGCTGTGGGCCACCGAGCCGTACCGCGATCATGTCGGCTTCCAGATTTTCGCCTAGCCGCACACCCGCATCGAAACCGGCAGCGACGATATCGGTGAAGGCGTTGTCGATACGCAGGTCCAGCGTGATGTCGGGATAGAGCCGGGCGAATTCACCAAGGCGAGGCGCAAGCATCAGCTGCGTGGCAACGAGCGGGGCGGAAATGCGCAGGATTCCCGCCGGGCGGTCCTTCGTCTCCAGCGCCGCGCCCAGCGCCTGATCGATCTCCGCCAGCGCGGGCGCAAGTCGCTCCAGAAGCCGACGGCCCGCCTCCGTTGGCGCGACGCTGCGCGTCGTGCGCGCCAGAAGGCGCACGCCCAGACTGTCCTCCAGCGTTGCCACCGCATGGCTGACGGCTGAGGGGGCAATCGCCAATTCCCGCGCCGCACCCCGAAAACTTCCATGCGCGGCAACAGCGGCAAGAACAGCAAGCTGTGACAGTTGGCTTCGATTCATTGTTATAAATTACAGAACAAGCCGTGAAAATAAATCGGTATTATCGAACTGATCTCCCTGTTTTATGTTTCACCGCATGATCCCTGCCGGACTGCTGCCGCCCCGAAGGTGCAGCCAGCCGGTTCGTCTCCCGATTTTCCCGCACAATTTTCAGTACTTTCAATCAGTCATTCGAAAGGAACTACAATGCAACAGCGTAAACTCGGCCCGCAATTGAGCGTTTCCGCCCTTGGTTTCGGCTGCATGGGAATGACCTATGCCTATGGCGGACAGGACCAGCAGGACGCGATCCGCACGCTGCATCGCGCCGTCGATCTCGGCGTGACTTTTTTCGATACGGCGGAGGTCTATGGCCCGTTCGAGAACGAGAAGCTCGTCGGCAAGGCGCTGAAGCCCTTTAGGGAGCGGGTGACGATTGCAACGAAGTTCGGCTTCAAGATCGAAGACGGGCAGATGAAGGGTGTCGATAGCCGTCCCGAACATATTCGCGACGTAGCCGAGGCTTCCCTCAAGAGGCTCGGTATCGATGTGATCGACCTGTTCTACCAGCACCGCGTCGACCCATCCGTGCCGATCGAAGATGTGGTCGGCACCTTGAAGGACCTCATCGATGAGGGGAAAATTCGCGCGATCGGCCTTTCCGAAGCGGGCGCCTCCACGCTGCGCCGCGCACATGCGGTCCACCCCATCGCCGCGCTGCAAAGCGAATATTCGCTATGGGCTCGCGATCCAGAAGAGGGCGTTCTGCCAGTCTGTCGCGAACTCGGTATTGGTTTCGTACCCTATAGCCCACTCGGGCGCGGCATGCTGACCGGCACGGTACGCTCGCAGTCAGACCTTGCAGAAGACGATTTCCGCAAGACGCTGCCGCGTTTCCAACCTGGTAATCTGGAAGCCAACAACCGGCAGGTGGACCGCATCATCGAGATCGCGCAGGAAAAGCAGGTCACACCCGCACAACTGGCGCTGGCTTGGGTATTGAGCCGGGGTGATTTCATCGTGCCTATCCCCGGCGTGCGCAAAATCCGTCATCTGGAAGACAATGTGAAAGCCGTCGACGTTGTGCTGACGCCGGAGGACCTGCAACGCCTGGACGAAGTGTCCACGCCAAACCTGATTGCAGGCAAGCGTTACAACGAACAGCAGCTTGCGCTGACCGGTCTCTGATCAGATGCCCCAAACGAAAAGGGAGCCCGACCGGCTCCCTTCTTTTTACATCCGGCGCAAGGCTGGTGGCGCGAGAGTCAGAAGCCCGCCCAGCGTCATGGCGAAGCCCACCCATAGCGGCGCATGCAGGCCATAGCCGGCCTCCATCGCCTGTCCGCCGACCCATGGTCCGAGCCCGAGACCGATATTGATGACCGACGCATGCATCGCGTTCACCAGCGCACCCGGATGTGCAATCCGCATCACCCGCGCAATGAAGGCGGGATTGAGGGCAATGCCCGTCAGGCCGATCATCACGATGGCGAGAATTGCAGCAGGCTTCAATTCTGCGAAAAGCGCGAAAATCAGCATAGCCGCCAGCATCAGCACCAGTCCGACGGCGATGGTGGGGATCGTGTGGCGATCCGCAAAGCGCCCGGTGACATAATTGCCGACGATATTGGCGCCGCCATAGACCGCGAGCAGCAATGGCACCTGCATCGCCGAGAAACCGGCAAGCTGCACCGTGATCGGCGACAGATAGCTGTAGACGGCGAAGGACGAGCCGATGACGAGCGCACTTGTGGCATAGGCAGCCCAGAGTTTCGGCTTGCGCATTTCCTTCAGTTCGGAGCGCAGATCGGCCTGCGGCGCATCGGGTGAGGATTCGATCTTGATCGCGATGACAAGCGCGCAGACCAGGATCAGAACCACAATTGCCCAGAAGCTCGCCCTCCAGCCGAACGCATTGGTGATTGCCGTTGCGATGGGCACGCCGAAGACGGTACAAAGCATGAGGCCCGCAAAGACGAGCGACGAGGCGCGTCCGCGCAATTCCGGTCCGACAAGCTGCGCCGTGATGGCGAGCATCAGCCCGAAGCTTGTCGCCGCCGCCATGCCGGTCAGAACGCGCGCGACGAGCAAAACCTGGAAGCTACTGGTGGACGCCGCAACACTTTGCGCTGCCGCATAAAAGACCAGCAAAAGCAGAAGCCCGCGCTTGTTCTCGATCTTGAGCGCCAGAAACAATATCGTCACCAGCGGCCCGCCGACCATCATGCCGAGAGCGTAAAGCGATATGAGATTGCCGATATCGGCAATGGAACGGTCGAACGCCACCTGAAGGGAGGGCAGCATTCCCGAAATCATAAGCTCGGAAGTCGTGAGCGCAAAAACGCCAAGACTGAGACAGTACACGACCAGCGGGATTGCCCGCGCCTTTTGCGCGGACGCAGAGACCCCTTCCGCCGCCAGGGCGGAATCGCACGTATCGTTCATGGGACGAATCCTATTTATATAGTATAGATTACATAATTAATATCGACTTGCCCGAAAGGGTCAAGAGAATTATATAAGGATGATTATAGAAAGGGAGAAAAATGGTTCCACGCGGACGTCCGCGCAGCTTCGACCGCGATGCGGCGCTGGACAAGGTGATGAAGGTTTTCTGGGCCAAGGGCTATGAATGCGCCCAGATCAACGATTTCACGACCGCCATCGGCATCACGCCGCCGAGCTTTTATGCCGCTTTCGGCAATAAGGAGCAGGCATTTCGTGAAGCTGTCGACTATTATCGCCGCACCATCGGCGCCGTCCCTTTCGACGCGCTTGAAAATGCGCCCACCATTCATGACGGCTTGCGCCAATGGCTGGAGAAAACCGCCGACAGCGCCTTTGCCTGTCCGGCGGGCGGCTGCATGATCAGCGTCAGTTCGATCCAGTGCAAACCGGAAAATGTGCCTGTGAAGGAATTTCTCCAGGCCATCCGTCACGCCAATCATGAGCGGCTTTCAAAGCGCCTGCAACGAGCTGTCGCGACAGGCGAACTGCCTGCCGACGCCGATATTGCGCAGATGACCGAGTTTTATCACATGATCCAGCAGAGCATTTCCTTTGAAGCCCGCGACGGCAATTCGCGCGCCGCGGTGCAAAAGATCATCGATATGGCAATGCTGGCCATGCCTGCCCGTGCAACCGGGACGCCTGATCTCGTCAATTGATCCACCCAGCAAGAGAAAATAGAAACGAAATCAAAACCGCTCGAAATAGCGCATATCAATCCTATTCCAAAAATTTAAAATACAAAAAGCGCCAGCCTGAATTTATCAGGCCGGCGCTTTCATCTCCATCACATGGCAGTCTTTATCCGCGAAGAACACCGCCGGTCTGTTTGGCGACGCTTGCCACGACCTGTTTCGACAGCGTGTCCAGATCTTCATCCGTCAATGTGCGGTCCTGCGGCTGCAACAGCACTTCGACGGCAATCGACTTCTTGCCTTCACCGAGCGCGGCGCCTGTGAAGATATCGAAAACCTGAACGCCGACGATCAGTTTCTTGTCAGCAGACGAAACCGCCTTCACAACATTTCCGGCCTCGACACTTGCTTCCACCACAAACGCAAAATCGCGCTTGAGGCTCTGGAACTGCGAGAGGTTGAGTGCGGGCTTGGTGCGGGTGGATTTTGCCTTCGGCTCAGGGATCGCATCGATATAGACTTCAAAGCCGCAAAGTGCGCCCGAAACATCAAGCGCTTCCAGCGTATCCGGATGGAACTCGCCGAAATAACCGAGCACGACCTTCGGTCCGAGCTTCAGCGTGCCCGAACGGCCCGGATGGAACCAGTCCGGCCCACCGGCTTCGATCTGGATGCGATCCACCGGCGCACCGGCAGCTTCCAATGCGGCCAGCGCATCGGCCTTGGCGTCGAACACGCCGACGGGTGCCGCATTGCCAGCCCAGAAACGACCAGAGCCGTCAACCTTGGCCGTGCCGCGACGCACGCCACCGGCAACCCGGCGCTGCTTGTCCGGTGTGTCGCCTTCATAGATGCCCGACACCTCGAACAAGGCCGTATCGCCAAAGCCGCGATCCGCATTGCGCTGTGCCGCGGCCAACAGGCCCGGCAGAAGCGACGGGCGCATATCCGACATGTCGGCAGCAATCGGGTTGGCAAGCTTCAGTTGCGAAGCGCCGCCGCCGAACGCCTTGGCCTGCGCTTCAGAAATGAAGGAATAAGTCACGGCTTCCATCATGCCGCGCGATGCCAGCATGCGGCGGGCATGGCGGGTGCGGATTTGCAGCGTCGTTAGAATACGGCCATTGACCGCGCCGTGGCTCGGCAAAGGCTGCGGCGCAATCTGATTGATGCCATGAATGCGCATGACTTCTTCAACGAGATCGGCCTTGCCTTCCACATCGCCGCGCCATGACGGAACGGTTGCCTTGATAACCTTGCCGTCACCTTCGACGCCGAAGCCGAGACGCTTCAGGATATCGAGCGAGATTTCGTAAGGCACGTCGATGCCGGTCAGGCGCTTGACTTCCGAAACGGGGAAATCGATCACGCGCGGCTCCGGCTTGCTATAGCCGACCACATCGAGAACCGTCGGCTTTCCGCCGCAGAATTCCAGCACCAGCCTGGTCGCGATTTCCGCACCCGGCACCATCATTTCCGGATCGACGCCGCGTTCGAAGCGATAGCGCGCATCGGTGACGATGCCGAGTTCACGCCCCGTGCGCGCGATCATGCGTGGGTCCCAAAGTGCTGATTCAATCAGCACATCGACCGTGTTCTCGTCGCAGCCCGAATGTTCGCCGCCCATGATACCGGCAATGGATTCCGGGCCGTTTTCATCGGCGATAACGTACATGCCCGGCTTGAACTTGTATTCGCGCTGATCGAGGCCGAGAATGGTTTCTCCGTCCCGTGCCTCGCGCACCGTCAGATTGCCCTTGACCTTGGCCGCATCGAAGACGTGCAGCGGACGGCCCTGATCGAAAGTCACGTAATTGGTGATGTCCACCAGCGCGTTGATCGGACGCAGGCCGATAGCCTTCAGGCGCTGCTGCATCCATTTCGGGCTTGGGCCGTTCTTCACGCCCTTGACCATGCGCAGCGCGAAGCCGGTGCAGAACGGGTTTTCGGCATCCTGATCCAGAATAACCTTCACAGGCGTTTCGCCCTCACCCTTGACCGCTTCCGGCAATGTATCTTTCAGCTTGCCGAGGCCGGCAGCAGCGAGATCGCGCGCAATGCCGCGAATGCCTGCACAATCAGCGCGGTTCGGCGTCAGGCCGATTTCGATGATCGGATCGTCAAGGCCCATATAGGCGGCAAAACTGGTGCCCACCGGCGCATTTTCCGGCAGGTCGATGATTCCGTTATGCTCGTCGGACAATTCCAGCTCGCGCTCGGAGCACATCATGCCGAAACTTTCGACGCCACGAATCTTGCCGACCGACAATGTGACGTCGAGGCCCGGAACATAGTCGCCCGGACGGCCCAGAACGCCGACCAGACCGGCGCGTGCATTGGGCGCACCGCAGACGACCTGAACCGGCTTGCCGTCACCCGTATCGACGGAGAGCACGCGCAGCTTGTCGGCATCCGGGTGCTGAACGGCGGTCAGCACCTTGGCGATCTTGAAGGCCTTGAAAGCGGCGCGGTCATCGACCCCATCCACTTCCAGACCGATATCGGTCAGTTTTTCGACGATTTCATCCAGTGTCGCATCGGTTTCAAGGTGATCCTTGAGCCAGGAAAGCGTGAATTTCATGATCGTGTTCTTTCCTAAATTTCAGCGTTTGAGCACTTCGACCACGCGAAAGCGCTCGCAAAGCAATTTCATGTCCGGAGAAAAGCCGCCGTTGCGGCGAAAATAGGCTTCGTGTCCTTTTCGCCAGTCATCCAGTGGACCTTCCCCCTCATCTTCCGCAAATGCGGCATCAACTTCATCAAAGCGGCGCACCGTCAGTTCGACGGTTTCCAGTACCGCAGCAGGTCGACCCTGACCGTCCAGAACCACATCGCGGCGACCGATGACCGGCATCGGCTCACCGTCTTCCCCGAAAGAGGCAAGCGCGGCACAGGTCGCGGTCTTTCGGCCCGCCAGCACCAGCGCAAGCAGCTCGTCGGCGAGTTCCGGCGAATCGCCAAAGGCGAAGGTCACGGCATCGCGATAAGGTTCGGGCAGTTGCGTCATGCGCTCAGACCGCCGAACAGCGTCGGAATGTCGAGCGGACGGAAACCGTAATGCTCGATCCAGCGCACATCGGCGTCAAAGAAGGCGCGCAGATCAGGCATGCCATATTTCAGCATGGCAATGCGGTCGATGCCCATGCCCCAGGCAAAGCCCTGATAGACGTCCGGATCGTAGCCGGAAGCGCGCAGCACATTGGGGTGCACCATGCCGCAGCCCAGAATTTCGAGCCAGTCATTGCCTTCGCCGAACTTCACATGCGGGCCGGAACGGTCGCACTGGATATCCACTTCAACCGATGGCTCGGTGAAGGGGAAGAAGCTTGGGCGCATGCGCATCTTGACCGAAGGCACTTCGAAGAAAGCCTTGCAGAACTCTTCCAGCACCCATTTCATGTTGGCGACAGTGGCCGACTTGTCGACAACCAGACCCTCGACCTGATGGAACATCGGCGAATGGGTGGCATCGGAATCCATGCGGTACGTCTTGCCCGGAATGACAATGCGGATCGGCTCGTCGCGGCCTTCCTTGTCACGGATGGCTGCGAACTTCTCCATGGTGTGCACCTGCACCGGCGAGGTATGGGTGCGAAGAAGCTTGCGCTCGCCCTTCTCGTCCGCATTGAAGAAGAACGTGTCGTGCATCTCGCGCGCCGGATGGCCTTCAGGAAAATTCAGCGCCGTGAAATTGTAATAGTCGGTTTCGATATCCGGACCTTCGGCAATCGAGAAACCCATATCGGCGAAGATTGCCGTGATCTCGTCGATCACCTGCGAAATCGGATGAATGCGGCCGCGCGATGCAGCACTTTCGCGGACAGGAAGCGTTACATCAACCTTTTCGCGCTCAAGGCGCGCTGCAATCGCCTGACGACGCAGCTCGGTCTTGCGCTCGGTCAACGCTTCGGTAACCCGGTTTTTCAAGCCGTTGATGGCCGGTCCCTGCGCCTGACGTTCTTCAGGCGTCATGCTGCCCAGCGTCTTCAGCTTTTCCGAAACAGAACCCTTCTTGCCAAGGGCCGCGACACGGACGGCTTCAATCGCCGGCTCGTCAGCCGCCGCCGCAATGTCTTCAAGAATCTGCCGTTCGAGTTGTTCTAGATCACTCATTGTTTAAATCCCTGTCGCGCCTGCGGCGCTCCACGCCTCTTGGTTTAAATCCCTGTCGCGCCTATGACGCTCCACGCCTCTTGTTTCCAGTTGCCGGTTGCGCCTGCGGCACCCCAAAAAATTCCACTTTGCAGCCAAAGAAGCTTTTTCGTTACTCTCTTTGACCTGATTGGTGAGATGCATCAAGATTTGCGTCAAAAAATTCCATCGCCTGCAAAAGCCGTCTTCCATCGCCGCCGAGAAAAATGCGGCGGAACAGCCGCAGCGGCGCGATGGTAAATCGGAAAAATCCGACGATTTTCTCCAGTTCCGGCAGCACCGCTGCCGGGGCTAGCGCCCGGTAAGCTGCAAATGCCTGTTGCGGCGTCTCTGCAAGCCGCGCCTGCGCGGTAATCTGGAAGAACAAAAGCCAGACGTCGCGCGCCTGTGCGGCGGCAAGCGGCATGACCGTTTCCGGCTCCTCCTCGAAATCGAGAAAACCCGCTACGCCGTTCTTCTCGAAGAAATCGCGCGGGTGCGGACGCCCGTGGCAAAGCCCGACTGCATGCGCCTCGCCCAACGCGCGCGCGCAATGGATGAGAAGCGCGTCATGTGCTTGCGGATCAACATGGCCCAGATGGTCGAGCCGATCCTGAATGATCGGTGCAACATCGCTCAGAACCAACACCGCTCCATGGCGGTAGACGATCCTTGGCACCTGAAAGCCCGCCTGCATAAAGGCGCTCATCTTGCGCTCTTCGCGGTCGCCCATGCCTGCTTCTCCGATATTTTTCGGGCTGCGCAGGAAGGGATAGGGAAGAAGCGGCGAAATCAGGCTGTGCAGACGCTTCGGGAGCGGACGCCTTTCGGCATCATAGCGTTTGATCCAGACACGATGACCGCCAATGACAGCGCTGGAAATGCGCTTGCCCTGGCTTTGGACGAGCAGAACCAGCAGGCTGCGGAGATCGTCCGCATCCAGATCCAGTCTCAGCTTGCCCGGTTCATCCTTCATGCCCGGTTTGCACTCCCCAAAAAGGAAAACCCGCGCCAGCCGAGCCAGCGCGGGTCCCCAAAATTATCGATACTGCTTGGGAAAGGCGGCTGGCTTAGCGGACAGCGCCTTCAAAAGCGTTCGGCGTCTCGGTGTTCTTGAGATACTCAAGAGCCTTCTTTGCCGAAGCAACCAGCGCACCGAATGCATCCGGTTCGTGGATTGCGATGTCGGACAGAACCTTGCGGTCGATTTCGATGCCAGCCTTGGCCAGACCGTCAATGAAACGGCCATAGGTCAGGCCCTGCTCACGGACAGCAGCGTTGATGCGCTGAATCCAGAGAGCGCGGAACGAGCGCTTGCGGTTCTTGCGGTCGCGGTAAGCATACTGCTTCGAACGGTCAACTGCAGCCTTGGCGGTGCGGATGGTGTTCTTGCGACGGCCACGGAAACCAGCAGCCTGATCCAGAACCTTCTTGTGCTTTGCGTGGGCGGTAACGCCGCGTTTTACGCGTGCCATGTTATGATCTCCTTCTCAGACTAATCTTAGAGGCCGTTCGGCAGGAACTGCTTCACGATCTTTGCATCGGCATCGGCGAGAACCATGGTGCCGCGTGCATCGCGAATGAACTTGTTCGAACGCTTGATCATGCCATGACGCTTACCAGCAGCTGCGGCCTTGATTTTGCCGGTGCCGGTGATCTTGAACCGCTTCTTGGCGGCCGATTTGGTCTTCATCTTGGGCATTTTGCTACTCCTTTGTTTAGTCCCCGTCGTGCCTGCGGCACTCCACGCCTCTTGCTTCAAGCGGCGTCGGTATCTGCAACCGACCGGAACCCTGTTTTCACTTCCGGACTGACCAAGCCCGAAAAGCATACGAAACCGCCACGGCATGCCCTGCCGGGCGGTTCGAACGCGGCCTTATAGGCTCAAAGACCGCAAAACGCAATGCCCGAATTGGGCTGAATCGCGATCTAAACGTCAATAAAGATGGAGGAGCACCGGCAGAACTTGTGTGTCCTGCAAATATTCCACGAACTCGAAAAACGGATAGGCGACGAAAAACACCAGGCCATCCGTGAAGGTCCGGTACAGCCGGTCAGGACGGACGATCAGTTCCTTGTCGTCACGAAACAGCGAAGGCTTCGGGAAGAAGCGCGGGACACTGGCGCAATAGGCTTCATACGGCTTGCCGAAATTCTGCTTCAGGAACTTCTCTTCCGTGCGGATGACGACCGAGAAAGCGAGATAGCAAAGCACGCCGAAAGTGATCGCGATGATGAGGCTGCCTGTCTGCGCGCCAATACCCATCGCACCTATGCTGCTGAAGACGTAAAGCGGATTGCGCGTGACCGAATATGGACCGCTCTGCACGATTTCCGCGCTCTTGCGCCCGCCGATATAGAGGGTGCACCACATGCGGCCAATAATGGCGGCAACGATCAGGCTGAGGCCGAAAGCCTCGATATATTCGTGAAAATGCCCGGTCGACTGCGAGCCTACGAACAGCAGCGCCACGACCAGAAGCACCACTACGGCACCGATCGCGAGGCGCCGCCGCTGCTGATATTTCCCCAGTTCGCCCAAAGTCTTCATTGTGTTTCCATGATCCTAGGTTTGTCCGGGCAAATGAAAAGCCGCCCGAAGGCGGCTTTTCCAAGGCATTTCGCAAAGTTCAGCGCGGAGCGAGAACCATCATCATCTGACGGCCTTCAAGCTTCGGCTCGGACTCGACCTTGGCGATTTCAACAGTGTCTTCCTTGACGCGCTGCAAAAGCTTCATGCCAAGTTCCTGATGCGCCATTTCGCGTCCGCGGAAACGCAAGGTAACCTTGACCTTGTCGCCTTCCTCAAAGAAACGCAGAGCAGCCTTCATCTTCACCTCATAATCATGGGTGTCAATGTTCGGTCGCATCTTGATTTCCTTGATTTCAACCGTTTTCTGCTTCTTGCGCGCTTCGGCGGCCTTTTTCTGATTCTGATATTTCAGCTTGCCGAGGTCGACGATCTTGCAAACCGGAGGCTCTGCATTCGGCACGATCTCAACGAGATCGAGACCTGCTTCTTCCGCCATGGCCAGCGCTTCCTGAATGGAAACGTCGCCATGGTTCTGGCCTTCGGCATCGATAAGCTGAACCCGGGGAACCCGGATATCACGGTTGGAGCGCGGTCCGTCTTTCTGAACCGGCGTCGCTCTGAAGGGTCGGCGAATGGTCGTTATCTCCTGAATTGTTACGTCTCATGCGGTCGGATGCTTGCTGCCAGACGGCATGTCCCCGATCAAACCGCAGTTGATCGCGGAAATGTCGTCAAGCAGGCGGCGAAGTCAATAGCATCTTTGACAGGAAAAATCACCCCCGCGTGATAAACGTACTTTTTATTATCATTTCGCGGCGAACAAGCGGCATATCGGTCACATTTGCCGTCATTTCAAGGGCCTCGCCTCACATGGCGGGTTTTCTCTCTTTTCCGAACATGCCAAAACGTTCCCGGAAAATGAGGAGATCTGACATGAGCGTTGCGGGGCCGGAATTCATCGACGTGGATGGAGCAAAAATCGCCGTGCGATACAGGGCAGGCGACAAGGCACCAGGCGTCGTCTGGCTCGGCGGATATCGTTCGGACATGCTGGGCACCAAAGCCGTTGTCCTCGACGAATGGGCGGCTGAGACCGGACACAGCGCCTTGCGTCACGATTATTCCGGCCACGGCTCCTCCGGCGGCGATTTCAATCAGGGCACCATCTCGCGCTGGCTGAACGAAAGCCTTGCCGTTTATCGCAAATTTGCCAAAGGTCCGCAGATTCTGGTCGGGTCCTCCATGGGCGGCTGGATTGCGCTACGCATGGCGCAGGAGCTCATGAAGGAAGGCAACCCGCCTGCCGGGATCGTGCTGATCGCGCCTGCTCCCGATTTTACCGCCGTGCTTGTGGAGCCGACACTTTCCGAAGCGCAGAAGAGCGACCTTCAGGAAAAAGGCTATTTCGAAGAACCCTCCGAATATTCGCCCAATCCCTACATCTACACTCGCGCCTTGATCGAGGACGGACGAAAGAATCTGGTTCTCAAAGGCATCATCGAGATGGGCTGTCCCGTGCACATCCTGCAAGGGATGCAGGACCCGGATGTTCCCTACAGGCATGCGCTGACACTGGTGGAGCATCTGCCGGTCGACGACGTGACCCTGACGCTGGTGCGTGACGGCGACCATCGCCTGTCGCGACCGCAGGATCTCGATCTTCTGATCCGCACCGTGTCCGGTCTGGCGGAACGCATCGGCGAACAATCGTAACGGAGCACAGTCATGCGGTTTTCGGTTTTCGCTTCCTCCGCAGTTGCGGCCATTGTCGGCTTCGGCGGCACGCTGGCGCTTATCATTGCGGCAGCGCAAGTGCTGGGCGCCACGCAGGCCGAAACCGCAAGCTGGGTCACGGCGATCTGTCTCGCGATTGCCGCTTCCTCCGCATGGCTTAGTATCCGCTACAAGATGCCGATCATCGCCGCCTGGTCCACGCCGGGGCTGGCGCTGATCGGAGCCAGCGCCGGCTTCACCATGCCGGAAGCGGTCGGCGCTTTCATCGTGACTGCGCTGGCACTGGTCGCCACCGGGCTGATCCGCCAGTTGTCGGTGCTCGTTTCACGCATCCCGGCTTCCGTCGCATCGGGCATGCTGGCAGGCGTGCTGCTCAGTTTCGTCATTGCCGCCGCCAAGACCGTGCCCGGCGATCCGATTTTCGTTCTGCCGCTGGTGGCGCTGTTCTTCATCATCCGCCTGTTCAATCCGTCGCTCGCCGTCATTGCCGTTCTGGTCATCGGCATGGTCTTTGCTCTGGTCACAGGGCGGTCGCCCGCGCTGCCCGCGCCTGAAATTTCCACGCTCACCCTCATCTGGCCGCAGTTTCACATGGGCGCGATGGTCGGTATTGCGATCCCGCTCTATCTGGTGACCATGGCGTCGCAAAACCTGCCGGGCTTCGCCGTGCTGCGCGCTTCCGGCTATGAGCCGCCTACCAGCGCCTGCCTGCGCGTAACCGGCCTGTTTTCACTGCTGACTGCTCCTTTTGGCGCATCCACCACCAATCTTGCCGCGATCTCGGCAGCACTTTGCACCAACCCGGACGCACATCCGGATCACGCCAAACGCTGGCTCACCGGGCCGGTCTATGCCGCGATCTATGTCGTGTTTGCTCTCTTCGGAGCGTCACTGGTCGCAATCTTTGCGGTGCTGCCGGTGACGCTCATCGCCCTTGTTGCCGGGCTTGCCCTGACCGGCCCGTTTATCAACGCCATGTCACTGGCGCTCAAGGATGAACACGAGCGTCTTGCCGCGACCATAACCTTTGCGGTGACAGCCTCCGGCATGGCGTTTTTCGGCATCGGTTCCGCCTTCTGGGCGCTGATAGCCGGACTTTGCGTCACTTTTCTTGAGCATCTCCGCAAAAAAATTTCGAATTAATCACATTGGTTGGGGACGCATGGCCTGAATCCGCAGGTTGCATTCTTGAAAAGCCGCAATCTTCTCACCACGTCGATATCAAGCCGCCAGAAGAAAATGCCCGCATGGGTGGGCTGGCTGGCCCTGGTTTCGCGCATGTGGCCGAACGATTGTCGAACGGTTTGATGGCATGCGCTTTTTTTGACGGAGCAGACCATGACCAATACTGCATTGATCCGCCCGGCATGGACGCCAGCCACGATTGCGCTGATGGTGCTCGGCTTTTTCCTGTTCTGGCCGCTTGGCCTTGCCATGCTCGCCTATATCCTCTGGGGTGATCGCCTCGAAGGGTTCAAGCGCGGCGTGAACGAGAAAACCGATTCCATGTTCGGCTCGTTCCGCAACTGCCACAAGGGCGAAAGCTTCAACTTCGGCGGCACCACCGGCAACGAGGCCTTTGATGAGTGGCGTCGTGCCGAGCTGGAGCGACTGGCCGAAGAACGCCGCAAGCTTGAAGAAGCACGCGCCGAATTCGAAGCCTATGCCGCAGAATTGCGCCGTGCCCGCGACAAGCAAGAATTCGACCGCTTCATGGCCGAGCGCCGTGCCAGCGCGAAGAAGACGCCTGCCAAGGGTGGCACGAACGACATCACCGATGTTTGAAATGCCCTAACGCCCTGAAAACCTTGGAAACGGCGCGGTCAAACCGCGCCGTTTCGCTTTGAGCTGCAAATTTTTCTGGCTTTTTGAACGAATCGCTTATTCTTGAATGATGGGCCTTTCCTTTCTTCGGCAAATCAGCGGCAAAGGGGCATCCGCTGGGACGACAACCGTTCGCAGCGAACGCATTCACGCGGTCGCTGGGCGGGAACTTCCCTTGCGCGTTTTCGAAAATCCCCGTGCCAAACGGCTGACCTTGCGCATCGAAACCGGCGGCAAGGGGTTGCGCGTCACGGTTCCGCCCGGACTTCCCGAGCGCGAAGTGCTGAGTTTCCTCAATCGCCATGAAGGCTGGATCGAAAGCCGCATCGCAAAACTGCCAGACCAGCCGGGCGTGCGCGCCGGTATCAAAATCCCCCTGCGCGGCGTTCCGCACAAGATCATGCACCAGCCGGGACGCGGCACGACCGAGCTTCTTGAAGGCAACATCCTGCTCGTCCATGGTGACCCGGCACATCTGCCGCGCCGCGTTGCCGATCACATCAAGCGCGAGGTGAAGCGCGAGATTGAGGCGCTTGTCGCCCGCCACACCGCCGCTGTCGGCCGCAAGGCGAAAGCGGTGCGTTTCAAGGATACGAAAAGCCGCTGGGGATCGTGCACCTCGGACGGCGTCCTTTCCTTCTCCTGGCGCATCGGCATGGCGCCTGCCCCGGTGATCAATTATCTTGTCGCCCATGAAGTGGCCCATCTCATCGAGATGAACCATGGGCCCAAATTCTGGAAACTCTGCCATGAGCTTTGCCCCGACACGGAGCGCTGCAAGGCTTGGCTGAAGCGCAATGGCAGCGCATTACAGGCTATCGACTTTACATGAACCCATCCATACTGACCGCCGCCAAGGTGCTGTGGGATTATCACTGCATCTATGATCCGCTGGAAACCGCCGATGTCATTATCGGGCTTGGCAGCTACGATCCGCGCGTGGCCGAAAGAGCAGCCGATCTTTTTCTCGAAGGCATGGCGACCTGGCTGGTATTCACCGGCAAAAGCGGCCACTGGACGGAAAAGCTCTATAAGACAAGCGAAGCGGAAGCCTTTGCCGAAATCGCCATCAAGCGCGGCGTGCCCAAAGAATCGATCGCGATCGAGCCCAATGCCACCAATATCGGCGAAAACATAAGGTTTAGCCGCGAAAGGCTTGCGCCCGGCGCCATCAGCGCCATCCTTGTGACAAAGCCGCAGACCCAGCGCCGCGTTCTGGCGACCGTGGCGCGCCAATGGCCGGAAGCGCGCGCAAGCATCACCGCTCCCCTCACCGCCTTTGAAGACCAGCCGACGGCGGATCATCCGGTCGAAATGCTTATCCATGAGATGACTGGCGACCTGCAACGCATTCTGGAATATCCCGCCAAGGGCTACCAGATCGCGCAGGCAGTTCCCCTTGAGGCCATGGAGGCGTATGATTTTCTGATTGCACAGGGTTTTGACGGGCATCCGGTCCGATAGCAACTTGAGTAGTGCCCTGATTTGTGCGACGGGAAACCTATGGTCCTTGATATCAAAATATGCGGGTTGAAGACGCCGGAGGCCGTTGCCGCCGCCCTCGACGGCGGGGCGACGCATATCGGTTTCATCTTCTTTCCCAAAAGCCCGCGCCATATAACGCCGCAGACAGCGGCAAGCCTGCGCGATGCGGTCAAGGGACGCGCGCTTGCGGTTGCCGTTACAGTCGATGCCGACGATGAAACGCTGGACGACATCGTGAAAACGGTGAAGCCCGACATTTTGCAGCTGCATGGCCACGAGACGCCGGAACGCGTGGCCTCCATCAAGGCGCGTTATGGCCTGCCGGTCATGAAGGCTTTTTCGGTGCGCGAGGCCAGCGATCTAGCGCCGATTGCGGCCTATAAAGGCATAGCCGACCGTTTCCTGTTCGATGCCAAGCCGCCGAAGGGATCGGAGCTTCCGGGCGGCAATGGCGTGTCATTCGACTGGGAACTTCTGGCTGCGCTTGACGCGGATATCGATTACATGCTTTCCGGTGGATTGAATGCGGACAATATCGCGGAGGCGCTGCACAAGACCCAGACGCCCGGTATCGATATATCGTCCGGCGTCGAGCGTGCGCCCGGCGAAAAGGATGTGCGTCTCATCGAGAATTTTTTCCGGGCTGTCACTGACGCCCGCAGACAGCCTGAAATGACGGAGCGAAGCGTTGAACAAGCCGGTTGAACCCAATTCCTACAAAACAGGCCCCGATGAAGAGGGCATGTTCGGTATTTTCGGCGGACGCTTTGTTGCCGAAACGCTGATGCCGCTGATCCTCGAATTGCAGGAAGCCTATGAAACGGCGAAGAACGATCCTGAGTTCAAGGCGGAGCTGAACGCGCTTTCCACCTACTATGCCGGTCGTCCTTCCAAGCTCTATTATGCCGAAGGCCTGACCAAGCATCTGGGCGGCGCGAAGATTTACTTCAAGCGCGAAGACCTCAATCACACCGGCAGTCACAAGATCAATAACTGCCTTGGCCAGATTCTGCTGGCCAAGCGCATGGGCAAGACCCGCATCATCGCCGAAACCGGCGCTGGCCAGCATGGCGTGGCATCTGCCACCGTTGCCGCGCGTTTCGGCCTGCCCTGCGTGGTCTATATGGGCGCAACCGACGTCGAGCGCCAGAAGCCGAACGTGTTCCGCATGAAGCTGCTCGGCGCCGAAGTGAAGCCCGTCACTGCTGGTAACGGCACGCTGAAAGATGCGATGAATGAAGCCCTGCGTGACTGGGTAACGAATGTCGAAGACACCTATTACCTGATCGGTACTGCTGCCGGGCCGCATCCCTATCCGGAACTGGTGCGCGATTTCCAGTCGGTGATCGGAAACGAGGCACGCCAGCAGATTCTGGAACAGGAAGGACGCCTGCCCGACGTGATCGTGGCAGCGGTTGGCGGCGGCTCCAACGCCATCGGCCTGTTCCATCCGTTCCTCGACGATGCCTCCGTGAAAATCGTCGGCGTCGAAGCTGGCGGGCGCGGTCTTGACGGTGACGAACATTGCGCCTCGATGAGCGCTGGCCGTCCCGGCGTGCTGCATGGCAACCGCACCTATCTCCTCCAGAACGATGACGGCCAGATTCTCGAAGGCCACTCTGTTTCTGCTGGTCTCGACTATCCCGGCGTCGGGCCGGAACATTCATGGCTGAAAGACAGCGGGCGCGTCGACTATGTGCCGATCCTCGACGATGAGGCGCTGGATGCATTCCAGCTTTGCACCCGCACCGAAGGCATCATCCCCGCCCTCGAATCCGCCCATGCCATCGCGCAGGCCGTGAAAATGGCCCCGACCATGGGCAAGGATCAGGTCATGATCGTCAATCTGTCCGGTCGTGGCGACAAGGATGTCCACACGGTCGGCAAACTTCTCGGCATGGACATTTGACATGGGCAACGACGTCGCCGAAATCTCCGTCTACAAGCCGCGCGCCGCATGGTTCGACGGCCTGACGACGTGCGGTCCGGCGACGATCAAGCTCAACATCATCGAAGCCGATCCGGCCAATCCTGTCGCGGAGGCCGCTGTCGGCCTCGCCCGCAGACAGATCGAGACCGCCGCCGAAAAGCTCGCCGCCCTGCCGCATCTGGGCGTGGGTTTCGCGATTCTGCATCAGGGTGAAGATGGCCTGTGGCTGCTCCTGCACTGGTGGCTTGAGGGCGGCATTGCTACGGAAATCCTCTGGCAGTCGGAACTCGGCGACGAGGTGGAATTCATGCCCGCACAGCCGCTCTTGATGGCCTGCGTGTGGGAACTGGGAATCATAGACTTTGAACGGCGCGCATGGATGGAAACGGCGATGGCGGGCAAGCCCGTTGCCGACTATCTGGCGCGCACTTTGCCACGGGGCACGGTATGACTACTCGCATCGACACCAAATTCGCTGAACTGAAGGCCGAGGGCCGTCCGGCGCTCGTTACCTATTTCATGGGTGGCGATCCGGATCTCGAAACCTCGCTCAAGGTGATGAAAGCCCTGCCAAAGGCCGGTGCGGACGTGATCGAGCTTGGCATGCCATTTTCCGATCCGATGGCGGACGGTCCGGCTATTCAGGCGGCAGGCCTTCGCGCCCTCAACGCCGGCCAGACCCTGGCGAAGACGCTGCACATGGCGGCAGAATTCCGCAAGGAAGACGACACGACTCCGATCGTGATGATGGGCTATTACAACCCGATCTATATCTATGGCGTGGAGCGCTTTCTGGCTGATGCCAAGGCTTCCGGCGTGGATGGGCTGATCGTTGTCGATCTTCCTTCCGAAATGGATGCCGAGCTTTGCATTCCGGCCATGAAGGCGGGCATCAATTTCATTCGCCTCACCACGCCGACCACCGACGACAAGCGCCTGCCGAAGGTGCTGCATAATTCATCGGGCTTCGTCTATTACGTCTCGATGAACGGCATTACCGGTTCGGCTATTGCCGATACGGCAAAGGTTGGCGAAGCCGTGCGCCACATCAAGAAGAGCACCGATCTGCCGATCTGCGTCGGCTTCGGCGTCAAGACGCCGGAGCACGCCGCAGCCATCGCCGCCCATGCGGATGGCGTCGTCGTCGGCACGGCGATTGTCAACGCGATTGCCGGTGAACTGGACGAAAACGGCAAGGCGAAGGGCGATCCTGTCGCCGCAGCAACAAGACTTGTCCACGCTCTTGCAGAGAGTGTGCGTGCCACACGCCTTGAAGCCGCCCAATAAATCGTCCATTTAGAGCACATCTTAAAAGTGCTAGGCGGCTGAAGCTCTTTGCCGAAGAACAAGAAACGGAACCAAACGTCATGAACTGGATCACCAACTACGTCCGTCCGAAGATCAATTCGATGCTCGGGCGTCGTGAAATGCCGGAAAACCTCTGGATCAAGGATCCGTCGACCGGTGAAATGGTGTTTCACAAGGACCTTGAGAGCAACCAGTTTGTGATCCCCTCCTCGGGCCATCACATGCGCATCAAGGCAAAGGATCGCCTGCGCTTCTTCTTCGACAATGGCGAATACACCACGCTTGAAGCACCGAAAGTGCCGGTCGATCCGCTGAAATTCCGCGACGAGAAGAAATATATCGATCGTCTCAAGGATTACCGCACCCGCACCGGCATGGATGACGCCATCGTCAACGGCATCGGCACCATCGAAGGCCTGCCGATTGTCGCCACCGTTCAGGATTTCGGCTTCATGGGCGGCTCGCTTGGCATGGGCGCCGGTGAAGCGATCATCCAGGGCTTTGAAAAGGCCATCGAGCTGAAGCGTCCCATGGTTCTGTTCGCCGCCTCCGGTGGCGCACGCATGCAGGAAGGCATCCTGTCGCTCATGCAGCTTCCGCGCACCACGGTTGCCGTGGAAATGCTGAAAGAGGCAGGCCTGCCCTATATCGTCGTCCTGACCAACCCGACCACCGGCGGCGTGACGGCTTCCTATGCCATGCTGGGCGATATCCACATCGCCGAACCCGGCGCACTGATCGGCTTTGCCGGACCGCGCGTCATCGAACAGACGATCCGTGAAAAGCTCCCCGAGGGCTTCCAGAGCGCCGATTATCTCATGGAACACGGCATGGTCGACATGGTCGTCTCTCGCCTTGAACTGAAGAGCACGATTGCGCGCCTCCTCAAGATCATGACCAAGCAGCCTGCCAACAGCGATACTCCGGACGCCAAGAAGACGGAAGCAAACAGCAAGGCAGCCTGATCGTGACGGAAAAAGCCGCCGCCGCAATCGAGCGGCTTATGCAGTTGCATCCAAAGGGTTTTGATCTTTCCCTGGACCGCATCCGCGGTCTTCTGGAAAAGCTTGGCAATCCGCATCTGAAGCTGCCGCCGGTCATCCACATTGCCGGAACCAACGGCAAGGGATCGGCGACCGCTTTCTGCCGTGCGCTTCTGGAGGCAGGTGGCTTCGACGTTCACGTCCACACCTCGCCGCATCTTGTCCATTGGCACGAGCGCTATCGTCTGGCGGCGCCCGGCGGCGGAAAGCTGGTCAGCGATGATGTTCTGGCCGACGCCATAGAACGTGTTGCAGCGGCCAATGGCGGGCAGCACATCACCGTTTTCGAAATCCTGACCGCTGTGGCCTTCGTGCTCTTTTCCGAGCATCCGGCGGATGTCGTCGTCATGGAAGTGGGCCTTGGCGGGCGTTTCGACGCCACCAATGTCATTACCGATCCCGCCGTCTCGCTCATCATGCCGGTTTCCATCGACCATCAGGCCTATCTCGGTGACCGTGTGGAGCTTATTGCCGCCGAAAAGGCTGGCATCATCAAGAAGAAATGCCCGGTCGTCGTCGGCTTCCAGCCCTTCGATGCGGCGCGGGAAGTGCTTGTCTCGACAGCAGACCGGCTTGACTGTCCGGTTTCGGTCTACGGACAGGATTTTCTCGCCTTCGAGGAACATGGCCGCATGGTGTTCCAGAACGAGGATGGTCTGATCGACCTGCCTTTGCCGCGCCTGCCCGGACGCCATCAGATTTCCAATGCCGCAGCCGCAATCGAGGCCGTGCAGATGGCCGGTTTCAGCCTGACCGACAAGGCAGTCGAAAAGGCGCTGATGGTGGTGGACTGGCCTGCCCGCATGCAGCGGCTTACCCATGGCGCGCTCGTGGATATGGCCCCGGCAGCATCCGAAATCTGGCTTGATGGCGGTCATAATCCGGGTGCGGGCGCCGTGATCGCGGAAGCCTTCGGCGACCTTGAAGAGCGCAATGCACGCCCGCTATTCCTCATCACCGGCATGATCAACACCAAGGACCCTGTCGGCTATTTCGAAGCCTTTTCCGGCATGGCGCGGCATGTTTTCACCGTGCCCATCCCGTCCAGCGATGCGGGCATTCCCAATGACGAGCTGGCGGTTTCCGCGCAGAAGGCCAATCTTTCGGCAGAGCCTGTGCATTCGGTTGCCAATGCGTTGAAACTTTTGCGCGACACATGGCCTCCGGATGAAGCGCCGCCGCGCATCCTGATTGGCGGATCGCTTTATCTCGCGGGCGAAGTCCTGCGAGACAACGGAACCCCGCCTGTTTGACTGGCTGGTTTGCCGGCAACAAGTAGGAGATGCGGCCAGAGCCCTCCGGTAATAGAATAACGAGCAATCTGCCTCACTCCACGGGAGGAATCGAGATGAGGACGTTTGTGTTTTTAATTCTATTCGTTGCCGTTGGCGGGGCGACGACACACGCTTTCGCTCAAGCGGGCGGCAATGGCGGCGATGGAGGAAGCGCAGGGAATGGAATGCCGGGATGTGACGGCGGCACCAACCCCGCCGCTGACGGAAAATTCTACATTCCGGGAACGCATCAGGAATGCAATCCAAGCGACGACGACCGAGCCCGCGCTCGGAAAAAGTCGAAGTAAGTCCGAACTCTTTCTCGCACCAACAAAAAACCCGGCTCGAAGGCCGGGTTTTTTCATTTCTTGGATGCGCTGATTAAGCAGCAGAAGCCTTGATCCAGTCGGCAAGGCGGCTCTTGGGAGCAGCGCCGACCATATTGGCGGCGAGTTCGCCGTCCTTGAACATCAGAAGCGTCGGGATCGAGCGCACGCCGAACTGCGCGGCCAGTTCCGGATTCTCATCGATATTGACCTTGGCGATCTTGACCTGACCGGCCATTTCGGTCGCGATTTCGTCCAGAGCCGGAGCGATCATCTTGCAGGGACCGCACCATTCAGCCCAGAAATCCACCACGACAGGCTCGCTCGACTGAAGAACGTCCGACTGAAAATTGCTGTTATCGACCTTAACGGTTGCCATAGGGCTATCCTCTTTTCTCTCCAAGAACGGCAGACATCTTTTCAGACTCACAACACATTCCGCTCTTTATTCGCTATATCATGTGGCGTGTCTGCTGCCATCCGTCAAGTTCTGGTTCGTCACCTTTACTTGAGAGTCTTTCAGGGACTGCAACGCCTCGTCCAGAATCGCATCCGGCAAGGGCATCAAAAACGGGCCTTCGGTGAACAGAAGCGCCGTTTCGACAATCCGCCCCGGATAGAGCGGCGCCAACAATTCCCGGTAGAGCGCAAGCTGCGCCCGATAGGCGAAAGGAACCGCTTCGATGGTTTTCGGCGGTGGTCGATTGGTCTTGTAGTCCACGATCAGCACACGGTCCTCGCCAACGCTGATACGGTCGATCTGGCCTGACACCGCGTGATCGCGCCCGCCAAGCTCGATCGTGCCCATGATGGCCACCTCCCCGCGTGAGCCTTCGGCAAAGACAGGCGCATATGTCGGATCATCCAGAATGGTCCGCACACTTTGCCATGCCATCTGGCGCTCGGTTTCCGGCCAATCGGCGGCGATCCGGTCAAGATAGTCATGCGCAAGCGTTGCACGGTCAGCCTGCGGCACATCGGGCAGATATTGCAGCAGCATGTGGATTGCCGTGCCGCGCCGCAGCGCAAAGGCGGGCGTCCCGTTGCCCGGCCCCAGAACCGGCGAAAACGTGTCGAGCGGCGGTTCCTCATCCGCTTCGATCAGCGCAGACGCGCCGGACGGCGCCAGCGGGCGCGGCAATCCGGTTTCCGGCTTTATCGGGCGCAGATAGTCGAGCGGCAGCGAAGGCAGTTTATGCTCTTCGGCTCTATCCTGATCGGCAATCTGGACCATTCCGCGCGGCGTATTGCGATAACGCCTTGCGGCAACTTTCAGCACGGGATGCACGAATGTCTCGGCCTTGGTGGCCAGCGCATCTTCGACAAGGCGATGCCATGTTTCTCCGCTTTCACGCGTGCCGCGATAGCCGCAGATGATGAGCCGATCTTCGGCCCGCGTCATGCCGACATAAAGCAGGCGGCGATATTCTTCCTCGGCCCGCGTCTTCAGCTTGTCGATCTGAGCCGCTGTGAAGCCGGTCTGGTATCCGGCATTGGGTTGCCAGAGATAGCCTTTCACCGGCGGATTACCGTTCGAAAAATCAAACGGAATGAGCTTTGGCGCGCGACTGCCGGTCCAGACAGCGCTTCCCGGATCGACCAGAAACACCACCGCCCCTTCCAGCCCCTTGGCGGCATGGACGGTCATGATGCGCACTTCATTGCGCCCCTGATCGAGTTCGCGCTTGATTTCCGGCGATGCCGCTTCCAGCGTTTCTAGGAAGGCCTGCAAGCCCGGCAGACCGGCACGCTCAGCGGAAAGCGCATAATTCTGGAATTCATCGATAATGTCGCCAGCCTCCGGTCCCAACCGTGCCAGGAGTTTTCGCCGCGCACCATCCGCACTCAATATGCGTGCATAGAATTCGAACACCGGCATGGTGTCGGCCATATTGCGCCAGCGGCTCAAGGTCTTGTGCACCTCGGCCAGCGCGGCATCGCCACGCGAGACCTGATAAAGCCGCTCGAACAATGTGAGGCTTGAACCTCGCGGATGGGCAAGATCGAAAAGCTGGTCGTCATCCCAGCCGAACAGCGGACTTTTCAGGACCGATGCCAGCGAAAGATCATCCGAAGGCTGCAACACGAAGCGCCCGAGCGCCATCAGGTCCTGAATGGCGATATGGCTGGTGAGCCGCAGGCGGTCGGCGCCTGCCACCGGAACGGACAGGTTTTTCAGCGCCCGCGACAGGGCAGGCATGAACTGGTCGCGCTTTCGCACCAGAACCATGATGTCACGCGGCATGATCCGCCGGTTCTGGCCCGGAATAGCTTCGCCGCTATCCAGCCAGTGGCGAATGGTAGCCGCGATCTGATCCGCCAGCCGGACGGCGGGGGCGGCCAGATGATCGACCGGCTCACGCCAGTCGTCCGGCTCTTCTACCTCTTCCGGCGTCAGCATATCCCAGATTTCCACCTCGCCCGGCGCGTCGGAACGAATGGCCTCATGCACCGTTGCGCCCGCAAGGCCGCGATGGGCCTCGGGTCTGGCAAAAACCTCGTCCACCGCCTGCAAAACATCGGGTGCGGAGCGGAACGAGAAATTGAGGCTGACGCGCTCGAATTTCAGCTCTGCATCTTCCGCCCGCAGACTGACGGAACGTCCCTGCGCCGCAAAATCCTCCGGCACCGCACCCTGGAACGAATAGATCGATTGTTTTTCGTCACCGACGGCAAAGAGCGTGCGGCTGATATTGCGCTGGCCGAGGCCGGAGAAAAACTCTTCCGACAGCATGCGGATCACCTGCCACTGGTCGGGGCTGGTATCCTGCGCCTCGTCGACCAGAATATGGTCGATGCCGCGATCGAGCTTGTACTGCACCCACTGCCCTGCCCCGTTGCGGGCAAGCAGCGCCACGGTTCGGGTGATGAGGTCTTCGAAATCGAGCAGGCCGCGCTGGCGCTTCAGGTCGTGATAGCGTTGCAGGAGATTGTCGATCAGCGTGAGCGCAGCCAGATTGAGCCGCACCAGACGCAACTCCTTCAGCCGGTCGAGCCCCTGTTCGACACGCGCCGCCGCCGCGTCGAAATCCTCCTCAAAATCCGGCAGAAGCTTTTTCACCGCTGCCGAGCAGACATAGGAACCGGATTTGGGCTCGCCGGTACTTTTCAGGAAGGCGGCGCGCAACACGGATTCGCGGTCGCGCTGGTTCGTCACCTTGTCGAAACGCCGGAGTTGCAGCGCAAAATCCTGCGCGCGCGACGCCCCTTTCTGGATCGACATGATGAGATCAAGCGCATCATCGGAAAATTCCGGTATCGGCCAGAGATCGGCAACAAGATCGTCTTCGCTGGTTTGCGGGTCGAAGCGGAAAGCACGATGCAGGGCTTCGTTGCGATGCGCCGCTACGCCCAGTTCGGCGATATAGGTCTGCAAGCCATTGCGCCTGCTTACCGCTTCATCGAGCAGCGATTGCAGGCCCATCTCGCCGGCTGCCTGCAGGACATCGGCAAAGGCAGCGGCGAGCTCCATGTCACCGCCGCCATGCGCGGTCTCCAGCAACTGGCGCCGCGCTTCACCGACAAGAGCGGCCTGCATCAAGTCGTCCATCATCTCGAAATGACCGGCAATGTTCGCCTCAAGCGGAAACTGGTGCAGGATCGCTTCGCAGAAAGCATGGATGGTCTGGATTTTGAGCCCGCCCGGCGTTTCCAGCGCGCGCGCGAATAGCCGTCGCGCTGCGGCAAGACGGGCATCGCCCGGCCTGCGCCCTTCCAGCGATTTCAGACGTTCGGCCAGTTCGATATCGGGCAGGACCGCCCATTCGGAAAGCCGCATGAACACGCGGTTCTGCATCACCGCCGCCGCCGCCTTGGTGTAGGTGAGGCAGAGAATCTTGGATGGATCGGTGCCTTCGAGCAGAAGGCGGATAACCCGTTCAGTCAGAACATGAGTCTTGCCGGAACCCGCATTGGCGGAAACCCAGACGGACGCTGACGGATCGGCGGCCCTGCCCTGCGCAAACAATGTTTCCGGGGGAATATGGAGCTTTTTCTTCATGCCTCGCCCTCCCCGCCCGCGTCGCCACCGGCAGACCATTCCAGCACCCGCGCCAGATGATCGTAATCGCCTGTCAGGTCCGTCTCGCGGAACGGCAATGCACGAGAAAGATAGCCTTTTTCCGGCTTCTGATATTCGGCCAGCAGTTGCGCCAGCCGCTGCCAGGATTCCTCGCCAAGCGCCGGGGCGGTTTTTTCCGATGGCGGTCGTCCGATCTTGAGGATGGATTCCGGCTTTACCTCGCCGCCCGCCTTGAGACGGACATAGGTGAGGTCCGAAGCGCGGACCGACCCCAGTTCACGAAACGCACCGCGCACCAGAAGTGCGGCTTCCAGCGCCAGCTGCGGCGACAGCAGCACATGCGCCTGTTTTGGCGATGGCGTCGAGCCGGTCTTGTAATCGATGATTTCGGCTGTCCCGTCGCGCATCAGGTCGATACGGTCAGCGCGGCCGGAAAGCGTGACGCCAAGTCCTTCAACCTCACGCTTGTCGGAGGAAATCTCGGCAAAGCGGGTCTGGACATTATAGGCGCGCTCGCGCTCCCAGGCCAGAAACTCCGGAATGAGCGCCGTGAAGCGCGGCCACCACACGGCCTCGATTTCGGTTGGCAGGTCCATGTCGGCAAAAAGAATGCGGCCAAGCTCCATCAGGCGTTCGGCGGCATCGGGCGCCAGCGGATCGATTGCCTCTTGCGTGAAATGACCCAGAATATCGTGGAACAATGTGCCACGTTCTGCCGCCGCCGGATCACGGATCAACGGCTCAAGTGGCCGCAGTTTCAGTATCTTCTTCGCAAAGATCGCATAGGGATCGCGGCGCAGCGTTTCGATTTCCGTCACCGAAAAATGCTTCGGACGGGCGGCAACAGGCGGGGCTGGCTCCGGGCGCTTGACGAAAGGCACGTCAGGTGCCTGATCGATTTCCCGTGACCACTGGATGAAACGCGCCCCGCGCCTGCGCATTTGGGCGGTCACATCAGCGCCCAGCACCGTTTCGAGCCGCTGCAGCCAGCGCGAGGCAACCGTCGGCGCATTGTCGGAACGCTGCGAGCGCGTCAGCACGACATGATCCATGCCCAGCGCCATCTGGAAGTCGTGGGCGGCAAGGCCGGTGCGCCGTTCGGGCGGATCGAGCGCGATCATCGACTTCATCGGGCGCGACATGAACGGATCGTTGCGGGTGCGGGCAGGCCAGCTTCCCTCATTGAGACCGCCGATCACCACCGTATCCATGGTTTGCAGGCGCGCTTCCAGCGCACCCCAGATGAAGAGGCGCGGATGACCGCCCGGATGCGGCTTCACCGTCTCACCCGCCATCAAGGCATCCAGCACGGCTGGCCATTCGGAAGCTTCAAAATCAAGCCCGGCTTCACTCGAGACCAGACCGCGCAAAAAGGCGGCGAGCTGTTCTCCGCGTTCGCCGGAATAAAAAGGCGCCACACTGGCCTTTTCGTTGCGCGCCAGATTTTCCAGCGCCTCGACCGTGGCGCGCGCGATTTCGCCGATCTCGGTCCTGCGGCCAGCGAGGACGAAAGGTGCGAGCGGCGCCACGGCATTCGACAGGCTTTCGCATAGATTTCGCGCAGCCGCGATCATATCCGGCGGAACCGTGTCGTGCCATGCCGGTTGCCACGGCTGGCTGGCGCTCTCCTCCAGCCGCCGGTCGAAAAATGCCGGAAGATCAAGCACGGAAGCGCGGCCCGTGCCGCCGCGAAAGGCGATGAGTTCGAGCGTTTCGGCGGCAAGGCGGCGTTCGATGCGGGGGGCCTCCAGCCGCAACAGCGGATGCTTGACCAGCGCCAGCAAGGCAACCGGATCGCCCGGATCGAAGACCGTTTCCACCAGCAGCCGCAGCAATGTGGTGGTTTCGACATCGCGCAGATGCCGACCGCCCGAATCGTCGGCATCGATGCCGAAACGGGCAAGCTCACCCACCACGCGCCGGGCCAGATTGCGGTCGGCGGTGACGAGCGCCGCCGTCTTGCCTTCCTCATTGATCGCATCACGCAAGGCAAGCGCGACGGCGAGCGCCTCTTCGCGTTCGTTGGCGGCTTCAATCAGGTCGATCGTCTGCGCGGCGGCGTGCAGGCTATCAGCCTCTATATCGAGCTTGCCCCACGCATCGGTCGTTTCGGCCGGGCGAAGCGCCTCGCTCACTACCCGCTCGCGCAGGCGTTTGGAAGCTGGCATATCGTCCAGATGTTCCACATCCTCGCGCAGGGTCTGCATTGCATCGAGAAGCTTGCGCAAACCGAATTGCGGATGACCGAAGGTGGACGGATTGTCGGTTGCCGATGCCAGCAACTGCCAGGCGGCATCGTCGAGATCGCGGTCCAGCCCCGGCAGCACCACCGCGCCGTTCGGCAAGTCGGCAATGGCGGAAATCAGTTCCGCAGTCGCCGGTATGGAACCCGTGGAACCCGCCACGATAACCGGACCGGCGGGCGGATGGGTGCGCAGCCGCTTTACCTCACTCCATATGAGATCGTTGCGATGCGCGGCGGGGTTTGAGAGCTTGCGCTCCGCCAGAATATCCGGCCACAGATTGGTGACGATATTGAGAAAGCCGAGCGTGACCTGCCACCAGTCGGCGAGGTCTTCCGGGGCAATGCTCGCAAGCTCGCTCCATGCAGCTCCGTCGGTTTCGACCTGATCCATCAACCCCGCCAGATCGCGGGCAAGCCAGATCGCATCGGCAGTGGTTGCCGGAACGGAAACATCGTCAACGCCAAACAAGGCACGCACATGGGAGGGCAGCGATTCCCGCCACGGACGGATCAATCGCGCCAGAAGCAGAAGCCGCTCCGCCGTGCCGATAGGCGGATTGATGTCGAACATACTCGACGAACCGGCATTGAAGAAAGCCGCATCCTCATCCACATCGCCGAGCGGCTTTATCGTCGGCAATATAGCGCTTCTAGCTAGATTCTTATCTACTAAAATCGATCTTAGCGCACGCGCCGCACGGCGCGTCGGCACGTAGATGGTTGCATTGGCCAGTGCCAGCGGATCGGAAGGATTGCCGGGAAAACCTTCGACCAGCCGCCCTTCCAGAAGGGCATTGGCAAAGGCTGGCAAAAACGATGTGCCGGGAGGAATTGAAAACAGGCGCTGTTTCCCATCTCTGGGTCTGCGTGCGCTCATGCGCTCCACCTCCTTATGCAAATGCGGTAAGTGCGGCCTCCGCCTTGCCGATAGCGTCCGGCGTGCCGACGGTCAGCCAGTGCCCGGTCATTGGCATACCATAAAGGCGACCCGCCGCAATCGCCTCGTCGAAATAACGGTTGAGCGAGGACACGACAGGCTCCGCGCCATCGAAGATGCGAGGATTGATGATTCCCGCACCGGCATAGATCACCGGCTCGCCGGAGACATCACGCGCACGACGCAGATGTCCCTTCTCGTCGGCAACGAAATCGCCCTTGCCTTCATAGCCGGTTTCCTGATCGAGACGCGCCGTCATCAGGAGAATATCCATCCGCTCCGCATCCCAGACCTCAGCCAGCGCCGTAAGGTTGGGGGCCATCTCATCGCCGACCCAGAATGTATCGGCATTCAATATGAAAAACGGCTCGGTTCCGAGCACGGGCAGCGCCTTCACAATGCCGCCAGCGGAATCGAGCAGCATGTCGCGTTCATCCGAGATCACAATCTCCAGATCGTTACGGTCCCGAAGATGCTCTTCAAGCTGGTCGGCCAGATAATGCACATTGACGACTGCGGTGCGGATACCGGCGCGTGCCGCCGCATCGAGACCCCAGTCGATCAGGGGCTTGCCCGCCACCTTGACCAGCGGCTTTGGAATGGTTTCGGTGATGGGGCGCATGCGCTTGCCAAGACCGGCAGCAAGAACCATTACCAGTTCAGGCATTTTCATTGCGCGGCCTCTTCCTGCTGCATCAACCCCAATTGCTCAAACCATGCAGCCACAGGCGCCATGACCGGATCTTTAAGCACGCGTCCGAGATAGTCGTGAATGCGCGGCAGATGCTCCAGATAAGCCGGCTTACCATCGCGCTCGTCAAGCCGCACGAAAAGCCCCAGCAGCTTGGCATTGCGCTGTGCACCCATGGCCGCATAGGCCTTGCGGAACAAGCTCTCATCGAACTCATGCCCGAGCGCCCGGCGCTCGTCGCAATAGGCTGCGACCACGGCCTGCTCCAGCTCCGGCGAAATCGTCACCCGCGCATCGAGCGCCAGCGAGGCCACGTCATAGGCTGCGGGCCCGATCATCGCATCCTGAAAATCGATGACACCGATTCTGTCCCTGCCTTGCGCCTCCGGGAACCAGAACAGGTTCGGCGAATGATAGTCGCGCAGGAGCAGGCTCTTCTCGACATCGGCAATATCGGCGATCACGCGATCCCATCCCGCTTCGAAAGCTTGCTTTTCTGCGTCTGTGAGCTGCCTGCCCATCATGCGTGGCGCATACCACTGGCCGATCAGGCTGACCTCGATCATCATCGCATCGCGGTCAAAACCGGCGATGATGTGGTCAGGATGCCCAGGCACCGGCGCGTGATCCGGCCAGGTGATACCGTGCAGATGTGCTAGAAAGCGCCCGGCGGCTTCATAACGTTCCGCGACAGGTTCGCCGGAGGTCGCACGCACGCCCTCCGTGCCGAGATTTTCAAGAATGAGAAAACCGGCATCAAGATCGGCGGCACGCATTTGCGGCACACGAAAGCCCTGCCTTGCAAGAAGCCCGTCAACGGCAGCAAAGGCAAAAATGTTTTCCGCCAGATGCGCAATCTGCCGATAGGATTTGCCGTCGCGCAGCGGCGGATCATAGGGCATCTGCGGCGCATTCATCAGAATTTCGACACCATGGGCAGATGTGTAGATCGTCTCGTACTTGCGTGGGGACGCATCGCCCTGCAAATAGCGCCGCGTTGCATCGGAACGGCCGTGGCTGTCCAGAAAGGCGCGAATGGCCCGCGAACGTTCCAGACGGCTGATGGCAGCTGCAGGCCCCGACACGGCAATGCGCCGCCCTGCCCCTTCATGGCTCAGCGTGACGGCAAAAGACGGTTCCGGCAAAAAACCTTCGCCCTGCTCCGGCCATTCGGCCAGAACCACCCCATCCTCCATAAATTCCGGCAGTCCCAGCTCATCCAGTTCTTCGCCGTGCGAAATACGGTAGAGATCGGTATGGGCGACCGGAATCCGCAAGGCCTCGTAACTTTGCACCAGCGTGAAAGTCGGGCTTGGAACGTCCAGCCCTTCATCATCGGCGATTGCCCGGATGATGGCGCGGGCAAGCGAGGATTTTCCCGCCCCCAGATCGCCGGAAAGCGTGACAAGATCGCCCTTTTGAAGCGCGAGGGCGAAATCTTCACCAAATCGCTGCGTTGCGATTTCGTCGGGCAAGAAATAGGTGATGCTGGATTGTGAGGCGCTCATGGGCACCCTTTATCTTATTCGGCGGCGATGCGGAAGCTGCGTGTTTCCGATGGAAAGCGGCAAATTACCGTTGTTCCGCGACCGGAACCCGTATCGATATCGACCGATCCGCCATGCAGTTCGACAAAGCTCTTGACGATGGCAAGTCCAAGCCCGGCGCCGCGGCGGCGGCCGCCATTCGGATAGGACTGGAAGCGCTTGAAAACCGTATCGAGGACCTCACCCGGCATGCCCGGACCGTCATCGTGGACCGCGAAGACGATTTCCGATCCTTCACGCGCCACTTGCAGCCGGATGCTGGAGCCTTCCGGCGCATAATTTGTAGCGTTGGACAGGAGGTTGAAAAGCACCTGACGGACGCGGTTGGCGTCGGCCTTGAACACATCCACATCGGCGGCAATGTCGACATCGAGACCGATATCGTGGTCGCGCATCCGCTCGCTGACGCGCGAGGCGGCAGCCGAAATCGCCTCCACGACGGAAACGTCGCCAACCTCCAGCTCCATAATGCCCGCATCGACGGTGGCAAGATCCAGAATGTCGTTGACGATGGTCAGCAGAACCGATGACGACGTGCTGATATGGTCGAGATATTCGATCTGGCGTTCGTTGAGCGACCCGAAAGCCGGGGTCTGCAACAGCTCGGTAAAGCCGATGATGTTGGTCAGCGGCGAACGCAGTTCATAGGAGACGTGCTGGACGAAATCGTTCTTGATCTGGTCGGCCAGTTCCAGCGCCTCGTTCTTTTCCTTCAGCGCCCGCTCGACGCGCACCGTGTCGGTGACGTCGATGAAAGTCAGCATGGTCTGGCCCTTGGGCAGCGGAACCACGGCAAAGGAAAGAATGGTGCCATCGTCCAGCTCCACCTGCCCCATGCGACCGTCGCGCTTGTCGAGGAAGCCGGTGACGGTGGAGACGAAATCATCCCACAAGCCATTGCCGCCGCGCTCGCTGCATATCCTGGCAATCGACGAGATATGCGTACCTTCGACGATGAGCGGCATCGGCAGCGCCCACAGATCGGCAAAGGATGGGTTGGAAAGCCGGATACGGCCATCGGAGCCGAACACCGCCACGGCTTCCGCCAGATGGTCGAGCGTTTCGCCCTGCACCTTGATGAGCGTGTTATAACGGCCTTCGAGCTCGAACTTTTCGGTCATGTTCTCGAAGAACCAGGTGACGCCGCCTTGCGGATGCGGATTGGCGACGACGCGCATGGTCCGGGTATCCGGCAGATGCCACATATGTTCCTGCGGCTCGACAGCACGATAGGCGGAAAGGACGGAATCCTTCCACTTGCGCCATTCCGGCTGTTCGGGCAGCTTGCCTTCCGAACGCAGGCGGTCGAGGATCAGCGTGTTGCTCGGCTGCGATTCCAGCCAGGCCGTATCGAGCGACCAGAGCTTGGCAAAAGCCTGATTGAAGAATTGCAGCTTCATTTCGGGATCGAAAATCGCCACGGCAGTGGAAAGCTGGTCCAGCGTTTCGGCATGGCTCTTCAGCGTGCGGTTCAGTTCTTCGCGCACGGCCTGCACTTCGGTCAGGTCGAAGCCGAGGCCGACAGAACCCGTTTCCGCGCTCACATCGGTCACGTTGAAAAGGCGGCGATCACCATGCACGATAGCCGTCAATTGTTCCTGCAGGACAGGTTCGGCAAAACGGTCACGCTCCAGACGCTGACGCGCCTGCGCGCCGAACAGCTCACGCCCTTCGGAAATCACCTGGCTTGCGTCGGCCATATCGACCGCTCGCGCATAGGCCGCATTGACCCATTCGACGCGACCGCTGGCATCGCGTGCCCATACCGGCTGGTCGATCCGGTCGAGAAGACGGCGGAAGAGCTCGATACGCTCGGAAAATTCGCGGTTCTGCGCCTGTAGTGCCGCGCGTTCCGCCTGTACGCCCTGGAGGCTCAGGAAACGCGCCACCGCAAAGCCGCCGGAAGTGCGCCCCCGCACGTCGAGCAGGGTGCCGTTGACGGTTTCAACCGTGAGATCGAAAGACCGCGCCTGTTCGCGCAGCATCGCAATGGCACGTTCAAGCGCCACAACCGATTGCGGGCGCAGCCAGCGGCCAAAGGCCAGAAATGCCGAACGATCCTGCGGCGCCGCACTTTCGTCCGGCAGCAACCCGACAACCTCGGCGCGCGTGCTGTGGCCATCCCAGACCACGATGCGCTGATCCTTGAGGTTGAGCAGGGCCTCATTGCGCTGCGCGACCAGATTGAGGTCGGCGAATTTGGAGCGCAGTTCCTTGTTTTCCGCCGCAACACGCGACCGTTCGCGGATCAGCCAGCCGGCAGAAAGAAGCGCCGCGCCCATCACGCCGAGGAACATGGAAAACTGGATGACCTCGAAAGCGCCGACGCTGCCGCCGCCAAAGGGGAGGGCGATGCGCGCCGATTCCGCGCCTTGCGCAAAAGCAGGCACGGCAGCGAAAAGCGTTGCAAGGGAAACGGAAGCCTTCATCACGGCTTTTTTCAGGGAGAGCCAGGCATGCGGCTTTGCAACATGGGCGGCAGGACGCCATTGCCTGCCAGTAACGATTGCGGAAACATTCCGCAAAATCCCCGTTGCGCCGAACTCTGGCATGTTGTCCTTTTCTCCGCCACCCGGCCATGAAACCCGCCCGAGGGCAGACTGGCCGTATTAAAACACTTCAATACACATCAAAGCCTGACCATACGCACGCCGCCACAGTGCACGATAGTCAACGCGTTTTCAGGTATTCAGGGGATGAATCGTCCTCTCGCTTCCCGCCACAACGGCAAAAAACGCGCAACGCAAACACCCGCTCAAACACCTTGATTCGCCTACACAATACCCTTCCGGCGAATCCACGTGAAGCATCTTGCACGCAAAAAGAAAGACCGGACAGCTTGTCAACCGTCCGGCCTCAACATGTAGTGCAATGCTTAATGTATGGTTAATACCTGTAGTGTTCCGACTTGAACGGCCCCTGTGGAGTGACGCCGATATAGGCGGCCTGTTCCTCAGAAAGCACAGTCAGCTTGGCGCCGAGCTTGTCGAGATGCAGGCGCGCGACCTTCTCGTCGAGATGCTTCGGCAGCACATAGACCTCATTCTTGTAGGCGTCGGTGCGGGTAAACAGCTCGATCTGGCCCAGAACCTGATTGGTGAACGAGGCCGACATGACGAAGCTCGGATGGCCCGTTGCGTTGCCCAGATTGAGCAGGCGGCCTTCGGAAAGCAGGATGATGCGCTTGCCGTCCGGGAACTCGACAAGGTCGACCTGCGGCTTCACATTGGTCCATTTCAGGTTGCGAAGTGCAGCCACCTGAATTTCATTGTCGAAGTGGCCGATATTGCCGACGATCGCCATGTCCTTGAACTTGCGCATATGGTCAATGGTGATCACGTCCTTGTTGCCGGTCGTGGTCACGATAATGTCGGCGGTCGAAGCGGCGTCGTCCAGCGTCACGACCTCGAAGCCGTCCATCGCGGCCTGAAGCGCGCAGATCGGATCGACTTCGGTCACCTTGACGCGAGCACCTGCACCGGCGAGCGACTGGGCGGAACCCTTGCCCACATCGCCATAACCGCACACGACGGCAACCTTGCCTGCCATCATGACGTCGGTGCCGCGACGAATGCCGTCAACGAGCGATTCCTTGCAGCCATACTTGTTGTCGAACTTCGACTTGGTGACGCTGTCATTGACGTTGATGGCCGGGAAGGGCAGGAGGCCCTTCTTCTGCAACTGGTAAAGACGGTTGACGCCGGTGGTGGTTTCCTCCGTCACGCCCTTGATGGCGTCGCGCTGACGCGTGAAGAAGCCCGGCGTTTCAGCCATACGCTTCTTGATCTGCGCGAAAAGCACTTCTTCTTCTTCCGAGCCGGGGTTCGAAAGAACGTCCTCGCCCGCTTCGGCGCGCGCGCCGATGAGGATATACATGGTGGCGTCGCCGCCATCGTCGAGGATCATGTTGGACGGTTCGCCGTCCGGCCACTGGAAGATCTTGTCGGTATAGGTCCAGTATTCTTCAAGCGTTTCGCCCTTGATGGCGAAAACCGGCGTGCCGGTTGCGGCAATCGCGGCGGCAGCATGATCCTGCGTCGAGAAGATGTTGCAGGAGGCCCAGCGGACCTGTGCGCCGAGCGCCTGCAGCGTTTCGATCAGAACAGCAGTCTGGATCGTCATGTGCAGCGAGCCGGAAATGCGCGCGCCCTTCAGCGGCTGCGACTTGCCGAATTCCTCGCGGGCAGCCATCAGGCCGGGCATTTCGGTTTCTGCGATATCGAGTTCCTTGCGGCCCCAATCGGCCAGGCTAAGGTCCTTGACGACAAAATCTTGGCTTGCGGTCATCGCGTGCTCCAGTCAAAGGCAGTCCCAGCGCGACGAAAAAGCAGTCTGCGGCCGGAATTGCGTTCCAGTATGGAGCGGCTTTCCATGCGGGAAAGCGCCCCGGCTGGCGACTTGACTAGCAGATTGCAGCCAGAAGCACAACGCAATATAAAGAAATCTTTATACGTGCATATCAGGCATGTTTGCCATGCAGGGGATCAATGACCGTCAGGGGAAGATCGACCTGCAATATTTCGAGCATGTGGCGAAAGCCGGAAACGGGATAGGTTTCGCTTTCCGTGACAAGGGCAACAGTGCGGCCCGCGCCGCCTGTGGTTTGCGGGAGCGCGGCGATCACATCGTCTGCCGGATCAAGAAACCGCCAGCCCGGACGCGCCTGCTCGAAGAATGATCTCAGCCATGGCAGGTGGGTGCTGGAGAGGGTCAGCGTGTCGACGAGCGGGTGGCTTGCGGCAATCTCGTCGCAAAATGCAGCGATCTTCTGTGCAGTTTCGTCCGGTTGCCGAAGAAAAGCGCCGTTTTCCACCAGTTCCACCATTGCAGACGCATTGATCAAGGCAACGTCATCCGGTCTGTCGGCCTCGGCCCGGACAAAGCGCGCAAGCTCTTCGCTCTCGATCATCGAGCGCACGCCCATGACCGCGACCTTGCCGCTGCGGCTTTTGTCGAGCGCGGCCCGAACCGGCGGCGCCACGCCGTAAACCGGCACTGGAAACTCGCTTTTCAGCGTGTCGAGGACCATGACCGAGGGTGCATTGGAAGCAAGCACGATCATTTGCGCGCCAAGGCCGGTCAGATACCGGATCGTATGACGCATGATCGAAAGCAGCTCATCGCGGCTTTTGGCGCCATAAGGAAAACTGGCGCGGTCGGCGAAATAGATGATGTCGCGCTGCGGCTGGCTGCGCCGGATCAATTCGACCAGAGCGTAACTGCCGATGCCTGCATCGAAAACGGCCACCGGATCATCGAGATCACCGACGGCAGCGGTTCCGTGCTTCAGCATTCTTCGCCAAACTTATCGGCGATGAGCGCCTGGAGCGCGTCGAGCACCGCATCGGCCTGTTCGCCGGAAGCGCTCACATCGATGCAGCAGCCCGGCGATGCAGCGAGCATCATCAGGCCCATGATCGACGTGCCCCCCACCGTCATGCCGTCCTTGCTGACGCGGACATGCGCGTTATAGCCATCGACCAGCTGCACGAACTTGGCCGACGCGCGAGCGTGAAGGCCGCGCTTGTTGACGATCTCGAAGGATCGGGAAATTGCAGTTTCGGGTTCGTATTCGCCGGTGACGGGCACGCTGGAATGCATGAATTATTTTCCTGTCAGCACCTGGCTCGCAACGTTGATATATTTGCGCCCCGCATCCTGCGCCTCGCGCAGGGCTGTCTTGATGTCGCCCCCGATGCGCACGCTCGACAGCTTGATCAGCATCGGCAGGTTGACACCTGCGATGACTTCGACCTTGCCTTCCTTCATGACGGAAATGGCGAGATTGGACGGCGTACCGCCGAACATATCGGTCAGAATAATGACCCCGCCGCCATTGTCGGCGCGCTCGACCGCGTCAACGATATCCCGCCGACGCTGTTCCATATCGTCTTCGGCACCGATGCACACGGTCTCGAAATTGTCCTGCGGCCCGACTACATGCTCGACAGCATGCAAAAACTCTTCGGCCAATCTTCCGTGCGTGACAAGCACGAGTCCGATCATACTATAAAAGCTCCCGTCGCGTGCCCGCCGCATCACCCCGCCAGAGTGTCAGATGGCACTGAAACCACGCCGGAAAAACGCCGGCGAGTTGTGCATCTTGGCAGCGCAAATCTTGATAGCAAGTGAAAAATTCCCACGCTGCCATGAAAAAAGCAAAATGCCGCAGTGTCGCGAAATATTAATCGATTCGTAACGAAGCCCGTTTCAGCCTTCGTCCGAAGGCCATTTTTCGTAGAACAAACTGGCCTCGATTGCCCGCGAAAGTGCGTTGGAATCGCCATTCGACGACAAAGCAGGCAAAAGCAGCAGGGGCAGCGAAACACCCTCGAATTCCCAGGCCTCGCCGCTTGGATAGCGTTCGGCCTCGTCACGGTCCACAAGCCGGACGACGAGATAAAGCGGCGCCGCCTCCACGAAAGCGACCTTGAAAAGCCCCGCGCCGCGAATCTCCACGCCACCCGCAAGCGCCGCGGGAACACTGGCGACCAGCCCTCCGTTTTCCACATGCAGCAATGTGCGGTCGTCCGCGACCAGCGAAGCGGCCTCGCCGCGAAGGAGGGCCCTTTCCACCAGCGTCAACGCCAGCTCGGTCTTGCCCGCGCCGGAGCGCCCCATGATCATGACGCCGCGGCCACGCACCTGAAGCGTCGTCGCGTGCAATCCGCTTTTTTCCTCTTCGGGCGTCATGCGCTTGCAGGCAGGTCGACGATGAAACGCGCGCCCTTGAACTGGTCGGGCCTTGCCGGGTCGACAATGTTTTCTGCCGTCAGCGTGCCGCCATGGGCTTCGATGATCTGGCGGCTGATCGAAAGGCCGAGGCCGGAATTCTGGCCGAAAGCCTCGGAAGTCGGACGATCCGTATAGAAACGCTCGAAGATGCGTTCGATATTCTCGATCGGAATGCCCGGACCGTTATCCTCGACAAGCACGCGCAGGCGGCTGCCTTCACCGGCAAGCGTCACCACGATGCGCCCCGTATCGTCAGGCACGAAAGACCGGGCATTTTCAATCAGATTGCTCACCACCTGACCGAGACGCAGATCGTGACCGGCGACATAAAAACCCTTCTTTCCGGCGGGAAGCTTGCCGGTATCGAAGACGATTTCGGTGCCGACCTTGTTGCGGCGCACTTCGCGCGCCGCCGTGACCAGATTGGTGAGAAGCGTCTTCATGTCGACACGGTCGATATGTTCGCGCGCCAGTTCCGCGTCCAGACGCGACGCATCGGAAATATCGGTAATCAGGCGATCCAGGCGGCGCACGTCGTGCTGGATGATGTCGAGCAGGCGCTTGCGCGATTCATCGGTCTTGGCGAGCGGCAGGGTTTCAACGGCGCTGCGCAGCGAGGTGAGGGGGTTCTTCAACTCGTGGCTGACATCGGCGGCAAAGCTCTCGATGGCCTCGATACGGGTATAGAGCGAATCGGTCATCTCGCGAATGGATGTGGAAAGATGGCCGACCTCATCCTGACGTTCGGAGAAATCGGGAATTTCCACGCGGCTTTTCACGCCATGGCGAACACGGTCGGCGGCAGCGGAAAGCTTGCGCAGCGGGCTTGCAATCGTCGAAGCGAGGAAGAGCGACAGGATGACCATGACCAGCGACACGACGCCGAACACGCGGAAAACCGCCATGCGTTCGGCCTGCACGATCTTGTCGATATCGTCGCCTTCGGTGGAGAGCAGGAGCACGCCCAAAATTGCGCGCGAACGCTGGATCGGGACGGCCACGGAGACGACCAGCTCGCCCTTTTCATTGCGACGCTGCGCTGTTTGCGGCGAACCGGCCAGCGCCTTGACGATTTCCGGATAGGCGAGGCCGTTACCGCCCGGCTGTTCCTGATAGACCGGCAGGCCTCCGCCGTAGAACAACTGCGAAATCCACGCTCCGGCGCGCTCCCAGATGGAAGGGGTCTCTTCCTCAATCGGCGGCAGGTCGTAGCGAAGCACCGGCCCTGCCGACGGGAAGCTCGGCGAATAGAGTGCGCGCGAATCGAGCAGCATATTGGCATAGCGATCATAGATGCGCGCCCGCGTGCTTATCGGTGAAATCAGCCGGCGCAGCAGCGGAGAGACCTTTTCCGGGTTGATCGGAAATTCCCAGTTGTCGGGCGAATCCGGCGAGGGCGTCAGGCTTTGCCCGGCCTGCAGTTCCAGAAGCTTTTCCGGATCGATCATCAGCGAATTGGTGTCGATGGTCGCGGAAGCCGAAATTGCGCCCGCGATGATCTTGCCCTGTGTGAGCAGGCTTTCGATCTTGGCATCGATCAGCCCCTCGCGGAACTGATTCATATAGAGAATGCCGGAAACAAGAACCGCCAGCGCCGCCAGATTGAGAAACAGGATGCGGCGCGTCAGGCTTGAGAACAGATATTGGCCGAGAAACTTGCGCAGGGGCGCGAAGAAGCGACGCCAGAACACCGAGCGCTGCCGCCGGGCCCTGCGTTCGCGCAAATCCGATTTCTGGCCGACAAGGCCGTCGTTCCGGGTTTCTGCGACCATGTCGCTCTGTCTGCTCTCATTAAGCTATCGCCAGACCTCACGGACTGGCGATATGCAATTATCTATCAGGCCTCGCGGAAGCGATAGCCGACGCCATAAAGCGTTTCGATCATTTCGAAATCATCGTCAACCGCCTTGAACTTCTTGCGCAGGCGCTTGATATGGCTGTCGATCGTACGGTCGTCCACATAGACCTGCTCATCATAGGCCGCATCCATGAGGGCGTCACGGCTTTTCACGACGCCCGGGCGCTGTGCCAGCGAATGAAGAATCAGGAATTCGGTGACCGTCAGCGTGACCGGCTCGCCCTTCCAGGTGCAGGTGTGACGCTCCTGATCCATGACCAGCTGGCCGCGCTCAAGCGATTTTGCCTGCTGCCCGGTCGGCTTGGCCGTGCCGTCGCGGGCGGCGACCCGGCGAAGAACCGCCTTGACGCGCTCGACCAGAAGACGCTGCGAGAACGGCTTGGTGATGAAATCGTCCGCGCCCATCTTGAGGCCGAAAAGCTCGTCGATCTCATCGTCCTTGGAGGTGAGAAAGATGACGGGAAGGTCGGATTTCTGGCGCAGGCGGCGCAGAAGCTCCATACCGTCCATGCGCGGCATCTTGATATCGAAGATCGCAAGATTGGGCGGACGCGCCATCAGACCGTCCAGCGCGGATGCGCCATCGGTGTAGGTCTCAACCCGATAGCCTTCCGATTCCAGTGCGATGGACACGGAGGTCAGGATGTTGCGGTCGTCGTCGACCAGCGCAATTGTCTGCGTTGCCGAGGCTTCCTTCATGCGAACCTTTCTCCTTCAACTAAGCCAGCCGGAATGTCTGGCTGGTGGCGTCGTTCAGCCGCCAAAAGACTGGCAGACTGCCAATCGAGCGCGTGATTACGCATCGATACTATTATAATGCGCCTGCTTGTGCAGTACAAATTAGGTACAAAATGTGGCGACGCCAGAAGAAGCCGTGAAACGCCGCCCACCGAATCGCGCTTTGGTTAATGCCGATAAGTCCATCATTCCCGGAATCGAATGGCTCATAACGCACAGGTTAACCGATTTAAAAAAATTTCAAAAATTTTAAATCGATTAAATATTTGAATTGCCACGATTAATCTGTTTCTGACTGCCATCCTCTGTTTTGCGTTCAATCTGGAGACGCGAAATGAGACCGATCAATTGTCAAACCACGGCGGAGACATCATGAGAGAGACCGGCATTCACAACACGGCCGCTTCCATTGCCACTTCAGGACTGAAGGAACTCTCCGCAGTCTTTTACAATCTCGGGCCGGCCCGGCTTTATGAGGAAACCGTCCGCCGGGGCGAAGCCGAACTGTCGGCGCAAGGCGCGCTCGTCGCGCGCACCGGCCAGCACACGGGCCGCTCGCCAAAAGACAAGTTCGTCGTGCGCGACGCCGACACCGAAGCGCATGTCTGGTGGGACAACAACAAGCCGATGAGCCGGGAGGCCTTCGACCTGCTTCATGCCGATTTCATCGAGCATGCGAAAGGCAAGGAGCTTTTCGTGCAGGATCTGATCGGCGGCGCCGACGCCGACAACAAGATCAATGCCCGCGTCATCACCGAATATGCCTGGCATTCGCTGTTCATCCGCAATCTGCTAATCCGTCCGGAGCAGGAAGCACTGGCTTCCTATGTACCGGAAATGACGATCATCGATCTGCCATCCTTCAAGGCCGATCCGGAACGCTATGGCGTGCGCGCCGAGACGGTGATCGCCGTGGACCTGACCCGCAAGATCGTGCTGATCGGCGGCACCTCCTATGCCGGTGAAATGAAGAAGTCGGTCTTCACCGCGCTCAACTACATCTTGCCTGCCAAGGGCGTGATGCCGATGCACTGCTCGGCCAATGAAGGCCCGAACGGCGACACCGCGGTCTTCTTCGGCCTGTCCGGCACCGGCAAGACCACGCTTTCCGCCGATCCGACCCGCACGCTGATCGGCGATGACGAGCATGGCTGGGGCGAACATGGCATCTTCAACTTCGAAGGCGGCTGCTATGCCAAGACCATCCGCCTGTCCGCCGAAGCGGAGCCGGAAATCTACGCAACCACGCAGCGTTTCGGCACGGTGCTGGAAAATGTCGTTCTCGACGAACACCGCCAGCCGGATTTCGACGATGGCTCGCTGACGGAAAACACCCGTTGCGCCTATCCGCTCGACTTCATTCCGAACGCGTCGAAAACGGGGAAGGGCGGCCAGCCGAAGAACATCATCATGCTCACCGCCGACGCTTTCGGCGTGATGCCTCCGATTGCCAAGCTGACGCCTGCACAGGCCATGTACCACTTCCTGTCCGGCTACACGGCCAAGGTCGCCGGTACCGAAAAGGGCGTGACCGAACCGGAAGCGACCTTCTCGACCTGCTTCGGCGCACCGTTCATGCCGCGCCATCCATCGGAATACGGCAACCTGCTGCGCAAGCTGATCGCCGAGCACAAGGTCGATTGCTGGCTGGTCAATACCGGCTGGACCGGTGGCGCCTATGGCACCGGCAAGCGCATGCCGATCAAGGCAACCCGCGCGCTTCTGGCGGCAGCGCTCGACGGTTCGTTGAACAATGCCGAATTCCGCATCGATCCGAATTTCGGCTTTGCGGTTCCGGTCGAAGTGCCGGGCGTGGACACATCGATCCTCGATCCGCGTTCGACCTGGGCTGACAAGGCCGCCTATGACGCGCAGGCCAAGAAGCTCGTCGACATGTTCGTCACGAATTTCGAGAAGTTCGAAAGCCATGTCGATCACGAGGTCAAGGACGCGGCTCCGTCGATCCGCATCGCCGCGGAATAGCTTTTTCTACGCATGTCTTTATCCAAAAACCGGTTCCCACTTTTTGGAGACATGCTTTTACCATCCTGAGGAGGAGGGAGAGCCCGGCTGAAAGGCCGGGTTTTTCTTTTGTATAAGGGATACAAAGCGGTATATCTCCTTGCCATGGAAGAGAACCGGAACATCATCCGCATCAACAATCGCCTGTCGATCCGTGAAGACGATCTGGAGGAAAGCTTTATCCGTGCCTCCGGTCCAGGCGGCCAGAACGTCAACAAGGTTTCCACTGCCGTGCAACTGCGCTTTCATGCGGCACAGTCGGGTCTGCCGGAAGACATCCTGTCGCGGCTGTTCAAGCTAGCGGGGCAGAAGGGCACCAAGGACGGCGATATCCTGATCGAGGCCAATCGTTTCCGCACCCAGGAGCGCAACCGCGAAGACGCGCGCGAGCGGCTGATCGCGCTTGTCGCCAAGGCGGCCGAACCGCCACCGCCGCCGCGCAAGAAAACCAAGCCGACAAAAGGCTCTATCGAACGTCGCCTCAAGGCCAAATCCGGTCGGTCCGACATCAAGAAGGGCAGGGGAAAGGTTTCTTTCGATTAGAGTTTGTCAGGGAAAAGTGGAACCCGGTTTTCCCGAAAAGACAAACGAAAACAAAAGAACCTAGAGTCTGTCCGGCAGATAGATATCTGCCGCCATGTAGGTGACGGCCTTGCCCGCGAGCAGAACGCGGTCGCCCTTCAGTTCGCACAGCAATTCTCCGCCACGCTCCGACGCCTGGTAAGCGTGTAGCCGGTTCTTTCCCAGTTTGCCGCTCCAATAGGGGACGAGCGTGGCATGGATCGATCCCGTGACCGGGTCTTCGGGAATGCCCGCGCCGGGCGCAAAATAGCGCGAGACGAAATCGTACACCGTGCCTTTCGCCGTGACGACCAGACCGACAGGACCCAATTTGGCGATCTGCGCCAGATCGGGAACAAAGGCACGCACGGAAGCCTCATCCGCAAGCTCGACAAAGATGTTCTCGAAATTGCGGAAGAACCGGCTCCCGTCCAGCCGGTCGAAAAGCGGGGCAATGCAGGTCGGTAGTTCCATCAGAGGCTGCGGGGCGAAACACGGAATGTCGAGGACGTAACCGTCCGCCGAACGGGAAACCCGGATCGTTCCGACGCGGGTTTCAAACGCCATTTCTCCTTCGGCGCCATAATGCGCGGCAAGGACATGCGCCGTTGCCAGCGTGGCATGGCCGCAGAAATCGACTTCCGTGGTCGGCGTGAACCAGCGCAGGTGCCAGCCGTCGCCGGTGCGACAGGCAAAAGCCGTTTCCGCCAGATTGTTCTCACTGGCGATGGCCTGCATGAGATCATCGGAGAGCCACGCGTCGAGAATGAGAACGGCGGCCGGATTGCCACCGAACAGGCGGTCGGTGAAGGCATCGACCTGATACATACGCAGCGCCTGCAGCATAGCGGCTCCTATATTTTCCTGAGCGCCACTTCCTCAATCAGATGATCGCTGCCCTTGCGCAGGATCAGATCGGCGCGCGGGCGCGTCGGCAGGATATTATCCTTGAGGTTCTTCAGGTTGATGTTGTTCCACAGCCCTTCGCCGATCGAACGCGCCGCGTCTTCGGACAGCTGCGAATAACGATGGAAGAAGGATTCCGGATTGACGAAGGCGGTCTCCCGCAGCCGCATGAAGCGGTCGATATACCATTTGTGGATCAGTTCCGATTCCGCATCGATATAGATGGAGAAGTCGAAGAAATCCGACACGAAGGGCACCATCTTGCCGTCTTCCGGCAGATCGCGCACCTGCAGCACGTTGATGCCTTCGAAGATCAGAATATCCGGCTTGTCGACGATCTGATATTCGCCCGGCAACACGTCGTAGCTCAAGTGCGAATAGAGCGGCGCGCGCACCTGGCTCATGCCAGCCTTGATCGCCGACAGGAAGCGCAGGACCGCGCCGACGTCGTAACTTTCGGGAAAGCCCTTGCGCTCCATCATGTTCTGCTCGCGCAGAACCGCATTGGGATAGAGAAAACCATCGGTCGTCACGAGGTCGACCTTGGGGCTTGATGGCCAGCGGGCAAGCAGCTCTTTGAGGATACGTGCGGTCGTGGATTTTCCGACCGCGACCGAGCCGGCGATGCCGATGATGAAAGGCGTCTTGAACGACTCCTCCATGTTGAGGAACTGCTTGCGCTGCTCGAACAGGAGCTGGCTTGCCTCCACATGCGCCGACAGCAATCGCGACAGCGACAGATAGATGCGCCGCACCTCGTCGAGATCGATGGGGTCGCCCAGCGAACGCAGCCGCTTGACCTCGTCATAAGTCAAGGTAAGCGGCGTATCGGCACGGAAGCCCGCCCATTCCTCAGCCGAGAAGAAACGGTAAGGCGAGTAACGCGACGGCGTTAGCTGGTCCACTTTTTCCCACATATTGTCGCTGCTCTCCCTCAACGCCAATTCTGCACTAACAGCTTCCGGTCCAATTTGCATTTAGGCTTTCGGACGACCGGCTTTTTCCTCAAGGCCGGTCTGCGCCGTGCGGCGTTGCAACTCTTGAAGAACCTCATCGAGCGGCACGTCGGCAACCTTGAGAACCACAAGCAGGTGATAAAGCAGATCAGCGCTTTCGGTGATCACTTCCGCGCGATTGCCTTCAATGGCGGCAATGACCGTTTCCACGGCTTCCTCACCCAGCTTTTTCGCCGCGCGCGACTGCCCCTTTGCCACCAGACTTGCCGTATAGGACGAGCCGTCCGTCACGCTGGCACGCTCCGCGACGATCCGTTCAAGGTCGGAAAGAGTGAAATCGGTCATCGGATTTCCCTAAATATTGTTCTAGAGCGGCTCCCGTTTAAATGGAAACGTTAGAACCGCTCTATCTGTCTGTTTTTACGCATTATCCGACGCAAAACCGCTTCGCACTTTTGCTGGAAATGCTCTAGTGGACTGGATCAAGCCGCATTGGAATGCCCGCTTCGGCCATATAACGCTTGGCCTCGCCAACCGTATAGGTGCCAAAATGGAAGATGGAGGCGGCCAGCACCGCCGTCGCGTGACCGTCGCGAATGCCCGCGACCATGTGGTCGAGATTTCCGACACCGCCCGAAGCGATCACCGGAACGCGGACGCTGTCAGCCACGGCGCGCGTCAGGGCCACATCGTAACCGGCCTTGGTTCCGTCGCGGTCCATCGAGGTCAAAAGGATTTCGCCCGCACCGAGGCTCACCACCTTTTGCGCGAACTCCACCGCATCGATGCCGGTCGCCTGGCGACCGCCATGGGTGAAGATTTCCCAGCGATCGGCTTCGCCTTCGCCCGAAACCTTTTTGGCGTCGATGGCAACCACGATGCACTGATCGCCGAACTTGTCGGCAGCTTCGGCGACGAATTCCGGGGTCTTCACCGCAGCCGTGTTGATGGCCACCTTGTCGGCACCGGCCAGCAGAAGCTTGCGAATATCGGCAACCTGCCGCACGCCGCCGCCAACGGTGAGCGGCATGAAGCACTGTTCGGCCGTTCGCGCCACCACATCGAAAATTGTCTCGCGATTGTCCGAGGACGCCGTGATGTCGAGGAAGCACAATTCGTCTGCGCCCGCCGCATCATAAGCGCGGGCGGCTTCCACCGGATCACCCGCATCGATCAGGTCGACGAAATTGACGCCCTTGACGACTCGTCCGTCCTTCACATCGAGACAAGGAATTACGCGTGCCTTGAGTGTCATACCGTCGTTCCCTCATCTGCGCGTCCTCGCCGCTGTGCGGCTGCGGACGACGCTGCCCCCAACAGGGATAATGCTTCCGCCGGATCGATGCGGCCATCGTAAAGCGCACGTCCCGAAATCGCACCTTCCAGTTTCGCGGCATCCGGTGCGGCAAGGCGGCGAATATCGTCCATCGAGGCAAGACCACCCGAAGCGATCACCGGGATGGAAACAGCTTCGGCAAGCGCCAGCGTCGAATCCCAGTTGATGCCAGCCAGCACGCCGTCACGGTCGATATCGGTATAGATAATGGCGGCAACGCCTGCGCCCTCGAACTTTTTCGCGAGTTCGATTACGCCCAGTTCCGATGCTTCAGCCCAGCCTTCGACAGCAACCTTGCCGCCCTTGGCGTCGATGCCAACGGCAACCTGTCCCGGAAATTCCTTGCAGGCCTCGATCACCAGCGCCGGATCGCGCACGGCGACCGTGCCGAGGATGACGCGGCGCAGCCCCTTGGAAAGCCAGTTCTCGATATGCTGTAGCGTGCGGATGCCGCCACCGAGTTGCACCGGATTTTTCGTGGCTTTCAGGATCGCTTCAACGGCCTTGCCGTTGACGCTTTCGCCTGCGAAAGCGCCATTGAGATCAACCACATGCAGCCACTCAAAACCCTGATCCTCGAAGGCCTTGGCCTGCGCTGCCGGGTCTTCATTATAGACGGTGGCCTGATCCATGTCGCCGAGCTTCAGGCGCACGCATTGACCGTCTTTCAAATCGATGGCGGGAAATAGGATCATAATCTCAGGGCTTCCATTTCAGGAAATTGGCAATGAGCGAAAGGCCGAGCAACTGGCTCTTTTCCGGGTGGAACTGCGTTCCGACCATATTGTCGCGACCGACCGTTGCGGTGACATCGCCGCCGTAATCGGTCACAGCCAGCACATCAGCCTTGTTCTTCGCGTCGAACATATAGGAATGCACGAAATAGGCATGCAAGCCGTTCTCGCCGGTCTCGATCCCGTCGAAGACCGGGTGAGAATGTTTCACGTGAATCCTGTTCCAGCCAATCTGCGGAATTTTGAGCGTCGGGTCGGATGGCGTCATTTCACGCACGTCGCCGGCAATCCAGCCAAGACCTTGCGTGATTTCCTTTTCAAGCCCGCGCTCGGACATGAGCTGCATGCCGACACAGATGCCAAGGAAAGGGTGCGCCTTTTTCAAAACCACATCTTCCAGCGCTTCCACCATGCCGGGAACGGCATGGAGGCCGCGGCGGCAATCGGCATAGGCGCCAACACCGGGAAGCACGATGCGGTCAGCCGTCGCCACGCGGTCGGCATCCGCCGTCAGGTCGATCTGCGCCGCGATACCGCTCTCATGCGCGGCACGCTCAAAAGCCTTGGTGGCCGAGCGCAGATTGCCAGAGCCGTAATCGATGATTGCAACACGCATTTTCAGTTTTCTCCGCGATGACCCACGAATCCGATCGTTGAGCCAAATGAGGAATAGATGGGACGAGGGGTTGCCTGAGTCCAGTCGGTGCGCCAGTCGGGGGCAGGCTGGCCCGCAAGCGGTGCGGCTGGCTTGCCCGCATCTTCGAGGCCGTGGAAATAGCGGATTTCCGCTTCTTCCAGATCGGACGCGTCTATGACCGCCTTTTCGACAAAACCCTGACGCCTGAGCTTGGCGATCTTCCAGTTGACGCCTTCCAGCGCGACAAAGAGCGACATGAACAGGGTTAGAAGAGGCACCGCACCGTCAATGCCGAAGTGGGTCGCAACGAGACCAAGCAGGATCGTGACGCCCAACACAGCGAAGGCTTCGAACCACAGACGCTGCGCCAGCAGCCAGACGAAGGGCAACAGCAGTCCCAGCACATGGAATCCGTCGCGCACGAACACGGTTTGCTCAAGGCTTTTTTGCATCGCAGTTCCAGACGGAAAACCGGTTCCCACTTTTCCGGGAATTGCTTGGGTATCTTCCGGTTCAAGAACGACGAATTGCGCCATCACTCAGCCTTTCAGCGAGCCCTTGGTGGAGGGGATTGCATCCTTCTGACGCGGATCGGTTTCCAGCGCCGTGCGCAGAACCCGGGCCACCGCCTTGAAGATCGACTCCGCAATATGGTGGTTATTGGCGCCGTAATGATTGTTGATATGCAGCGTGATGCCCGCATTCATCGCGAAAGCCTGAAAGAACTCACGCACCAGCTCGGTGTCGAACGTGCCGATCTTGGCCGTGGTGAAATTGACGTTCCAGACCAGAAAGGCGCGTCCCGACACGTCAACGGCAGCGCCGGTCAGCGTATCGTCCATGGCGAGGTCCATCGAGGCATAGCGCACGATGCCGCGGCGTTCGCCCAAGGCCTTGGCAATGGCCTGACCGAGCGCAATGCCGGTATCCTCGACCGTGTGGTGATCATCGATATGCAGATCGCCCTTGGCCATCACGCGCATATCGATCAGCGAATGTCGGGAAAGCTGCTCCAGCATATGATCGAAGAAGCCGACGCCAGTGGTGATGTCGAACTTGCCGACGCCATCCAGATCGACTGAAACGGCAATGCTCGTTTCCTTCGTGGAGCGTTCGATGCTTGCCTTGCGGGTGCTTTCAGCAGTCATAAGCTTTCCTCATCCTATAGCTTGGAGGCGTTCTAGAACAGCTTGCCCACTTTGCCAATTCCTTTTGCCGGTTTGCCATTTGCAATTCGGCAACGCCTTCTTAAATAATCAGATCGAAATGCGTATAACCGCATAGCAAGGGACCTGTGTTTTCGCCGTCCGGGAATACACAGCTCGCCAAAGGAGCATCCATGATCGACCACAATCCCACAACCATATACGGCACCACCATCGTCACCGTGCGCAAGGGCGGCAAGGTCGTCATTGCCGGCGACGGACAGGTTTCGCTGGGCAATACCGTCATGAAGGGCAATGCGCGTAAAGTGCGCCGCATCGGCAAGGGCAATGTGATTGCCGGTTTTGCCGGGGCCACCGCCGACGCCTTCACCCTGCTGGAACGCCTCGAAGCCAAGCTCGAACAATATCCCGATCAGCTCATGCGCGCTTCGGTCGAACTTGCCAAGGACTGGCGTACCGACCGCTACTTGCGCAAGCTGGAAGCCATGATGCTGGTTGCCGACAGCAAGGTGACGCTGGCGCTGACCGGCACCGGCGACGTGCTTGAACCCGAACATGGCGTTATGGCCATCGGTTCGGGCGGCAATTATGCGCTGGCCGCCGCCCGCGCGCTGATCGACACCGACAAGTCAGCCGAGGAAATCGCCCGCAAGGCGATGGAAATCGCCGCCGATATCTGCATCTACACCAACCACAATATCCTCGTGGAAAGCCTGGACGCAGAATGAGCTCGCTGGCGCAGGCCTCAAAACCGAATGCGCAACGCTGGGGCCTGGGCGCCCTGATCGTTCTCGCCATCGTCGCGGTACAAGCCTTCTGGCTCTATCTCGACGGGCGGATCGCCATGTGCGAATGCGGAACCATAAAATTATGGTCCGGTTCGTTGATGTCCGAAAACTCGCAGCATATATCCGACTGGTATACGCTGTCGCACATCATCCATGGCTTTCTGTTCTACTGGCTGTTCACGGTCATCGCACCCAAAGCCCCGCTCGGCCTGAGGCTTGCGGCTGCGGTCGGCATCGAAGCCGTTTGGGAACTGATCGAGAATTCGAATTTCATCATCGAACGCTATCGCGCCAATACGTCCTCGGTGGACTATTTTGGCGACAGCATCGTGAATTCGGTTGCCGATACGGTTGCCGCTGCTCTTGGCTTTTTGCTCGCAGCCAGACTGCCAACGAAAATAACCGTCGCCATAGCGCTGTTCTTTGAAATCCTGGCGCTGATCGTCATCCGCGACAATCTTACGCTCAACGTGATCATGCTGCTGCATCCGTTCGAGTTCATCAAGCAGTGGCAAAGTGGGTTATAATCATGAGTAACTTCTCCCCCCGTGAAATCGTTTCGGAACTCGACCGTTTCATCATCGGCCAGAACGACGCCAAGCGCGCCGTCGCCATTGCGCTGCGCAACCGCTGGCGCCGCCAGCAGCTCGAAGGCCAGATGCGCGAAGAGGTCATGCCGAAGAACATCCTGATGATCGGACCGACCGGCGTGGGCAAGACGGAAATTTCCCGCCGTCTCGCCAAGCTCGCCGGTGCGCCTTTCGTCAAGGTGGAAGCGACCAAGTTCACCGAAGTCGGCTATGTGGGCCGCGACGTCGAGCAGATCGTCCGCGATCTGGTCGAGGTTGCCATCACGCTGGTGCGCGAAAAGCGCCGCGAGGACGTGAAGGCCAAGGCGCATCTCAATGCAGAGGAACGCGTGCTGGATGCCCTGGTCGGCAAGACGGCGAGCCCCGCAACCCGCGACAGCTTCCGCAAGAAGCTGCGCAACAACGAGCTGGACGACAAGGAAATCGAAATCGAGGTCGCCGATACCGGCTCCGGCCCGAGCTTCGAGATTCCGGGGATGCCGGGCGCCAATATCGGCGTCATGAACCTGTCCGACATGCTGGGCAAGGCGATGGGCGGGCGCACCAAGACGCGCAAGACCACGGTGCAGGATTCCTATGCGATCCTGATCAACGACGAATCCGACAAGCTTCTGGATCAGGACCAGATCGTGCAGGAAGCGCTTCGCGTCACCGAAGACGAGGGCATCGTGTTCATCGACGAGATCGACAAGATTGCATCGCGGGAAGGCGGCATGGGTGCAGGCGTGTCGCGTGAAGGCGTGCAGCGCGATCTCCTGCCGCTGGTTGAAGGCACGACGGTTGCGACCAAATACGGGCCGGTCAAGACCGACCACGTGCTGTTCATCGCATCCGGCGCGTTCCACGTCTCCAAGCCGTCCGATCTCCTGCCGGAGCTTCAGGGCCGTCTGCCGATCCGCGTGGAACTCAATGCGCTGACGCGTGAGGACTTCCGCCGCATCCTGACGGAGACCGAAGCAAGCCTGATCAAGCAGTATATCGCCCTGATGGCGACGGAAGAGGTGAAGCTCGAAATCACCGATGACGCCATCGACGCTCTGGCCGATATCGCCGTCGATCTGAATGCAACGGTTGAAAACATCGGCGCGCGCCGCCTGCAAACGGTGATGGAACGGGTTCTGGACGAAATCTCGTTCACCGCTCCCGACAAGACCGGCGCGGTCTTCACCATCGATGCGGCCTATGTGAAGGACAAGATCGGCGGTCTTGCCAAGAACACCGATCTGTCGCGCTTCATTCTCTGATGAAGACGCCTGTAAGTGACCGGAAAGCCACGGCTTCCGGCCACTTGTCAAGGAATGCGCAAAAACCCCTCGACTTGCATCGGGGGGTTTTCTATTTTCCGGCCAATTTACCAGATCTTCACCATATTGGGGCCGTTTCCGCACAATGACCAGATCACTGAACCGCTTTGCTGGCCTTTGCCTCGCCTTCATTGTAGCCAGCCAGAGCGCGCAAGCGGCGACACTCGTCCCTCCCGGCAATCGCAATGCGGAACAGCCGCCGATCCCCGGCGCATCCGCCAAGCGCACGCGTGAACTGAGCACGACCTACGAGAAGAAGTATCAGAAGATCTACGGCCTCCTGAAAAAGGATGCCGCGCTGCGCTCCAAGATCCGGTCAACGGCGGCAGCCTATGGCATCGATCCCATTCACATTGTCGGCGCGATCGTCGGCGAGCATACCTATAATGTCGACGTCTATGACCGGCTGCAGACCTATTACGTCAAGGCCATGTCCTATGTGAATCAGGGCGTGAGCTTCGGCTATAATGGCGAGAGCATCGGCCAGTTCATCAAGCGGCCTGAATTTGCCGACTGCCTGAAGCACAAGGACAGCTATTCGCTGTGGTCCTGCCGGGAAAATATCTGGAACAAGAATTTCCGCGGCAAGTCGGTCGGCGGCAACGCCTATCCCAACAATCGTTTCAGCGCGGTGTTCTTCCAGCCTTTCTATGCGGGCCAGACATTCGGCCTTGGCCAGATCAACCCGCTGACGGCCTTGCAGATGTCGGACATGGTGAACCGCGTTTCCGGCCTACCCAAGCTCAACGCCGAAGACGGCAATGTGGTCTACAAGACGATCATGGACCCCGACCTGACACTACCATACATCGCGGCAACGCTGAAACAGTCGATCAACTCCTACCGGCAGATCGCCGATTTCGACATTTCGAAGAATCCGGGCCTCACCGCCACGCTCTACAATACCGGCGGTGCGGAAGCGCGCGCGCGGGCACTGGCCAACGAAAATGCCAGGCGAAAGGCAGACGGTCAGAACCCCGTGCTGCCGCAAGAAAATTACTATGGCTGGCTGGTCAATTCGAAGCTCGATGAATTGAAAGCGCTGTTCTGATCACATGGCTGAACAGTACAGGGGCTGAACATCACAGGGGCTGAACAGGCTTGATCCCGCGGCGGCGCTTGCGCGCCGCCTCGATTTCCTCGCTCAGATGCTTGATCGTCTCGCGATCAATGATGCGGATATTGCGCGCCAGAAGATTGGCAAGCTCGGTTGCCTGCGGCGACAGGCCCGACGTATCGATCACCACACGCGGATGCGATACGGCGGCGAGGTTCTGCAACTCTTCCGCCTCGTCCCAGATAATGTTGAAATAGGTGATGATGCGCTGCAGCAGGTCCCAGGTCGGCTGGCCGCGCCGTCCGTGTTCCAGCGCCGACAGATAGGCCGGCGAAACGCGAAGCGCCGCCGCCATGTCCTTCTGGGTCACCCCCCGCTCTTCCCGCAACTCGCGCAGGCGTATCCCAAATGGCGTCATCGCGGCCTGTTTCCTCCCGGTAGTACTTGCTGGGCCGTGTTCTGGGTCTGGCGGCGAAGCCTGACATAAAGCGCGCCATGCCCGCCATGGTGACGCGCCGCATCCTCATAGGCGCTGACCAGAAGCCTGAACAGCGGCGTGGAAAACCAGTGCGGCACCGCCTGCCGCAAAATGCCTTCGCTGCCGAACGAACGGCCCTTGCCGGTGATGACCATGACATGACGCAGGCCGCGTGCATGCGCGCTGACCAGAAACCCATAGAGCAGGCCGTGCGCTTCGCCCTGCGTAAGACCGTGGAGGTCGATGCGGGCTTCAATATCGACGCGGCCTTTCGCTATTTTTCGATGTGTCGGCTTGTCGAGCGACTGAATCTGCATTTCGCCGAGCGCCGACAAGCCCTTCTTCGGCTTGCTCGCCTCCACCGCAGGCTGGACCTTCGCCTGGGCCGGGCGCTTTTCTTCTTCCGCCATCAATGTCTTGAAATCGGGAAGCGCGTCCGGTTTCGCCTTCGGCTTTACCAGCGGCTTTGCGGTTTTGGCGACCGTTTCCCATAAGATTCGGTCTTCGGGCCGCAGATAATCCTGTTCCGGCTTGTCGGTTGCGCGTGCCATTCAAGCCCCCAGCAGGGTGCGCGGCACCAGCGCATAGAAATCCGCATCGTCCTTCACGCCACCGGCGATCTCGCCGGCAATATCACCGGAGCCGGCAAACAGATCGCCGCGGGCAGGGCCGACGACAGCCGTTCCGGTGTCCTGCGCGATCATCAGCCGCGCAAAAGGCTGGCCGTCAAAGACGGTCACAGTTGGCGCACTGACATGGATCGGCGTCCCGAATGTGTGGAGCAATCTGTCGACGGCAAGCGAACGCCCGGCGGTCAGCGGAACTTTTGCGGCGGCAATCGGACCGGCATCCGGGTCGTCCACCGGGGCTTCCCGGAAGAAAATATAGGACCGGTTCTGCCAGATGAGGTCATCGGCCCGGTCGGGATGTTCGGCCAGCCAGCGCCGGATCGTCTGCATGGAAATTTCCGAGGCCGGAATTTCGCCATTGGCGACCAGAATGCGGCCAATGCCTGTGAACGGGTGGCCGGATTTGGCGGCATAGGTGATGCGCAGCAAGCCGCCATCGCGCAGTTTCAGGCGCGCCGCGCCCTGCACATGCGCGAAAAAGGCATCGACCCGGTCGGCGACGAAAGCGATTTCCAGTCCACGCCCGGAAAGGCTGCCCAGTTCGATCATGCGGCGGTCGTCGTATTCCGCCAGACCGTTTTCCGTCCGGCGCGCAAAGGCAAAGGACGGATCAAAACCCTCAGGACGAATATCGTCCGTTACCTTCACAAGATCGTCCGGCTGCCGATAGAACGGCACCTTGAACCGGCTGTCGGCGTGAAGCGAGGCGTCGATCTCCGGTTCGTAGAATGCGGTGACAAAGCCGTTTCCCTGTTCGGGAACGATGCGGCAGGGGAGAAAATTCTGTTCGAAGAAAGCCCGCGCTTCCGCCACGCCCGGATTGTCGAGGGCGCGCGCGGCGGCGAAGATCGGCGCCAGCGCTTCGAAACGGATGCCAAGACTGCTGCTCTTGTAGGTCTGGTGGGCAGCGTAATCGGCCGAACGGCGAAATGCGGCGAATGCAGCGGACTGATCGTCGCGGTTCCAGCCCGGACAATCCGAAAAGGCCACCGGGCGCAAAATCCTCGCCAAGCCGTTCATCGCCGCATCCGTCCAGCCAGAGCCGCTCCAACTACACACAGTCATTGGAACAGCGCTATCCCTCTGTTTTTACGCATTATCCGACGCATCGAAGCAGGATAAGAAATCAGTCCAGTGAACTGATTTCCCTGCGTAGACGCTTCGCACTTTTGGCTCAAAAATACTCCGAGCACAAACAAAAAGGCCGCTGCGTTGGGTCAGCGGCCCGATTCATATTTTTCTCTTAATCGTCCGCCTCGGTCGCGACAAGCTTCCAGTTCGGATCGCGCGACCGCGTATCGCGGGCAAAGGTCCACAGATCCTTGATCTCGATCACATTATCCGGATCGCCGTCGATCAGCTTGCCGTCCTTGTCATAGGTGGAGGAAATCATCTGGCTGACGATATTGACCGTCACATGCGCTTCCGAACCCTTCATCTCGGCGCCGGTGATTGCCGCCTTGTCGATGCCGACGAAGGACGAACGCACGGTTTCGCCACGGGCTTCGCGCTCATCGATCGCCGAAACGAACCCTTCATATACATCCTTGGAAAGCAGATTTTTCAGGACCTTGCGATCGCCATCGGCAAACGACATCACGATCATCTCATAAGCGATCTTGAGGCCTTCCACGAAACTGGCCGGATCGAACGACGGATCGGCGGTATAAATCGCGCGCAGGCCGTCATTGACGGGCGTGCCAAGAGGCGCCGCCTTGTCGATGGCGGTGAAATCCTTTTCGCCCGTCCGGCGCGGAAGAGAGACGACATTGTCCGTCTCGCTGCTCGCCGGTGCAGCATCGGCACTGCGTGCGGACGTGTACGGATCGAAGGGCGGTTTTTCATTTCCGGTACGACGGCCAAGAACATTCCTCAGCTGGAGAAAGATGATCACCGCTGCGATGAAGAAGAATATCGTGCCAAAATCAAAAAATTCCATGCCGCCTGCCGCTAATTGAAGGAACCGGCGTTTCGCCTTTCCTATCCCTAGAGCATTTCCCGTTCTGATTGAACCATTGGAAATGCTCTATCCATTTGTCCTTACGCGCATCTTTTTCCGAAAACCGCTTCGCATTTTTCGGGATGCGCTGCCATTTATATCCCATACATATAGATCGGCTTACGTCATCATTCAAATCCCGATCATGCGTACCTATTTGATATTGCATGACAGACAGTTTCAATTTCGTTCCGAACCTTAAAAAGTTACAATTCAGGCTAGACTGAACCCCGGAACCAAACAACAAAGGTCGTAACCTCCGTGTCCTCCTCTTTCGCCCCTCTCGTCCTGCTGGCGATGCCTTTCATCGAAATTGCCGGTTTCGTCATCGTCGGCAGCAAGATCGGCGTTTTCGCGACCCTCGGCCTGGTCATCCTGAGCGCGATGCTGGGCTTTTTCCTCCTGCGCGTGCAGGGCATCGGGCTTTTGCAGCGCATTCGCACCGAAACCGCGGCCGGGCGCGTTCCGGATCGCGAAGTGGTGCATGGCGCCATGCTGGTTCTGGCGGCGATCCTGCTGATCGTGCCTGGCTTTGTGAGCAGCGCCATCGGCATTCTGCTGTTCGTTCCGTTCATTCGCGATGTCATGTGGGAAAAATTCATGCGCGGCCGCATGGTCGTCGCCACGTCGGCACGCTATTCGCACGGTTACGGGCAGCAGCGCCCCGGCCACAATCCGCGTCAGGACCATGTCATCGATCTCGATCCCGAAGATTACACCGCCCGGCCCGACGATAAATCCGGCAAGTGACAATCGCTGAATGCGCAAATACTAACCTAAAAAGCCTTTCTTGCCTCATGCCCGCGCACATGCTAGCCAAACACTCCGACCTTCCGGAGCGGCTTGCGCGCAGGCTGCACCGGAAGCGCAAAAATCTTAATCACCGATAGAAGGCATACCGATAATGAGCGATAAGGCCGCGGGCGAAGTAAAGAACGGCAATGGCGCGACGGCCGAGCCGTCCCTCAACATTCTGGCGCAATATGTGAAGGACCTGTCCTTTGAAAGCCCGGGCGCGCCGCTGTCGCTGCGTCCGCGCGAGAAGGCGCCGTCCATCAACATCAATGTCAACGTCAACGCCAATCCGCTGTCCGAAACGGACTTCGATGTTGTGCTGACGCTGGAAGCCAAGGCCGTTGACGGCAAGGACGTCCTTTTCAACACCGAGCTGGTCTATGGCGGCGTGTTCCGCATTCAGGGCATCCCGCAGGAGCACATGCTGCCGCTTCTGTTCATCGAATGCCCGCGTCTCCTGTTCCCGTTCGCACGCCAGATCATCGCCGACGCGACGCGCAACGGCGGCTACCCGCCGCTGATGATCGACCCGATCGATTTCGCGCAGATGTTCCAGTCCCGCATGGCCGAAGAACAGGCCAAGTCGGCTGTGAAGAGCTGATCGCAGGCTTCATGATGCAAGAAAGCCCGGTTTCGACCGGGCTTTTTTCGTTTGGAGCGGTTTCGACCTGACTGGATCAGATCGGCGCTCCAAAATAGGAACCGCCTAGGACAGATATTTCTTCCAGATGGCCTTGTCGCCGAGTTCGGCCACGAGTGCTGCGTGAGCCGCTCGTTCCTCATCGGAAATGCGCGGCGCAAGCGGCCTTGGGCGCGCAGCAAGGATGATGGCCGCGCCGCTATCCCCGGCATTGCCGCCGCTTGCGGTTCCCCCCATGCTGAGACCAAGCGCCGTCTGCTTGCCGCCGATCAGTTCGATATAGACTTCCGCCAAAATCTCGGAGTCGAGCAAGGCGCCGTGCAGGGTGCGGTGGCCGTTTTCGATGCCATAGCGCTTGCACAGCGCATCGAGCGAGTTCGGACCCATCGGGTGCTTGCGGCGCGCCAGCGCCAGCGTATCGACGATGCGTTCCGCCTGGATTTCAGCCTTTCCGAGCCGCGCCAGTTCCGCATTGATGAAGCCAAGGTCGAACATGGCATTATGCGCGACGAGCTTCGCGCCGTCGAAAAATTCCAGAAACTCGTCCAGAATTTCCGCGAATGTCGGCTTGTCGAGCAATTGTTCATTGCTGATGCCGTGCACCGCAAGCGCCTCGGGATGAACCTGACGACCCTGCGGGTTGATGTATTTGTGGAACGTGCGGCCTGTGGGAAACTTGTTGATCAGTTCCACGCCGCCGATTTCGATCACACGGTCCTCGAGCCTTTCCAGACCGGTGGTTTCCGTATCGAAAACGATTTCACGCATTGAAGAACCTCTCGGCAAATATCTTGAGCAGCTATAGCACAGCGGCCGCCGCTATTCGGTCGCGACCGCAGGCTTTCCACTTAATTCCGCGACGATTTCGGTAATCTGGCGGCGCAAATTGTCGAAACTCCCGCTCGTATCGATAATGAAATCGGCGCGCGCGCGCTTTTCGGCGTCCGGTGTCTGGCGGGCGAGAATGGCGTCGAGCTTTTCTTCGCTCATGCCCGGCCTTGCAAGCACGCGGGCGCGCTGCACTTCGGCGGGCGCGGAGACGACCACGATCTTGTCCACACGCCTGTCGCCGCCGGTTTCGAAAAGCAGCGGAATGTCGATCAGCGCCAAGGCCGCGCCAGTTTCTTCCGCCTCGCGGCGAAAGGCTTCTTCTTCCTCCCGCACGAGCGGATGGACGATAGCCTCCAGCTTTTTCAGGGCGTCCGGTTTTCCAATGACGGCGGCGGAAAGCTTGTCCCGGTTGACCGCACCGTTTTCCACCGTGCCCGGAAAAGCAGCCTCAATCAGCGGGGCCGCGCGACCGGAATAGAGCCGATGCACGGCGTCATCGGCGCTATAGATCGGCACGCCGGCTTCGGCGAACATGTTCGCCGCCGTTGTTTTTCCCATGCCGATGGAGCCGGTCAGTCCGAGCACAATCATAAGACACCAGCCTTTTTCATATCCGCCAGAATATGCTCACGCAGGGCTTTCGTCACTTGTGGCCTTTTGCCGAACCAGCGCTCAAAACCCGGAACAGCCTGGTGCAGCAGCATGCCAAGCCCGTCCACGGTTGCCAGTCCGGCTTCTTCGACCTTTTTCAGAAACGGCGTTTGAAGCGGCACATAAACGATATCGGTAGCGACTGCCTTTGGCGACGCCTTGCCGAGATCGAGCGGGAATGTTTCCCCGTCATCATGGCCGCTCATGCCGAGCGATGTGGTGTTGACGATCAGTCCGGCATCGGAAACGAGGTCCTGCGCCGCATCCCATCCATGCGCCGAGACACGCGGTCCGAAATGGGCCGCAAGATCCTGCGCCCGGCTCACCGTGCGATTGACGATGGCGACTTTCGCAAAGCCGCGCGACAGGAGCGAATGAACGATCGCCCGGCTTGCGCCGCCGGCCCCCAGGACAAGGGCGCTGTCGGCATTGTCCCAGCCGGGAGCCGACGCATCGAGATTGGCGGCAAAACCGTAGGCATCCGTATTGCCGCCGTGAAGCCTGCCGCCCTCAAGCCAGAGCGTGTTGACCGCGCCTATGGCTTTGGCCGCCTCGTCCAGACTTTCCACGGCGGCGAAGGCTGCTTCCTTGTGCGGAATGGTGACATTGCCACCGGCAAAACCGTTTTCGGCCAGTGACGAAGCGAAGGAAGCAAAGTCCCCGGGCTTTACTTCTATGGCCTCATAGGAACCGTCTATCCCGAGTTCGGCGAGCCAGAAACCGTGGATCAGCGGCGAGCGTGAGTGTTTTATCGGAAAGCCGGTGACAAATGCCTTCTTAGCCATCGATCAGTTTTTCCTTGCGCAGTTCGTCGAGCAGCGGCAGGAGCGGCAGGCCGACAATCGTGAAATAATCGCCATCAATCTTTTCAAAGAGCTGGATGCCCGGCCCCTCGACCTGATAGGCGCCGACGCTGGAAAGGGCAGTGTCCCCGACGCGGCCGAGATAACGCCCGACAAAACCGGGATCGAGATCGCGCATCGTCATGCGAGCGATCGAAACGTGACGCCACAGGGTTTTGCCATCCTTCGCCAGCACGACAGCGCTATTCAATTGGTGGGTCATGCCGGAAAATTTCAGGAGCTGGCGGCGCGCCGCTTCCATATCGGCGGGCTTGTGGAAAATCTTGTCGCCGAGCGACAGGGTCTGGTCGCAGCCGATCACCACCGCGCCGGGGTTCTTCTCGCTCACATCGAGCGCCTTCGCCTCGGCCAGAACCTGCGCGACCTCTTCCGGCGTGGCGCCCGTTTCGTAAAGCGGGGCTTCGACAGCGCGCTCGTCGACCTCCGCGCTTGCCGTCGAAAAAGCGATGCCGGCATTTTTCAGCAAGGCCGAACGGAAAGGGCTTTTGGAGGCAAGGATAAGTTCAGTCATGGTCGAAATCCCTTCTGTTCGTCTTTTCGCGCAGCAAAGCGAGGATAGCCGCCGCGGTTTCCTCGATCGACCGGCGCGACACATCTATGATCGGCCAGCCGTGCCGATTGCATATATTACGCGCATAAGCCAGTTCTTCCGAGATGGAAACGCGGTCCGTATAAAGCCCGGTATCCAATGACGGCACATTGCCGAGCGGCCGGTTCTGGCGGATTTGCGAAATCCGTTCGGCGGTGGCGACCAGCCCGACGATCAGCGGTCGTTTGGTTGTGAACAGGACTTCCGGCAGCGGAATGCCAAGCACGATGGGAACATTGGTGGCCTTGATGCCGCGATTGGCGAGATAAATGCTCGTCGGCGTCTTGGATGTGCGTGAAATGCCGACCAGAATGACGTCTGCTTCCTCGATGTCATAGGGCAATTGCCCGTCATCATGCTCCATCGTGAAATTGAGCGCGTCGATCCGCCGGAAATAATCGGCATTAAGGACATGCTGCGCGCTGGCGCGGCGGTGGGCGGGCGCACCGAGATAGGATTGAAACGTGTTGAGCACCGGCTCCAGCACGGAAACGCTGGGAACCCCCATTTCCGCGCAGGATTCGTCAATGATCGCCGCCAGTTTCTGGTCCACGATTGTATAGAGGACGATGCCGGGCTCCGCATCGATGCCTTCGAGAACCTTGCGCAGCTGCTTTTCAGTGCGGATCAGCGGATAGATATGCTCGATGGCGCGCGCACTGGCATATTGCGCCGCCGCCGCGCGGCCCGCCGCGAGGAGAGTCTCTCCGGTCGCATCAGAAATCAGATGAAGATGAAAGTAGGAAAGCGGTCTCACCACAGTTTTGTTGCCCTCCTGTTGACGGCTGTGCGTAACGGACGAACGTCTTCCACAAGCCATGGCAGGCGGTGGGAAACTTGGCAAGTCATCCACAGCGGGCCAACATGTGGCGAGTGTTCATCAACATCTGTGGACAAGACTCATGAGAACGCGAAATTCCGCGGTAATTCCCAGCTTTTCCACAAATCGGCATGAACTGCGTCAATTGGTAACCCTTTATATTAAAAGAGGGAATTGAGTTTTCTTTTTATTTGGTCAGACTGTCGGTGAATAATTGCACAGGATGAGACGGCAATTTCGGAACTGTGGGAAAAACCGGGACAGAGCTTAATCCCCGATTCCAACAGACTCTAAGAATCAAAAGATTCCTGAATCATCCCTTCTTTATGAGAACCGGACTGGATAACTTTTGACCAACGCCGGATCAGGCAACCAACAAAGCGGATAAAAATCAGATGAAGCGCAAGGTCTTGAGAGTGATCGACGGCGAAACGGTGTTTCCGCCTCCAATCTGGATGATGCGACAGGCCGGACGCTATCTTCCCGAATATCGCGAGACCCGCAAAAAGGCTGGAAGCTTTCTCGATCTGTGCTACTCGCCCGATCTGGCCGTCGAGGTGACCCTTCAGCCGATCCGCCGCTTTGGCTTTGATGCAGCCATTCTCTTTTCGGACATTCTTGTCATCCCTCACGCCCTTGGGCGCGACCTTCGCTTTGAAGAAGGAAGAGGACCTTTGATGACGCCAATTGATGCCGACGAGATTTTCTGGCTTGAGACCGAAGGCGTCGCCAAAAGGCTTGAGCCGGTCTACGAGACGGTTCGGCTGCTGCGCGAGCAGTTGCCCGACGAAACCACGCTGCTCGGCTTCTGCGGCGCTCCCTGGACCGTTGCAACCTACATGATTGCCGGTCACGGCACGCCGGATCAGGCGCCCGCCCGCCTTTTCGCCTATCGCTTTCCGGAAGCCTTTGAAAAGCTCCTGAACGATCTTGCCGATGTTTCCGCCGAATATCTCATCGAACAGCTCGATGCGGGTGCAGACGCGGTTCAGATTTTCGATTCCTGGTCGGGCGTTCTGGACGAGGACTGCTTTGAGCGTTTCTGCATCCAGCCCGTTGCCCGGATCGTCCAGAAGGTGAGGGCGGTTTATCCGGAGGCCCGCATCATCGGCTTCCCGAAAGGAGCCGGGATGCTTTATGCGAGCTATCGCCAGAAGACCGGTGTGGACGCGCTTGGCCTTGACTGGTCGGTTCCCCTGTCCTTTGCGGCTGCCTTGCAGGAAGAGGGCGCGGTGCAGGGCAATCTCGATCCGCTGCGCGTGGTGGCTGGCGGCAGCGCTCTGGATGAAGGCGTGGATGCGGTTCTCGAACGTCTGGGCCAGGGCCCGCTGATCTTCAATCTTGGACACGGAATCACGCCACAAGCGCCAATCGAAAATGTGCAGCGCATGATCGACCGTATTCGCGGAGGAAAATCATGAGCCAGACAGCTCCGGAAAATCGCGGATCGGCGGTTGCCATTCGCACAGTCGTTTCGCTGGTCGTGGTCGCGCTCGGCGTCTGGGCATTGTTTCACGTGAATCCAGCCGACGCCTATCTCTGGGTCAAATCGCTGCACGTGATTGCCGTCATCGCATGGATGGCGGGGATGCTCTACCTGCCGCGCCTCTTCGTCTATCACGCAGATGCCGCGCCCGGCTCCGAAAAATCGGAAACCTTCAAGGTGATGGAGCGCCGCCTGCTGCGTTTCATCATCAATCCCGCCATGGCCGTGACCTGGATCGCCGGCCTGTGGATGGCCTGGGAAATCTTCGGATTTCAGGGCGGCTGGCTGCATGCCAAGCTGCTTCTGGTTGTTCTCATGTCCGGATTGCACGGATATCTGGCAAAATCCACGCGGCTTTTTGCCGAGGACCGCAATACGAAACCGGCGAAACACTGGAGAATCGTCAACGAGATTCCGACCCTCCTGATGATCCTCATCGTCATTCTGGTGATCGTGAAACCGTTCTGATTGCCTGAAATATTCGGGCGGAAACCTCTCGGGCCTGACATTGTGCCGGGTTTCCGCCATTTTTCTGTTGCAGAAATTTCGTGCTATCCCTACATGAGACTTGCTCTACACGCTGCAAATCAGTATGTAGGAAGCCTCTTCCCTTCAAGACAGCAGGCCTTCGATGCCGGTCACGATCCAAGTGGCCACCTTTCCGAACAACTGCATTTTCTCCTTACATTTTAAAAAGAGTTCCTCATCCATGCAGGAAATGAAACTACAAGAACTGAAAAACAAGACACCGGTGGAGCTGCTGGCTTTTGCCGAAACGCTTGAGGTCGAAAACGCGAGCGCCATGCGCAAGCAGGAACTGATGTTCGCGATCCTCAAGAAGCTGGCAGCCCAGGACGTCGAAATTATCGGCGAGGGCGTCGTCGAGGTGCTGCAGGATGGATTTGGCTTCCTGCGTTCCGCCGACGCCAACTACCTGCCGGGTCCTGACGATATTTATATTTCTCCCTCGCAGCTGCGTCGTTTCTCGCTCAAGACCGGCGATACGGTCGAAGGACCGATCCGCGGTCCCAAGGAAGGCGAGCGTTATTTCGCGCTGCTCAAGGTCAATACGATCAATTTCGAAGATCCGGAAAAAATCCGTCACAAGGTTCACTTCGACAATCTGACGCCGCTCTACCCGAATGAGCGCTTCAAGATGGAACTGGAAGTTCCGACCTCCAAGGATCTGTCGCCGCGCGTCATCGATCTGGTGGCACCGCTCGGCAAGGGCCAGCGCGGCCTGATCGTCGCGCCGCCGCGTACCGGTAAGACCGTTCTTCTGCAGAACATCGCCCATTCGATCACCGCAAACCATCCCGAATGCTATCTCATCGTTCTTCTGATCGATGAACGTCCGGAAGAAGTGACCGACATGCAGCGTTCGGTGAAGGGCGAAGTGATTTCGTCGACCTTCGATGAACCGGCGGCGCGTCACGTTCAGGTTGCCGAAATGGTCATCGAAAAGGCCAAGCGCCTTGTCGAACATGGCCGCGACGTTGTGATCCTGCTCGACTCGATCACCCGTCTCGGTCGCGCCTACAACACCGTTGTGCCGTCTTCCGGCAAGGTTCTGACCGGCGGTGTCGACGCCAACGCGCTTCAGCGTCCGAAGCGCTTCTTCGGTGCTGCACGCAACATCGAAGAGGGTGGCTCGCTCACCATCATCGCCACCGCGCTGATCGATACGGGCAGCCGCATGGACGAAGTGATCTTTGAAGAATTCAAGGGCACCGGCAACTCGGAAATCGTGCTCGACCGCAAGGTGGCCGACAAGCGTATCTTCCCGGCCATGGACATTCTCAAGTCCGGCACCCGCAAGGAAGACCTGCTGGTTCCCCGCGCCGATCTGCAGAAGATTTTCGTTCTGCGCCGTATTCTCGCGCCAATGGGCACGACCGACGCGATCGAATTCCTTATCGACAAGCTCAAGCAGACCAAGAGCAATGGCGAATTCTTCGATTCGATGAATACGTAATCGGCTCTATAGCGCCATTTGAAACGCCGCACGGGAAACCGTTGCGGCGTTTTTGTTTCACGATGTTTTGCCGAGCAATAGCCGCAAAGCATCCGCGTTTTCGACAGGCGGCAGGCAGACATGTCCCTTGCAGAACCAGGCCGACGGATGCTCCACGTCTGCGGTTCCTCCTGTCGGTAGTTCTATCGTCTTGCCGGGTTCGAAGCGCACGAATTTATCCACGCGCCGGGGATCGGGATTTCGATTCGCTGTCGAAACAAGTTCTCCGTCATCCTCGGCGGCGACGACAAGCGAAAGCGGTTCGGCCGCAAAACGCGCCGCGTTCAATATTCCGATCTGGCCATATTGCTGTGCGAAGGCCCGCCCAAGCGCCTGTTCAATCAGGGTCTCGTTGCTCTGATAAAGTTCGATATTGCCCGTTGCCAGAAACAGTCTTGTCAGCGCTTCGATGATCTGGCTGGTGGCGCTCGGTATGGCTTCATCGTAATCGCCATAGGCGTGCAGAATGACGTCATCGGCGTCCAGCGCGGATAGTCGATAATTACCCGCGCCATCAAGATGCGCATCGTCAAGCGCCTTCTTGAACTTCAATGCGTCATCGATATAAGCCTGCTCGCTCGTTGCTTCATAAAGAGCGATTGCCCCGTTGATCATCGATGCATAATCGGTCGAAAGGGCAGGGTAGAGAAGCGAGTTTTCCATGCGGCAATGCGCGATGCGGCCGTCCCGAAAGCTACTGGTGATGGAACGATAGGCTTCCACCGCAAGATTGATCCAGTCCTGTCTGCCAAAACTGCGGCCCGCTTCGGCCAGCGCGCGGATGGCAAGTCCGTTCCAGTCGGTCAGCGCTTTCTCGTCCCGTCCAGGACGTATTCGCAATTGCCGGCGCGCAAGCAGTTTTTGCTGCGATGCTGCTATTGATGGCGGCAGGATCGCGCTGTCATTGACCGCATGAAGGCGGTTCAGAATATTGTGGCCTTCCCAGTTTCCGCCCGCCGTGACGCCATAGTAATCCTTGAAGATTTTGCTGTCGTCACCGAGGAGCTCGTCGATTTCCTGCTCGCTCCAGACGTAAAACCGTCCTTCCTCGCCTTCGCTGTCTGCATCCAGACTGGATGCAAAGCTTCCATCGGACAGGCGCATTTCCCGGATCAGCCAGTTGATCGTCTCTTCGATTCGCAGACGAAACAAATCATTCCCGGTTTCGGCAAAAGCATAGGTCGCATGGCGGATGAACTGGGCATTGTCGTAGAGCATTTTTTCGAAATGCGGGACCAGCCATTCGGCATCGGTGGAGTAGCGGCAAAGCCCGCCGCCCAGATGATCGTAAATCCCTCCTTGCAGCATCACCTTGAGCGAGAGGAGGAAATTGTCCCGATGCGTCTCGTTACGGCTATAAAGCCATGACAGCCACAGATTGTCCATGAAAGGCGCGTTGGGGAACTTTGGTGCTCCCTCCATGCCGCCGCGGGCTGGATCCATCAGGCTGCCGATTCGGGTGGCGATCTCGTCAAATCGCTCCACTTCATTTGTTAGCGGGGCGATCTGCGCGGCCAGACGACCTTCCAGATGGTCGAAAACGGCTTGCGCGTTATGGTTAATTTTCTCTTTATCCTTGTGCCAGAGGTTATTGACCGCGTGCAGCACGTCGACAAAGCCGGGCATGTTGTGACGTTTGTGCCGCGGGAAATAGGTGCCGCCCCAGAACGGCTTGCCATCAGGGCGCAGAAACATGGTGAGCGGCCATCCGCCCTGCTGTCCCATTGCTCCCAGTGCTGCCATATAAATCTGGTCAATATCGGGCCGCTCCTCGCGGTCCACCTTCACATTGACGAAAAGCGCGTTCATCACTTCAGCGACGTCAGGGTCCTCGAATGACTCATGTGCCATGACGTGACACCAGTGACAGGCCGCGTAACCAATGGAAAGCAGAATGGGCCGGTCGAGTTCCTTCGCCGCATCCAGCGCCTGCCTGTCCCATGGCTGCCAGTAAACAGGATTGTCGGCATGCTGGCGCAGATAGGCGCTCGGTTCATCGGCGAGGCGGTTGCTGCCAGCGAGGCGATTGCGGTCTGGTTCTGTCATAGGGCTTTTCTTTCACTGCGCGAATGAATATGCCATTCCTTCAGCAATAGTGGCTGCTTCATGCTTATAATTATAGGTCAGGAAATGGAATGAGCGAGGTCGCTTCCCTCCAAGACACGATTTTTGCTTTATCGAGCGGGCGCTTGCCGTCCGGCGTGGCAGTCGTGCGCATCTCCGGCCCGCGCGTTCGATTCGTACTCGAAACGATAATCGGCACCATTCCGACACCGCGCAATGCAGCTTACAAGCTATTTCGCTCCCGTAATGGCGATCCGATTGATCGGGGACTGGTGCTGTTCTTTCCCGGCCCGAACAGTTTTACCGGAGAGGATTGCGCCGAATTTCATTTGCACGGCGGCAAAGCGGTTGTCGAAAAGCTCCTGACCGAACTGGGCGAGCTGGCAGGGTGCCGCATAGCCGAAGCAGGCGAGTTTACGCGCCGGGCTTTCTCCAATGGCAAGATGGATTTGACCATTGCCGAAGGTCTCGCCGATCTGATCGCGGCGGAAACCGAAGGACAAAGACGTCTTGCCTTGCAGGTGGCTTCCGGCACGCAGCGCGAACTTTATACCGAATGGCGTCAACAGTTGTTGCGTGCGCGTGCCTTCATTGAGGCGGAGCTGGACTTTGCCGATGAAAGCGATGTTCCGGGTTCGGTGTCGGAGCAGGTCTGGCAATCGCTGGCGCTACTAAAGAGCGAGATCGAAAACCATATTGCAAGCGGCAAACGTGCTTCCATGCTGCGCGATGGATTGCACGTCGTTATTGTCGGCGCACCAAATGCCGGTAAATCCAGTCTGTTGAATTTTTTGGCTGGTCGCGAAGTGGCGATTATATCGGAGGAAGCGGGAACCACCCGCGATCTTCTGGAAGTCAAACTCGATCTTGGCGGCATTCCGGTTTACGTGACGGACACGGCAGGGCTGCGCGAGACGGAAAGCGTGGTTGAAAAGATCGGTATTGAGCGTGCCCGGGCTCGCATGGCCGACGCCGATCTGGTCTTGGAACTGGAAGATATGAATGATCCCATCCCGATCGCAACAGAGGAAACCTCCGCAGCTTTGTGGAGGGTGGGAACAAAAGCCGACCTGAACGACACATCATCTAGCGACTGGGCCTATCGAATCTCGACGAAATCCGGGGAGGGGCTGGACCGACTGCTCTCCGATCTGCAAGCATTTGCCGAAGCCCAGATCGGGCAAATCGAAGATGCGGTTCCTACGCGCCAGCGCCACATCAATCTGTTGCGCTCAACGGGGACGGAGATCGACAGAGCCCTGGCGGGCACACATCTGCCGCTGGAACTTCGCGCCGAGAATATGCGTTTGGCCTCCCAGTACCTCGGACGGATTACTGGCGACGTCGATGTAGAGGAAATTTTAGACGTCATTTTCTCGCAATTCTGCATCGGAAAATGATTCACGTGAAACACGGCGCGTAACCGTTGCCAGGATTGTTTCACGTGAAACATCTGTGGAATATCGCTGCGCCGATTGACTCCCTCACGCATTCATGAGTCGAGCTAACCGGGATATTTGATCGCCCCGGCGCTCACTTTAATCTTTCGTTTCAAACCCATTCGTGGCAAAGAGACATCTTTCAGAAACGGATTCGAGTTGCGTCAGGATGAACCAAATGAGTTCGACCGAAGCTACAGCCTTTGATGTCATTGTGATCGGCGGCGGCCATGCGGGATGCGAGGCCGCTTCTGCTGCTGCGCGCGCAGGTGCCAAGACGGCGCTCGTGACGCATCGCTTTGATACGATTGGCGTCATGTCCTGCAATCCAGCTATCGGCGGATTGGGCAAGGGGCATCTTGTGCGCGAGATCGATGCGCTTGATGGCCTGATGGGCCGCGTCGCCGATGAAGCTGGCATCCAGTTTCGCCTGTTAAACCGCCGCAAGGGGCCTGCCGTCCGTGGCCCCCGAACCCAGGCCGACCGCAAGCTTTATCGGCTCGCCATGCAGAAGATGATTGCCGCGCAGGACAATTTGACTGTCGTGGAGGGCGGTGCGCATGATCTGCTGGAACAGGATGGGCGCGTTGCCGGTGTTGTTCTGTCCGATGGACGGACACTGACATGCGGTGCCGTTGTCTTGACGACCGGCACATTCCTGAACGGGTTGATCCATATCGGCGAGAAGAAAATTCCGGCTGGCCGCATGGGTGAGAAGCCAGCGCTCGGCCTGTCCGAACGACTGACATCGTTCGGCTTTGCGCTCGGCCGTCTCAAGACGGGCACCCCGCCACGACTGGATGGCCGCACCATTGACTGGCAAAGCCTGGACATGCAGTCTGCCGACGAAGATCCAGTGCCGTTTTCGCTGATGACGGATCGGATCACCACGCCGCAAATCGATTGTGGCATCACTCGCACAACCCCGGAAACCCACGCTATCATTCGCGCCAATTTGCATCGTTCCGCGATGTATTCAGGCTCGATTGAGGGGATTGGTCCTCGTTATTGCCCGTCCGTGGAAGACAAGATCGTCAAGTTTGGCGACCGCGATGGCCACCAGATATTCCTTGAACCGGAAGGTCTGGATGACGATACCGTTTATCCAAACGGCATATCGACGTCGCTGCCCGAGGACGTGCAGCTTGATATATTGAAGACGATACCAGGGCTTGAAAAGGCCAATATGCTGCAACCCGGATATGCGATTGAATATGATTTCATCGATCCGCGCGAGTTGAAGCGCAGCCTTGAAACCCGAAAAGTCACTGGCTTGTTTCTGGCTGGACAGATCAATGGCACGACTGGCTATGAAGAAGCTGGCGCGCAAGGTCTGCTCGCTGGCATCAATGCCGCGCGCCGGGCGTCGGGCGGCGAACCCGTCATTATCCAGCGCACCGAGGCCTATATCGGCGTCATGGTCGATGACCTGACATCGCGCGGTGTCAGCGAACCTTATCGCATGTTTACCTCTAGGGCCGAGTTCCGTCTGTCGTTGCGTGCGGACAATGCCGATCAGCGTCTCACGCCGCTGGCAGAAAAGCTTGGCATATTGGGGCAGGCCCGCAAAGAGCGCTTTGAAGCACGCGAGGCGGCGTTGGGCGCGGCGCGGTCGCTAACCCAATCGCTGACAATCACGCCTAATCTCGCCAATCGCTACGATTTGCGGCTCAATCAGGATGGTGTCCGCCGGTCGGCCTATGATCTCCTGTCCTATCCGGAAATCGATCTCGCCCGGCTGAAGTCCATCTGGCCTGAACTGGAAGCCATCGATCCGACAACGCGGGAAGCGCTGGAGATCGAGGCGCAATATGCTGTCTATATGGACCGCCAGAAAAGCGACATCGCGGTGATGGAACGCGAGGAGCAACTGCTTATCCCGGCTGGATTGGATATTGATGGAATATCCGGTCTTTCCAATGAGTTGAAGCACAAGCTCAAGCAGCGCAAGCCGGAAACAATCGCCGAAGCGCAGCGTGTCGATGGAATGACGCCAGCGGCGCTGGCGCTTCTCATCGCACAGATCAAGAAGTTCGGTTATCGCCATAAGGCGGCTGCGGACCTCATCGAAGGGCAGGGCGCTGCATGAGCGCCGATACCCGTTTTGAGAGCCTGAAAGCAATTGTTCCCGCTGTTTCACGTGAAACAGCGGGTCGCTTGATTGCCTTTGAAGAACTGTTTCGCAAATGGTCGAAGGCGATCAATCTCGCATCGCCCTCGACCCTGAATGAGTTGTGGACGCGGCATATTCTGGACAGCGCCCAGCTCTTTCCGCTGGCGAGTGACGCCAAGAACTGGCTGGATATCGGCTCCGGCGGCGGGTTTCCAGGCATCGTCACGGCCTGTTTCCTTGCAGATCAATCCGGTAGCGCTATCGATCTTGTCGAGAGTGCGGGGAAGAAGGCGGCGTTTTTGCGCACCGCAGCCGGCCATTTGAACGTCCCGGCACGCATTCACTCAGCGCGCATAGAAGCGATGTGGCAGAAGATCGAGACCCCGCAGGTGGTTACGGCACGCGCATTGGCATCACTGGACGATCTTTTTGGTCTGGCAGAGCCGTGGCTCACCAATGGCGCCAAGGCTCTCTTCCAAAAAGGTCGGGATTATCAGCGCGAGATCGATGAAAGCCGTGTCGGTTGGAGTTTCGATCTGGTACAACATCAAAGTGCTATCGATCAGGCTTCGGTCATTCTCGAAATCAGCAATCTTCGGCGCAAGACCGGTTGATGGCTGAAAATTTCGAACGGGCGGGCAGCAGCAAGGCGACGGTGATGAACAAAATGTCCAGGATCATAACCATTGCAAACCAGAAGGGCGGCGTGGGCAAGACGACCACCGCCATCAATCTGGCCACGGCCTTGGCCGCTATTGGCGAAACGGTATTGATCGTCGATCTTGATCCGCAAGGCAATGCCAGCACCGGCCTCGGCATCGATCGCCGCAATCGGCCATTGTCATCCTACGACGTGCTGACGCAGGAATCGTCCGTTCCGGACGCCGCAATGCCGACCGATGTGCCGAACCTCCATATCGTGCCATCGACGCTCGACCTTCTCGGCATTGAAATGGAAATTGCGCAGTCGGCCGACCGCACGCGCCGCCTGCGCGACGCCTTGCGGTTTGATTCCGGCGTGTCCGAGCGCTTTTCCTATGTGCTGGTCGATTGTCCGCCATCGCTCAATCTCCTGACGCTGAACGCAATGGCGGCAGCCGATTCCGTTCTGGTGCCGCTGCAATGCGAGTTTTTTGCGTTGGAAGGCTTGAGCCAGCTTTTGCAGACTGTCGATCAGGTGCGGTCGTCGATCAATCCCGAGCTGTCGATCCAGGGGATTGTGCTGACCATGTTCGACAGCCGCAACAATCTTGCCGCGCAGGTGGTGGATGATGTTCGCTCTTTCATGGGCGAAAAGGTCTATCGCACCGTTATTCCACGCAATGTGCGTGTGTCGGAAGCGCCGTCACATGGCAAGCCAGCCATTCTCTACGATTTGAAATGTGCTGGCAGTCAGGCCTATTTGCAACTGGCGTCGGAAGTTATCCAGCGCGAGCGGCAATTGCAGGCCGCATGAGCCGATCGATTCGATGACGAAACAATTCAGGAATAAGCCGAACGATGAATGACGATCCTTCAAAAAAGCGCCTTGGCCGCGGATTAGCGGCGCTGATCGGTGAGATCGACCGCCCTGCTGAAGAGCGTAAGGCACCGGTTCCCATCGAGCGGAATGTTCCGATTGAGTTCGTGACGCGCAATCCGCGCAATCCGCGCCGCATGTTTTCGGAAGGCGAACTGGAAGATCTGGCGCAGTCGATCAAGGAACATGGCGTTGTGCAGCCGATCGTCGTGCGCCCCGCACCGGGCCAGCCAGACCGCTTCGAGCTGATCGCCGGTGAACGCCGCTGGCGCGCGTCGCAGCGCGCCGGTGTCGATACGATCCCGGTGATTGTTCGTGATGTCGATGACCGTGTGGCACTTGAAATCGCGATCATCGAAAACGTCCAGCGCGCCGACCTGAATGCGGTTGAAGAAGCGCTTGGATATCAACAGCTTATCGACAATCACGATTATACGCAGAACGATCTGGCGCAGGTCATCGGCAAAAGCCGCAGCCATGTCGCCAACACGCTGCGCCTGCTTAAACTGCCGCAGCCTGTGCAGGACTTCATTGTCGATGGCGCGCTTTCGGCAGGTCATGCCCGCAGCCTCATCACGATGGAAAACCCGACCGCGCTGGCGGAACGGATCGTCAAGGAAGGCCTGTCGGTTCGTCAGGTCGAGGCGCTTGCGCAGGCGGAAGCACGGGGCGGCGCGGAAGCCAAGCCAGGCAAGGCAGGTCCGGTCGAGAAGGATGCCGACACCAAGGCGCTCGAAAAGCTGCTTTCTGATGTTACCGGCATGAAGGTCGAAATCAATCATCGCGATCGGGGCGGTGAGGTCAAGATACGCTATAGTTCTCTCGAGCAACTTGATGAGATTTGCCGTCGTCTCCAGAGCTGATCTTCAAAGCAATATATAAATTAAAAGCTCGTTGCTTATATTTGCGGCGAGCTTTTTCGTTTGTATCGAAAAAATACCAGAGGTGACTGATAGATTCTTCTCTGCATTTCAAGTGGAAGCACTCTATCTATTTTCTTTTCGCATTATCCAACGCAAAACCGCTACGCTGGAAATGCTTTGCTATCGCCGGGCGTTTCGAAGTGATTCTACCCCGATTGCCAGCAAGCACTGGCGGATGATCGGAATGGCAAGGCCCGCATTCTGGCGGCTTTCGAGAACGGCGCGTTGCAGGCGTTCCATCACGCGCGCAAGGCTTTCGCCGCTCCAGCGGCTGACCGCATTCTCAATCAGCTTCTTGCGGTTGAAGAAGATCGGCGGGCGCGCCGCCGCCACAACCACGGAAGCGCTTTTGCGCTCCGTATCGGCGATATGGCGCAAGGTTTGCACCTGCTGGAACTGGCGCATCGCTGTGTTGAGCACGAGAAAGGGCGCTGTCCCGGATTTCACCACGCGGTCAAAGGAAACTTCGAAGCGCGCGAGATCGCCCGCCAGTACCGCGTCGATCACCTCATCGGTGGAAAGCCCGGCGACATCGCCCACCGCTTCGCGCACATCGTCTATATCGATCCGTTCCTTGCCGCGTGCATAAAGGCAGAGCTTTTCAAGCTCGCCGCGCGTGGCAAGACGATCACCGCCAAGGCTGGCGCGCAGGAGTTGGCGACCGTCAAGCGTGATCTGCATCTTCCATTCGGCCAGAACGTCGTCAATGACGCCGTCGATCCCGCGGCTATCGTCGGAATAACAAGGCAGGGCCATGCCCGCAGACGCGTTCTCCACAGCGCTGCGCAGACCCGCACCCTTCTTGAGATCGCCCGCCTCGACAAGCACGAAAGTTTCCTGCGGCGGCTCGGTCGCAAGCAGCTTGATCGCTTCGGCCAGCTTCTTCTGGCCAGCGGCGTTCTTGATCCAGATCAGGCGCTGGCCGCCGAACATGGAGATCGTGCGGGCTTCGTCGGCGAGCTTCGCCGGGTCGGCCTCGATCTCGTCGGCTTCCATGCGAATGACGGCAAACGGGTCATCCAGCGGCAGCTTGCTGGCTTCGGCAAAACGGCGTGCGCGTTCGCTCACCAGCCCCTTGTCGGGTCCGTAAAGCAGCACGACCGGGAACGAGCTCGTCGGCCTTGCCAGAAAACTGTCGACTTCATTTGCTTTTTTCTGCGCCATATCCGGTTCTTAGAACATTTCGAGCAGAAACAAAACAGCCGCCGGTCGCGTCGACGGCGGCTGTGAAACATAGCTGTTTGCAAAACCTGCGTTTTGTTTGAGCATGATTTTATCCGATGGAAGCAGGATCAGAAATCAGTCCACTGGACTGATTTCCCTGCGCAGGCGGTTCCCACTTTTGGGAATCATGCTCTATTCGATCAGAAGCGCATCGTCATCGAGCGTCTGGCCGCGCACCTTGCGGAACATTTCGATGAGGTCTTCAACGCCGAGCGTCTTGCGCTTGTCGCCGGTCACGTCGAGCAGGATCTTGCCGCCGTGCAGCATGATCGTGCGGTCGCCATAATCCAGCGCCTGCCGCATGGAGTGGGTGACCATCAGCGCGGTCAGCTTGTTTTCGGCAATAAGCGTGCGCGTCAGTTCCATGACGAATTCGGCCATGCCGGGATCGAGCGCTGCCGTGTGCTCGTCGAGCAGCAGGACTTCCGAACCGGAAAGCGTTGCCATGATGAGCGAGAGCGCCTGCCGCTGGCCGCCGGAGAGCAGTTCCATGCGGTCATGCATGCGGTTTTCCAGCCCCAGATTGAGGCTTGCCACGCGCTCGCGGAACCAGGCGCGGCGGTTCGAATTGAGCGCGTGGGTGAGGCCGCGCGCCTTGCCGCGTGAGGCGGCCAAGGCGAGGTTTTCCTCGATGGTCAGCGTGCCGCAGCTTCCGGCCAGCGGGTCCTGGAACACGCGGGCGACCAGGCCGGCGCGGTCGGCGGTGGATTTGCGGGTCACATCCTTGCCACTGATGACGACATTTCCGGCAGTGGGGATGACATCGCCTGCGAGAACGCCCAGCATTGTCGATTTACCGGCGCCGTTCGAGCCGATGACCGTGACGAAGGAGCCCTGATCCATGGTCAGGTTGATCTTGTTCAGTACCTGTTTTTCAAGCGGAGTGCCGCGACCGAAGACGACATCGAGATTGGAAAGTTCGATCATGCGGATGCTCCTCCGCGACGCAGGCGCGGCAATATCAGGGCGAAGGTGACGAGAAGGGCGGTCGCGATGTTGAGATCGGATGCCTGCAGGCCGAATGCCGAACCCTTGGAAAGCGCAAACTGGATGGCGATGCGATAGATGATCGAACCAAGCACACAGCCAAGCAGGATGACCAGTATGAAGCGGCTGCGCAGCAGCGTTTCACCGATGATGACCGCCGCAAGGCCAACCACGATGGTGCCCGCGCCGGAGGTCACATCGGCAAAGCCGTTTGTCTGCGCGAAGAGCGCGCCGCCGAGCGCCACCAGTGCGTTGGAGAGCGCCATGCCGAGATAGATCTGCCGGTCGGTGCGAACGCCCTGGGCGCGCGCCATTCTCGGATTGGCGCCGGTTGCGCGCATGGCAAGCCCCATGTCGCTTTCCAGAAAGCGCCAGACGAGGAAGACCGCGATGGCAACCAGCACGAAGAGAAACAGCGGGCGCACATAATATTCGGGAATGCCATGCCCGAAGAACGGCGTCAGCATGGTGTCCTGGCTGATGAGCGAGATGTTGGGCGCGCCCATGACGCGCAGATTGACCGAGAACAGCGCGATCATGGTCAGGATGGAGGCGAGAAGATTGAGAATCTTGAAACGCACGTTCAGCGTTGCGGTCACAAGCCCGGCAGCGGCACCGGCAATCATGGCGATGGCCGCGGCGAGCCAGGGATTCATGCCTCCGAGGATCAGCACGCCGGTGACGGCAGCGCCCAGCGGGAACGAACCGTCAACCGTCAGATCGGGGAAATCGAGGACACGGAACGCCAGATAGACGCCGATGGCTACAAATGCGAAGACGAGGCCCAATTCGACCGCACCCCAGAAGGCGATCTGACTCACAATGTCATTCCTTGTTTCTCGCCGCGACCAAAACGAACGATTTCCGCTACAGGGCGGCTTTCATCGTCGGCGTTGCGAAAACCGGGAATTCCCGGATGGTCCGCTCGGCCAGATTCAGTCACGACCGGTTTGTTCTGAGTTCGCTTCCGGTGAGCCTGTCACCTGAAACATTTCCCCGGTTTATGCTTGCAGCAAAACTGCATCCAGCCGGGTGCAGGGCACTGCAAATTTCATTTGCCGCATTGCTAGCGGTTTCTTGCTATATCGCTTTGGCGATACAACGCAAAAAGCGCCAGCGCGCAAGCATTATCGCTACAAATGCGCCAAAAAGCGCCATCAAGCGAGTTCATTCCCCATTCCATGGATTCCAGGGCGATGTTGTAAATCGGCGGGGATCGCGGTTTATCGCGCTGCGGTTCGTGCCCATCCCGAAAAGTGGGAAACGATTTTCGGGATGCACGTTAAAAGGAAAACATCTGGAGCGCAGGTCTGATCCATTCGTATCGAAGCATGCCAAGGCTTGGTGGCTATTGATTCGTTATAAAAAATAGAATACAGAATAGGTTATACTTCAATCTATCGTTCTATAATAAGAAATATATAAAATAATATCTAATTATATAGGAATATTCATGAGCAGTGCTTCTTCAATGTTGGACTCTGTTAATCGCTATGGGTTGGTGAGCCGTATATTCCACTGGTCGATGGCCGTTTTATTTATCTTGCAGTTTGGTATCGCAATTACCCTTTCTCTGTCGGGAGAGGGCGCCGTAAGCGATGCGCTTTGGCCGCTGCACCAACAAGTCGGGTTCACTTTGTTTTTGTTGGCCTTTCTGCGTGGAGCATGGGGAATCCTGAATCTCGGCCGTCGGCACCACGCGCCTGGGCTGTCGGGAAGACTGGCCGCCGCCGGGCATTTGGGTATCTACGCTCTCATGCTCCTGGTGCCCTTGCTGGCGCTGATGCGGGCGGCAGGGGATCAATACGGTTTTTCGTTCCTCGGCGTCGAAATATTCACGCCTGCCGTTGTGGAAAATACGGCGCTGACGGCTCCCGGCAATGCAGCCCACAGCTTGCTGGGCTGGGTTTTGCTGGCGGCGATTGCAGGGCATGTCGCGATGGCAATGCTTCACCACTTCATGCTGGGGGATGACACTCTTCGCAGAATGATTGGCCGAGAATCGAAGCGGTGATCAGTCAAAGCATTTCCAGCAAAAGTGCGGAGCGGTTTTGCGTCGGATAATGCGGGAAACAAAGCATTTCCAGCAAAAGTGCGAAGCGGTTTTGCGTCGGATAATGCGTAGAGACAGAGCATTTCCAGCAAAAGTGCGAAGCGGTTTTGCGTCGGATAATGCGGTAAAAACAAAAGGTTGGAGCGCGTCCTATCTGATCGAGCAGGAGCAGAAATCAGTCCTGTGGACTGATTTCCCTGCGTGACGCGCTCTGCCGGTCAATCAGCGGCTGATGAGGAAATCACTTCCATTCGCGCCCTTCCACCCCAGTTTGGGCGCGTCGCAATTTTCATTGAATGCCCGGCCATGGTTTGCATTCACACAGTCCGCCTGGATAGAGCGAACATCGTTTTGCGCAGCACTCACGCATCCCGCTCCTGTTACCATTATGGCAACAAGCAACGCAGCATTGATGAACTTCATCTTTCTATAGAACCCATGTTTAACGGTGAATGGTACGTGATAATTTCAGTGACCTTTCACTGAAAAATACTTCTCATTCATTGTTGTTGACGATTTATACAAAATATGTGAGTGTTTACTCACATTGTCTACTCGCATTCGGAAAAATCGCGACATGGCCAAGCTGCGCGCCACAAATCCCAGAAAATCCGCCTCGCAGGAGAGGTCAAGAATGACCGTCGAAGCGATACTGGATGCCACTGCTCGCGTTTTGGTGCGTGAAGGTTATGCCCGGACCAGCACAAACCGCGTCGCCGCGGTAGCCGGTGTGAGCATCGGGTCGCTCTATCAGTATTTTCCAAACAAGGAGTCGCTGGTGGCGGCGCTTGTCGCGCGGCACAATCGCGAAATTCTGGCCTTGCTTGAAAATTCCATGCGGGAGTGCGCGTCGGACGACCTGAACAGCGCCATGCGGGAACTCATTCGCGCCATGATCGCCGCGCATCGGGTTGATCCCGAGCTCCACCGCATCCTGAAGGAAGAAGTCCCCAGAATCGGAAAACTGGCCGAGGTGGAAGCGATCCGCAAGGATACGCTACATCTGGTTCGCCATTATCTCGAAGAATGCAGGGATGACGTTCAGGTCAAGGACCTTGATACGGCTGCGTTTATTTGCGTAACCACCGTGGAGACGCTGACCCATGCCATAGTTCTCAACGATTGCGGGCATTCCCTGTCCGATGAGGACGAGATTGTGGAACATATCACCCGGATGGTCGCGGGATATCTGGGCACGGCACCGCTGCCCATCCGCCCGATCTTGAAAGAAGCGGCCTGATTCCGATTCTGGCGCATGGCCTCACATATGATGGGTGGGCCCGGCATGGAGCGCGATCTGGCAGAAGCAGACAGCGCTCCGTTAGTGCGCGTTTCGATCCGATTGGATCAGATCGGCGCTCGAACTTCTTCTATTTCAAGCATAATCTTATCGATCCTCGTTTCACTCCGGTCGGATTATGCTCTAAAATTGGAAGTCTTCTATCTATTTGTTTTCTCAGCATTTCCGAACGTAAAACCGTTTCACACTTTTGCTGGAAATGCTTTGTTTTCCCGCATTGTCCAACGCAAAACCGCTTCGCACTTTTGCTGGAAATGCTCTCAAAGCCGGTAGAACTTTGTTCCGACATTTGCATCGACCGGCGACGCAAATGTCGGAGACGGATCGCTGGATCAGTCGATCTTGCTGGTAGCGCGGTCGATGACGGCCTGCGGGAACTCGACGCCCATCTTCTTGGCTGCACCAAGATTGATGACGAGATCGGTACCCTTGGCGATGTCGACCGAAATGTCGCCCGGCTTTTCGCCCTTCAGAATCTTGACCACGACGGCGCCGGTCTGCTTGCCGACATCGTAATAGTTGAAGCCAAGCGCAGCCACTGCGCCGCGCTTCACGGAATCCGTATCGGCGGTGAAGAGCGGCAGCTTGCTTTCCTCGGCAACGCCGACGGCGCTTTCCAGAGCCGAGACGATGGTGTTGTCGGTCGGGACATACATCGCATCCGCGCGGCCAACGAGCGCACGGGCAGCGCCCTGGACTTCAGCCGACTTGGTGGCGGCCGATTCAACGATTTCGATGCCTTCGGCGGAAGCAGCTTCCTTCAGCGCCGCCAGAAGCGACACGGAATTGGTTTCGCCGGAATTGTAGAGATAGCCGAGCTTCTTGATGTTCGGCATCACTTCCTTGATGAGCTTGATATGCTCCGCCACAGGCGACATGTCGGAAAGGCCGGTGACATTGCCGCCGGGCTTTGCCATGTCCTTGACGAGCTGCGCGCCGACCGGATCGGAAACGGCGGTGAAGACCACCGGAATATCGCGGGTGGCCGAAACGACAGCCTGTGCCGACGGCGTGGAGATCGGGACGATCACGTCCGGCGCTTCGCCGACGAACTGGCGGGCGATCTGCGCTGCGGTTGCCGGGTTGCCCTGTGCGGACTGGTAGACGAATTTCAGGTTTTCGCCTTCCTTGAAGCCTGCTTCCGCCAGCGCGTCCTTCACGCCGTCGCGGGCGGCGTCGAGGGCCGGATGTTCAACGATGGCGGTTACGGCGACGGTGACGTCTTTTGCCTGTGCCGAAGTGGCAATGGCCGTTGCGGCCAGCAAGGCCAGAAGCATAGAACGCATGAAAATCTCCCCTGTTTTGGTGCGTTGCTTATCGGCAAACACCTTTTCTCCAATAACCTCAGATTGAAGGTTTATCCGCCAGATTTGAGGCTTAATCGGCTCCGGATAGACTGTCAACGTATCCGAAGAAGGTGCGGTTGCTTCCCGCGCGAAAGCTGCAGGTTGCGAATACTGAACACTGTGTCCGTGTTTGGCGCCCTTCCAATCGTGCCCTGTGCCGCCATATTGGACTGGAACCAAATTTTTGCCCGCAATCAGGGAACATCATCATGAAGAAAATCGGCTTTCTTTCCTTCGGCCACTGGTCGCCGTCGCCGCAATCGGGAACCCGTTCGGCAAGCGATACATTGCTGCAGTCGATCGATCTGGCCGTCGCCGCCGAGGAACTGGGGGCCGATGGCGCCTATTTCCGCGTGCACCATTTTGCGCGCCAACTCGCTTCGCCCTTTCCGCTGCTTGCAGCCATTGGCGCCAAAACCAGCAAGATCGAGATCGGTACCGCCGTCATCGACATGCGGTATGAAAATCCGCTCTATATGGTCGAGGATGCAGGCGCTGCCGACCTGATCTCCAAGGGCCGCTTGCAGCTTGGCATCAGCCGCGGCTCGCCGGAACAGGTGATCGACGGCTGGCGTTATTTCGGCTATGCGCCGGAAGAGGGCAAGACCGATGCCGATATGGGCCGCCAGCATGGCGAGGTGTTTTTCGAGGCGCTGAAGGGACAGGGCTTTGCCCAGCCCAATCCGCGCCCGATGTTTCCGAACCCTCCCGGTCTGCTGCGTCTTGAGCCGCACTCGGAAGGCCTTCGCGACCGGATCTGGTGGGGTGCTGTATCGGATGCTACGGCTGTGTGGGCGGCAAAGCTTGGCATGAACCTGCAAAGCTCGACCTTGAAGAAGGACGAGTCTGGCGAGCCGCTGCACATCCAGCAGGCCAAGCAGATTCGCGCCTATCGTGAAGCCTGGAAGGAAGCCGGACATACGCGCACGCCGCGTGTCTCGGTGAGCCGCAGCATCTTCGCGCTGGTCGATGATCGCGACCGGGCCTATTTCGGCAATGGCGGCAAGGAACAGGATTCCATCGGCTATATCGAGGAAGACCTGCGGGCCGTCTTCGGGCGGTCCTATGCTGCCGAGCCTGACCGGCTGATCGAGGAACTGGCCAAGGACGAGGCGATTGCCGAAGCCGATACGCTGCTTCTCACCGTGCCGAACCAGCTTGGCGTCGAGTACAACGCGCATGTGATCGAGTCGATCCTCAAGCATGTCGCGCCGGGCCTCGGCTGGCGGTGACGAGTTGGAAACAGGCGGTGAACCCCGCCTGTTTTCACGATATGCCGTGAACGGCCATCAGCTTTTTCATGCGGCGGATGGCGAGTTCCGGCTGGTCGAGCACATTGGCTTGATCGGCAAGGCGGAAAATGTCGGCGTAGTGCAAAATGCCACGCGCCGACTGCATTCCGGCGGGCATGGTGAAATGGGTCTGGTGGCCGTTCAGCCAGGCGAGAAACACCACGCCCGCCTTGTAATATTGCGTCGGTGCTTCAAAGATTTTTCGCGATAGCGGCACGGTCGGCTCAATGATCGCGCGGAAGCGGGCATTGTCGCCCGCTGCCAGCGCCGCCAGAGCGCTGGAAGCCTGCGGGGCGACCGCATCGAAAATGCCGAGCAGCGCATGGCTGTGCCTGTTTCCGTCGCCTTCGATCAGCGGCGCATAGTTGAAATCATCGCCCGTGAAGCACAGCACGCCTTCCGGCAGGCGGTTGCGTAACGCGATTTCATAGCGCTCTTCCAGCAGCGAAATTTTTATGCCTTCCACCTTGTCGCGATTGGCTTCGATGATGCGAATGACGGTGTTCAGTGCTTCATCGAAATTTTCCGAACCCCAATAGGCTTTGAGCTGTGGGTCGAACATATCGCCCAGCCAGTGCAGCACGACCTTTTCACGGGCCTGCGCGAGAATCCGGCCATAGACTCTGGCATAATCGTCGGGCGACCTGGCAATGCGGGCCAGTGCGCGGCTGGCCATCAGGATGAAACGACCGCCGTGTTTTTCGATGAAACCGGCCTGTGTTTCATAGGCCTTGATGATGTCGTCGAGGCTTTTTGCTTCCGCCGGATCGAGGTGGTCGGTGCCAGCGCCGCTGGCGAGATCGGCACCCGCTACGGTCTTGCTTTCCGCCAGTGAGCGGCGGATCAGTTCCTGTGCGCCTGCCCAGTTCAGCCCCATGCCGCGCTGCGACGTATCCATCGCTTCCGCGATCCTGAAACCGAGGCCCCACAGATGATGGCGGAAAGCCATGGTCGCGTCCCAGTCGATGGCCGGGTCGTTCCACGGGCGGGTATCTTGCAGCGGATCGGAAACCACATGCGCTGCCGCATAGGCGATGCGGTTGAACTGCGGCGGGTTTTTGGGGCGCGGGGTTTGTGTCCCGGTCAGCCTGTAGGCATTCAGGCTTCCATTACCGTCTGGCAGGATCAGTTGATGATCGCCCATGATTGTTCCTCCGCCTCTCATGCCGTTTTAATTTAGAACGTTCCAAATGGCAATTCGGTCAAAAATTGTGGCGAAAGTGTGATTTGAGCGTGTTTTGCGCCAAATACGGATTCTCGGAAAAAACATGAACCGAAAACTGGCTTGAATTGTGGCGAACTCAAGGCGCAGAACGGTTTTTCTCTCGGCTCTTGACAGTGTTGGAACGTTCCAATTAAATCGGCAATCGAAACCGGAGCAGATCATGAGCAAGGGCAGCGTCACCGTTATCGATATTGCGCGCGAGGCTGGCGTGTCGAAATCGACCGTCTCGCTGGTGCTGCGTGACAGTCCGCTGGTTCATGCCGAAACCCGCGCCAAGGTTCAGGCGGCAATCGAGAAACTTGGCTATGTCTATAACCGTTCGGCGGCCAATCTCCGTCAGGCGAAGTCGAAAATCATCGGCCTTGTGGTCAATGATCTGACCAACAGTTTCTTTGCCGAACTTGCCGTCGGTGTGGATCGCGTCATGCAGTCGGCTGGCTATGTGCAGTTTCTGGCCAATACGGCGGAAAGCGTTGACCGTCAGCGCGAGGTGATTGCTTCGATGCGCGAACACGGCATTGCCGGGCTGATTATTTCGCCAGCACGTGGAACAGACGCTGGTGATCTGAAACCATTGGCGAAAAGCGGCCTGCCGGTTGTGCAGATGGTTCGCGAGGTGCCGGGCGCCGGCGTTTCCTCCATCGTTTCGGATAATCGCGGCGGTGTTGCGAAGGCGGTCGAGCATCTGGTGTCGCTGGGGCATAGGTCCATCGCCTTCATGGGCGGTTATGCGGATATAGCGGTGTTTGCCGAGCGCGTTTCGGGTTATCGCGCAGGGCTGGAGCAGGCGGGCATCGGCTTCGACGAGGCGCTGGTCTTTACCTCCGCCCCATCACGCGCTGGCGGCGTCGAGGCGGTCGAACAGATGCTGCGGCACGGCCTGAAACCGACGGCGGCAGTGTGTTTCAACGATGCGGTGGCGTTTGGTGTTTGTGACGGCCTGCGCGCCGCAAATCTGGAGCCGGGCCGGGATTTCGGCGTGGTCGGCTTTGACGATGTGATTGAAGCAAAGACCGCTGTTCCAGCACTGACGACCGTGGCTGTCGATCCGCAAGGTTTGGGAGAACGTGCGGCGCAGCTTTTGCTGAAGCAGATCAATTCGGAACGGGTGGAGGCGGAGGCGCAGCGCTTGTCGGTGCGTCTTGCGGTGCGTGCAAGTTGCGGCGCGCCGCTCAGAAAACCGGAGGAGAAATTCAAGTGGCAAAGTGGGGCCTTATAGGCGCAAGCACCATTGCGAAAGAATGGGTGATCGGAGCCATTCGCGCGACCGGCGGGGAAGTTGTTTCCGTCTACAGCACCAATGCCGCGCGCGGCGAAACCTATGCCCGTGAAAACGGGATCGCCCGCTTCGTGACAAGCCTCGAAGCGCTTTTGTCCGACCCGGAAATCGACGCCGTTTATATCTCCACTACCAATGAACTGCATCGCGATCAGGCGATTGCCGCGGCACAAGCGGGCAAGCATATCCTGTGCGAAAAGCCGCTGGCGCTGACGATCGGCGACGCGCATCAGATGCTGAAAGCCGTGCGCGAGGCGGGCGTTGTGGCAGGCACCAACCATCATTTGCGCAATGCCGCAAGCCACCGCGCCATGCGTGATGCCATTGCTGCGGGCAAGATCGGCAAGGTGCTGGGTGCCCGCGTTTTCCATGCGGTTTACCTGCCGCCGCATCTGCAAGGCTGGCGCATCGAGCGCCCCGATGCGGGCGGCGGCGTGATCCTGGATATTACCGTGCATGATGCGGATACGCTGCGTTTTGTGCTGGGTGAAAACCCGGTCGAAGCGGTCGCTTTCAGCCAACAGGGCGGCTTATGTGGCGAAGGGCTGGAAGACGGCGTGATGGGCGTTCTGCGTTTTCCATCCGGCGCGATTGCCCAGTTTCATGATGCCTTCACCACCAAATATGCCGAAACCGGCTTCGAGGTGCATGGCAGCGAAGGCTCGCTGATTGCGCGCAATGTGATGACCCAAAAGCCGTTGGGAACCGTCATCCTGCGTGACAAGAACGGCGAGCACGAATTGCCGCTCGACCACAAAAATCTCTACGAAACCGCCTTGCAGGTTTTCCACAATGCCATTGAGGGCAGGGGCCAGCCTTCGGCCACTTTGGAGGACGGCATCTGGTCGCTTGCGACCGGGCTTGCCGTCGCTGAAGCTGCCAAGACCGGCAAGGCAACCGCCGTTCATTCAGGACTTTGAGACTTATGAGCAAGCATATTTCATTTGCAGAAGCCGCTGCACTTATCCCCGACAATGCAGTGGTTTCCGTTTCGTCATCGAGCGGCCTTGGCTGCCCGGATATGATGCTGAAGGCCATTGGCGAGCGGTTCGATGCAACCGGCCATCCCCAAAACATCACCACGCTGCACCCGATCGCGGCGGGCGATATGAGCGGCATCAAGGGTGTCGATTACATCGCCAAGAAGGGGCTTCTCAAGAAGATCATTGGCGGTTCCTATCCGTCCGGGCCATCAAGCGCCGAGCCGCCGCTGATCTGGCAGATGATCACCAATAACGAGATCCCGGCCTATAATATCCCGTCCGGCATATTGTTCGACATGCACCGCGAAGCTGCCGCCAAGCGCCCCGGCGTGCTGACCAAAGTGGGGCTTGATACATTCGTCGATCCCAAGCGTCAGGGCACGGCGATGAACGACAAGGCGCGGGAGGAACCTGTCGTCAAGCATGTCAGCTTTGAGGGCGAGGACTGGCTGTTCTTCCCCAATATCGTGCCGCATGTCACCATCATCCGGGCAACGACTGCGGATGAACGCGGCAATCTCACCTATGAGCACGAGGGTGCCTATCTCGGCGGTCTGGATCAGGCGCTGGCGGCACGCAACAATGGCGGCATCGTCATTGCGCAGGTGAAGCGCATTGCCAAGGAAGGCACGCTGAAGCCGCATGATGTGCGCGTGCCGGGTGTTCTGGTTGATTATATCGTGGTCGATCCCGACCAGAAGCAGACGACGCAGACGCTCTATGATCCGGCTATTTCCGGCGAGATTTTCCGCCCGCTGGATACGTTCCGTCTGCCCGAGTTCAATATCCAGAAGGCGATTGCGCGGCGTGTGGCGCAGGAATTGCAGGCGGGAAGTGCGGTCAATCTTGGCTTTGGCATTTCCGCCAATGTGCCGCGCATTCTGCTGGAAGAGGGCCTGCATGGCGCGGTGACATGGGTGATCGAGCAGGGCGCTGTCGGCGGCGTGCCGTTGCTGGATTTTGCCTTTGGCTGCGCATCCAATGCCGACGCCTATATGCCGTCGCCCTATCAGTTCACCTATTTTCAGGGGGCGGGCTTTGACGCCTCGCTTCTGTCCTTCCTGGAGATCGGGCGCGACGGTTCGGTCAATGTGTCGAAGCTTTCATTCCGTCCGCATGTGACGGCGGGTGCTGGCGGCTTTGTCGATATTACCGCGCGCGCCAGGAAGATTGTTTTCTCCGGCATGTTCAATGCCGGGGCTAAACTGTCGGTCGCTGACGGCAAGCTGGTGATCGAGAAAGAAGGCAAGCTGAAAAAGCTTGTCACGCAAGTCGAGCATGTCACCTTCTCCGGCCCGCGTGGCGTCCAGCAGGGGCAGGACATTACCTATGTCACCGAGCGCGCCGTGATGAAGCTGACGGCGGACGGCATCGTGCTGACCGAGATTGCGCCCGGTATCGACTTGCAGGCGCATATTCTGGATCAAGCCGAGTTTCCGCTGATTGTCTCTGACCGGCTCAAGACCATGGATGAGGCGCTGTTCCGCGAAGAACCAATCGGGCTTTCGCTGCCGCAAAAACCTGCCCGAAAGCTGGAGGCGCAACATGGCTGACAGAATAGAAATTGCCATCGAAAACCACATCGCCGTCATGACGATCAAGCGGCCCGAAAAGCTCAATGCCTTCGACATCGAGCTTTTGCAGGAATTGTCTGCCGCCTGTGACCGGGTGGAGGCTGACAGCAGCGTGCGGGTTGCGATCCTGACCGGTGAGGGCAAGGCTTTTTCCGCAGGCGGCGACATCAAGGCCTGGGGCGGTATGGAACCGCAAGAATTCGGCCATGCCTGGGTGCGCTACGGGCATCGCGTGTTTGAGCGGCTTGCGACTTTGCGTGTGCCATTGATCGCGGCGATGAACGGTCATGCGCTGGGCGGCGGGCTGGAACTGGCGGGCGCTGCCGATATCCGCATTGTCGAGCGGCAGGCGAAGATCGGCCTGCCGGAAACCTCGCTCGGCATGGTGCCCGGATGGTCGGGCACGCAGCGCCTTGTGCGCCGTTTCGGGGCGCAGATCGTGCGCCGCATGGTGCTGGGCGGCGAAATGTTCACGGCAGACGAAGCGCTGTCGCATGGACTGGTCGATCATGTGGTCGATACGGGCGAAGCCTTGCAGGCGGCGCAGGATTATGCGGCGCGGGTGGCAAAACGCGGACCGGCAGCGCTCGAAATTTCCAAGCTGATGCTGTCTGTCGCCAATGGCGAGGACAACGGAACCGCCGTCGAGGCGCTGGGGTCCATCCTCGTCGCCAAGACCGGCGATCTGAAAGAAGGCGTGCGCTCGTTTACCGAAAAGCGCGAAGCGAATTTTGAAGGAAAATGGTGATGAGCGTTGTTGTGAAACCGCAGCCGTTGACCGGGCTGGAAGTCCGCGAATTCTCCATGCTGATCGATGGCAAATGGGTGCAAAGTGAGAGCGGCCAAACGATTGAGCGCGTGGCGCCCGGCCATGGCGTCACCGTCAGCCGTTATCCGGCGGGCAACAAGGCCGATGTGGAACGCGCCGTTGCGAGCGCCCGCAAGGCTTTCGATGATGGGCGCTGGTCGTCGAAAACTGCTTCGCAGCGTTCGCTGGTGCTGCTGAAAGCCGCTGATCTGATCGAGGCGCGGGCGGAAGAGCTTGCCTATCTCGATGCGATTGAAGCCGGCAAACCAATTAGCCAAGTGCGGGGAGAAATCGGTGGCGCTGTCGATATCTGGCGTTATGCGGCAGCGCTTGCACGCGACCTGCATGGCGAAAGCTACAACACGCTGGGTGATGGCACGCTTGGTGTCGTGCTGCGCGAGGCAATTGGCGTTGTTTCTATCATTACGCCGTGGAATTTCCCGTTCCTGATCGTCGGGCAAAAGCTGCCTTTCGCGCTGGCTGCCGGTTGCACCGCAGTGGTGAAGCCTTCGGAACTGACCTCTGGCTCGACATTGCTGCTCGGTGAAATTCTGGCCGAGGCAGGTGTGCCGGACGGCGTCGTCAATATCGTCACCGGAACGGGTGCCGATGTCGGCCAGCATATGAGCACGCATCCGGATGTGGACATGGTGTCGTTCACCGGCTCGACCGGCGTCGGCAAGCTGACCATGGCCAATGCGGCGCAAACGCTTAAGAAAGTGTCGCTGGAGCTTGGCGGCAAGAACCCGCAAATCCTGTTCCCGGATGCGGATATGGATGCCTTTATCGACGCGGCGGTGTTCGGCGCGTGGTTCAATGCGGGCGAGTGCTGCAATGCCGGGTCGCGCCTGATCGTGCACCGTTCGATTGTCGATGAGATTGTCGGGCGTGTGGCCGATCTGTCGAAAAAGGTGATCGTTGGCGATCCGCTTGATGTCAGCACGCAGGTCGGCGCGATCATCACGCCGCAGCATCTGACAAAGGTTGGCGCCTATGTCGATCAGGCCAAAAAGGCAGGCGCTGCGATTGCCCATGGCGGCGATGTGCTGGACCTCGGCCTTGGCCAATATATGGGACCGACCATCCTTGCCGGTGTAAAGGCCGACATGGCCGTGGCGCGCGAGGAAGTGTTCGGGCCGGTTTTGTCGGTGCTGTCCTTCGATACGGTGGATGAGGCGATCTCGATTGCCAATGCGGTTGATTACGGGCTTTCGGCGGGCGTGTGGAGCCGCGATTTCGATACCTGCATGACCATCGGGCGCAAGGTGCGGGCGGGTACTGTCTGGATGAATACATTCATGGACGGCACGCCGGAACTGCCTTTCGGCGGCTATCGCCAGTCCGGTCTGGGGCGCGAATTGGGGCGTCATGCGGTGGAGGATTACACCGAGACCAAGACGCTCAACATGCATATCGGTGCGCGGACGGGCTGGTGGATGCCGCAGGCTAGGTAGGGAGTAACGGCTTTGGGAGGACAGCCGGATATCGTCATTATCGGATCGGGTATCGGCGGCGCGACAATGGCCGCCGGTCTTGCCGCATCGGGCGCGGATATTCTTATTCTGGAGGCGGGAGAGCGCCTGGCCGACAGGCCGGAAAACCGCGACCCGCGCGCCATTTTTCAGCGCGGTTTCTTCCGCCCGCAAGAGTTCTGGCATGAGCCGGACGGCACGCCTTTCAATCCCGGCAATTATTACAATGTCGGCGGCAATTCCAAATTCTATGGCGCGGTGCTGATCCGCTATCGGCGCGAGGATTTTGAGGAGCTGGCGCATCTGGAAGGCGTGTCGCCCGCATGGCCCTTTGCCTATGAGGAACTGGAGCCGTGGTATTGCAAGGCGGAAGAGCTGTTTCAGGTGCGCGGCGAACTGGGCGACGACCCGACCGAGCCGCATCATTCAAAGCCATATCCTTATGCGCCGGTGCGCGACGAGCGCCCGATTGCCGATGTGCGGGCGCGGCTGAAAAAGGCGGGACTTCATCCAGCTTCCTTGCCATTGGGTGTTGATATCGAGCGCTGGCTGGCAAAGGCCAAGACGCCGTGGGACGCGCATCCCAATTGCGATGACGGCAAGATGGACGCGGAAAGCTGCCCGCTTGCGCAAGCGCTTCAATATCGGAATGTCCGGCTCGAAACTTCCGCGCGTGTGACGCGGCTGGAAGCGGGGCCGGATGGAAAGACTATTGTGGCGGTGCATTATGTGAAGAACGGTGAGGCGCTGGTCCTGCGCCCGAAGCTGGTTATTCTCTCAGCGGGCGCTGTGCAGTCGGCGGCGCTTCTGCTGCGTTCGGGACTGGCGAACCGTTCCGATCAGGTCGGCCGCAATTTCATGAATCATAATTCCAGTGCGGTGATCGCTTTCGATCCGCGCTATCGCAATGACAGCGTCTACCAGAAGACATTCGGTTTTAACGATTATTATCTGTCGGACGGGGCAGGCGGGCCGCCGCTCGGCAATGTGCAATTGCTGGGTCGCGTGTCGGGGGCGATCCTGAAATCCAATATGCGCCAAGTGCCCGAATGGCTGTTGAACCGCATTGCCGGGCATACAATCGATTTCTACGCCATGAGCGAAGACCTGCCATCGCCGGAAAGCCGCGTGAGCGTGGATGGCGACCGCATCGTCCTGCATTGGATGCGCAGCAACTGGAAGGCGCATCTGATGCTGGTGGAAAAGCTCAAATCTGCGCTGCGTGCGGCGGGCTTTCCGGTGGTGCTGTCGCGGGCCTTTGATCGGCGCACGCCGTCGCATCAATGTGGCACGGTGCGCATCGGCAACGATCCGGCGACGGCACCGCTTGATCCCTGGTGCCGCGCTTATGACCATCCCAATCTCCATGTGGTCGATGCGTCATTCCTGCCGACATCGGCGGCGGTCAATCCGGCGCTGACCATTGCCGCGCAAGCCCTGCGCGTGGCGGACCATTTGAACCGGGAGGTGCTGGCATGAACCGTCAAAGACCTGTGGCGCTGGTGACCGGCGGGCGGCGCGGGATCGGGCTTGGCATTGCCCGCGCGCTTGCCGCCAAGGGTTTCGATCTGGCGATCACCGACCGTGAATGCGACGAGGCCGTCGCGCATGAATTGCGCGGTCTTGGCGGAAAGGTGGCTTTCTTTGAAAGCGATCTCGCCGCCGTTGGAATGCATGAGAAAACCGTTTCCGCGGTGATGAAGGAATTCGGCGGCATCGATTGCCTCGTCAACAATGCAGGCATGGGTTCGGTCGAGCGCGGCGATTTTCTGGGGCTGAAGCCTGAGAACTTCGACACGATCATGGATGTGAACCTGCGCGGCACGGTGTTTTTCACGCAGGCCGTGGTGAAGGCCATGCTGGCCGCAGCCGAAGTGCGCTTTCCACGCAGCATCATAACCATCAGTTCTGTTTCGTCGGTGATGACCTCGCCCGAGCGGCTTGATTACTGCATCAGCAAGGCAGGCCTCACCGCCTTCGTGCAGGGGCTGGCGCTGCGTCTTGCCGAAGCGCGGATTGGCGTGTTCGAGGTGCGCCCCGGCATCATCCGCACCGATATGACAGCTAAAGTTGCCGAGCGTTATGACGGACTGATCGAAGCCGGTCTGGTGCCGATGAAGCGCTGGGGCGAGGCGGGCGATGTCGGCGCGATCGTGGCCGGGCTTGCCGGTGGCGATTTCATCTTTGCGACAGGCTCGGCGATCCATGCCGATGGCGGCCTGTCGATTGCAAAACTGTAAGGGTAGCGCGATGGATTACGATTATATCATCGTCGGCGGCGGGCCCGCCGGTTGCGTTCTCGCCAATCGCCTGAGCGAAGATGCGTCGACAAAAGTGCTGCTGCTGGAGGCGGGCGGAAGCGACTGGAATCCGCTGTTCCACATGCCTGCGGGTTTCGCCAAGATGACCAAGGGCGTTGCCAGCTGGGGTTTTGAAACCGTTCCGCAAAAGCACCTGAAAAACCGCGTGCTGCGCTATACGCAGGCGAAAGTCATCGGCGGCGGCTCCTCGATCAATGCGCAGATTTATACGCGCGGCAATGCCGCCGATTATGATCTCTGGGCCGGAGAGGATGGCTGCACCGGCTGGGACTATCGCCATGTGCTGCCCTATTTCAAACGCGCCGAGGACAATCAGCGCTTCAACGATGATTATCATTCCTATGGCGGGCCGCTGGGCGTTTCGATGCCTTCCGCGCCATTGCCGATCTGCGATGCCTATATCCGCGCCGGGCAGGAGCTGGGCATTCCCTATAATCCCGATTTCAACGGGCGTGAGCAGGCGGGCGTCGGCTTTTACCAGCTCACCCAGCGCAACCGCCGCCGCTCCTCGGCCTCGCTTGCCTATCTCGCGCCGATCAAGGGGCGCCAGAATCTGACAATCCGCATGAATGCACAGGTAGCCAACGTCGTGCTTGAGAAGACGCGCGCAACCGGCGTTGCGCTGATGAGCGGCGAGGTCTTGCGCGCAAACCGCGAGGTGATTGTCTCGTCCGGCGCTATCGGCTCACCGAAGCTCCTGCTGCAATCGGGTATCGGCCCCGCCGATCATCTGAAAAAGGTCGGCGTTGGTGTGAAACACGATCTGCCGGGGGTGGGCGAAAACATGCAGGATCATCTCGACCTGTTTGTCATCGCCGAATGCACCGGCGACCACACCTATGACGGCGTGGCAAAGCTGCACCGCACGCTTGCCGCAGGCCTGCAATATATGCTGTTGCGTTCCGGCCCGGTGGCATCCAGCCTGTTTGAAACCGGTGGTTTCTGGTATGCGGACCCGGATGCCCGCTCGCCGGATATCCAGTTCCATCTGGGGCTGGGATCAGGCATTGAAGCCGGTGTCGAGAAGCTCAAGAATGCCGGCGTGACGCTCAATTCCGCCTATCTGCATCCGCGTTCGCGCGGGACGATACGGCTTGCCTCCAGCGATCCGACAGTCGCCCCCCTGATCGATCCCAATTACTGGAGCGATCCGCATGATCGCAAAATGTCGCTCGAAGGCCTGAAGATCGCCCGCGAAATCATGAGCCAGGACGCCTTGAAGCCCTATGTCATGGCCGAGCGCCTGCCGGGGCCGAAGGTCGCCAGCGATGACGAGCTGTTCGATTATGCCTGCGCCAATGCCAAGACCGATCATCATCCGGTCGGCACCTGCAAGATGGGAACCGATGCCATGGCCGTTGTCGATCTCGATCTTAAGGTGCGAGGACTGGAGGGCCTGCGGGTCTGTGACAGCTCGGTCATGCCGCGTGTTCCATCGTGCAACACCAATGCGCCGACCATCATGATCGGCGAAAAGGGAGCGGACATTATTCGCGGCCTCGACCCGCTGCCGCCCACGGTGTTTTCAAGGGAGAAGAACGAACAGAAGCAACGGGCGCGGAATTAGTCTCCGTCAACGGCTGGCTCAAAACGCAGATACCCCACCACACCCGACCCCTTTCGGTTTGGAGTGTCGGACGGGTGATTCACGCCGTCGCTGACCGGAACAGCTTTGAAATCAAACGGTGAGACGCCTTCCAGACAGGCGGCATTCACGCCGTACTGGTTCGGATTGGAGCGGCGCTGGTGGAAGGTGTAAATCCCGCATTTCGAGCAGAAATAGTGTTTCGCTATGCCGGTATTGAAGGTGTAGAGCGTCAGCGCGTCTTCGCCTTCAAGGATTTCCAGCCCGCCAAGATCAGCCGAAACCGCCACGGCCCCGCGCATCCGGCAATAGGAACAGGTGCAGCGCCGGGCCGTATGCAGGCCGTTCGATAATTTGACGCGAAAACGCACGGTGCCGCAGTGACACGCGCCGTTGGCTTCCTTGATATCGGGGTACATTTTCTCTCCTCGCTTTTGCACGAAGGCTATTTTGTTTTTTGCCGGTTTGCCACTGCCGTCGTGACGGGAGGCCTGCACGGCATCGAAGGGCGGCTGCAACAGTTCGTCTGAAGGGCTGTCAGCGCGGTAAAGCCGCAACAATCGGGGCAGGTTTTCCATCGGCGTCGAGCGGCACGATGCGCAAGCGCGTCAGGCGGTTCTTTTCCTTCTTGAGCACGGAAAAGCGTTTCCCATGGAAAGTGAAAGCCTGCTTCACTTCCGGGATCGTCTGGGTCTCATGAATGACGAGACCGGCAATCGTGGTCGCTTCTTCATCCGGCAAGGACCAATCAAGCGCACGGTTGATATCGCGAATCGGCAGCGATCCGTCGACGATCACCGAGCCGTCAGGCTGCAGGCGAACGCCCTGCATGTCGATATCGTGCTCGTCGGCAATATCGCCGACGATCTCTTCCAGAATGTCCTCCAGCGTCACCAGTCCCTGCACATCGCCATATTCATCGACGACGATGGCGATATGCGCCTTGCGGCGGAGGAAGGCGTCGAGCTGGTCCTGCAATGTCGTCGTGTCGGGCACGAACCACGGCTTGCGCGCGACCTTCATGATGTCGATGCGGGTGAAATCATTGTCGACATCGTAGAGCGCGCGCAGCAGATCCTTGGTGTGGATAATGCCGACAATATTGTCGATATCGTCGCGCCAGAGCGGCATGCGCGTGTGGGGGCTCGCCAGAATATCGCGCACGATCTCTTCCGCCGCGGCATCGGCATTGACAGTGCCCATCGAGGTCCGGTGCACCATCACGTCGCTGACTTCCAGTTCCTTGAGGTCAAGGAGGCCGCCCAGCTGGTCGCGGTCTTCCTTGATGAGCGACTTGTCGCGATGCAGCACCTCCACCGCGCCGCGCAGTTCCTCCTGCGGGCTCAGCATGGAACGGCCTGCCGCCAGATTGACGCCGCACAGCTTGAGGATCGCGCGCACGATCCAGTTCACGGCACTGGAAATCGGACCGAGGATCAGGACGACAAGCGACACGCCGCGCGCAACCGCCAGCGAAAAACGGTCGGGACCGGAAATTGCCCAGGATTTCGGCAGCACTTCAGCGAAGATGACCAGAATGATCGTCATCGCCAGCGTGGCATAGGCGACGCCCGCATCGCCGAACAGGTTCAAAAAGATGCTGGTGGCAATCGAGGAAGCCAGAATATTGGCGAGGTTGTTGCCGATCAGAAGCGCGCCGATCAGCCGGTCGCGGCGGCTGATAAGGCGCTGGACCAGCCCCGCTCGCTCGTCGCCATTATGTTCGAGCGTAAGCATGCGGGCCCGTGAGGCGGCGGTCAGCGCCGTTTCGGAGCCTGAGAAAAACGCCGAGAGAATGACGCAGAGCAGGATGATGCCGCACATGACCCAAAGCCCGAAAGCCATTCGCCTTGTCCTCTTATAGCAGGGCGCCAGGATGCTGACGCATCACGCCCTGAAGTTGCTCAATCGCCGCACGAGCCTAACCAAGTCTCAATCAGTTAACTTGGTATTATTTCGTTTCCAGACGGTCTTTCAGAAATTCCAGCACGGCGGCTGGCGGCACGTCCTTTGCAATGAAGGACTGGCCAATACCGCGCGTCAGGATGAAGGTCAGCGCGCCGCGCGCCACTTTCTTGTCCTGCGCAATATAATCCATCAGTTTTTCTGCCGGCGGCAATCCGCCCGGCACATCCGACAGCCGATAGGGCAGGCCGACGGCCTTCAGATGCGCTTCGACGCGCTCCGCATCCTCGATGCCGCAGAGGTTCATCTTGACCGAGAAGCGATGCGCCAGCGCCATGCCGATGGCGACGCCCTCGCCATGCACGAGGCGGCTGGAATCGTAGCCGGTCGCCGTTTCCAGCGCATGGCCGAACGTATGGCCGAGATTGAGAAGCGCGCGGTCGCCGGTTTCGCGCTCGTCACGCGCAACGACAGCCGCCTTGCAGCGGCAGGACTCGGCGATGGCTTCCGTCCGCGCCGCGCCGCCTGAAAAAACCTCCTGCCAGTTCTTTTCCAGCCATTCGAAGAAGTCCGGGCGGTCGATCAGGCCATATTTCGCAACTTCGGCATAACCGGCCCGAAATTCACGCGGGCTCAGCGTATCGAGCACGTCCGTATCGGCCAGCACGAGCTGCGGCTGATAGAAGACGCCGACGAGGTTCTTGCCGTGGGCGGTGTTGATGCCGGTCTTGCCGCCAACGGAGGAATCCACCTGCGACAGCAGCGAGGTCGGCATCTGCACGAAATTCATGCCGCGCCGCACGATCCCGGCAACGAAGCCCGAAAGATCGCCAACCACGCCGCCGCCAAACGCCACCACCGCATCGCCGCGTTCCAGCCGCGCCGCCAGGACGGCATTGGTGACGGTTTCCAGCGTTGCAAAGGATTTTGATTTCTCGCCTGGCGTGACAATCACCGGCGTCACATCGATACCGGTCCTGACGAAGCTTTCGGTCAGGCGCTCAAGATGCGCCTTGGCGACATTCTCGTCCGTCACCACCGCCACGCGCACGCCTTTCAGACGCTCTGCCACTTCCTCGCCCGCACGGTCAACCAGTCCCTTACCGATGAGGATATCATAGGAGCGGTCGCCGAGCGACACGGGAACGGTGGTGACACCGGCGATGGAAGGCGCGTTCATGCGTAGTCTCCAATACATGCGAGGACATTACCGGTTCTGTCGGTCTGACAGCCCTTATGCCTCTAATCTTTCGAGATGATCGGCCAGAACATCGATCAGTTCGGCGGCGATCACTTCCTTCTTGTCGTCACGCGACATCAGTTCCATATCGGCCAGCGCATAGACGGGATAACGCTCGTTCATCAGCCGCTGCATGACGCCGCGCGGATCGCTGTTTTTCAAAAGCGGGCGGTTCTGACGGCGCGAGACGCGCTCCATCAGAATATCGATCTCGGCATTGAGCCAGATGGAAACGCCTGCCCGCGCAATTGCAGCGCGTGTTTCGGCATTCATATAGGCCCCGCCGCCGGTTGCCAGCACCATCGGCCCGTCTTCCAGAAGGCGCATGATGACGCGGCGTTCCAGATCGCGGAATTCGACCTCGCCATAGGCTTCAAACAGTTCGGGAATGGTCATGCGGGAAACCGCTTCGATCTCCGTATCGGCATCGCGAAACGGCAGGCCGAGCAGGCTCGCCACCTTGCGCCCGACGGTGGATTTGCCCGCGCCCATCAGCCCCACAAGCACCACGACTTTCGAACCGAGCAGATCGCGGATCTGCGCCGCTTTCTCATGTAGATTGTTTTGTTTTGCCGTACTGCTCATTGACCTCGTCCATTTGTTCCGGTTCCACATGAAAAACGGGGCGACGTCAATTGCTTTGATTGGTTTTCGCGATGCGGAGGACCGGAAGCAGGGCTTTTTTTGCCCGCTCTTTCGTCACCATCCTCGCTTTCGTCCGCCCTCCTTGCTTTCGTCTCAATGCCACAGCATAAAAGATGCATGCCCACGCTGACGCGCCTCGTCACCTTTCTCGCCCTTGCCGCCGCCATCATCTATGGCGCGATGTATGCGCTTGCCAATTTCGTGGAGCCCGACACGCGCGAGATTACCGTCGAAATTCCGTCCTCGAAACTGAAGCCGGTCACGATCGCGCGCCCCACGGCCGAGCCTGCCCCGGCGGAAACCGCCGGCACGGACACCCAATCGCCACAGACACCGCAGGAGTGACGATGCGCGCATCGCTGGCGATCGAGAATTTTCTGGAAATGATGAGCGCCGAACGCGGAGCGGCGGAAAACACGCTTGAATCCTACCGGCGCGATCTGGAAGCGGTGGCGGAAGTGCTGGCAGCCCGCGGCGTCAATCTCACCGAGGCCGGGCCGGACCATATCCGCAGCGCCATCGATGCCATGGCGACGGAAGGCTTTGCCGCCACCTCGCAGGCCCGGCGCCTGTCGGCGCTGCGCCAGTTCTTCCGCTTTCTCTATTCGGAAGGCTATCGGCAGGACGACCCGACCGGCACCGTCGATGCGCCCAAAAAGCAAAAGCCGCTGCCGAAGATCATGAGCGTCGAAAACGTCACCCGGCTTCTCGACCGGGCAGTGCTTGAAGCCGATGAAACAACGGAGCCAGCCGAGCGCATCAAGGCGCTGCGCCTTCATGCGCTTCTCGAAACGCTTTATGCCACTGGGCTTCGCGTCTCGGAACTTGTGGGCCTGCCCGTCACCGTCGCGCGCACTGACCATCGTTTTCTGCTGGTGCGCGGCAAGGGTTCCAAGGAACGCATGGTTCCGCTTTCGCCCAAGGCGCGCGAAGCCTTGCAACGTTTTCTGACCTTGCGGGATTCCTTGCCCGGCAGCGACGATAATCCATGGCTGTTTCCGGCTTTTTCGGAAAGCGGCCATCTGGCGCGCCAGGTTTTTGCCCGCGAATTGAAGGGGCTTGCGGCACGAGCGGGCTTGTCGGCAGCCGCCATCTCGCCGCACGTGCTTCGCCATGCCTTTGCCAGCCATCTTTTGCAGAACGGGGCGGACCTGCGCACCGTGCAGCAATTGCTCGGCCATGCCGACATTTCCACAACGCAAATCTATACGCATGTGCTGGAGGAAAGACTGCATAAGCTTGTCAGCGAGCATCATCCGCTTGCCGATTAGCTTCTGTCCGGTTATGAGAAAACCGAAAATTTGCAAGATGAGCCCGCAGTGAATATGTAAGGCGCCGTAAAACAGCCTTTTTCAGGCTCGCAATAGCGCTACTCCCTTTGGAAAAAGCACGAACAGTCAGGCCCGATGTACAACTATCTCGATTTTGAAAAACCCGTCGCCGACCTCGAAGGCCAGATTCTTGAGCTGAAGAAGCTCGCGCAGGAACAGGGCAGCGTCGAGATGAGCGACGAGATTCGTCGCCTCGAGAAGCGTTCGGCCGATGCGCTGAAGGACATCTACCGCAAGCTGACCCCATGGCAGAAGGCGCAGATCGCCCGCCATCCGGACCGTCCGCACTGCCTGGAATATATCGACCGGCTGTTCACCGAATTCACCCCGCTTGCCGGTGACCGCAAATTCGCCAATGACGAAGCCATCCAGGCCGGTTTCGGTCGCTTCAACGGCCAGGCCGTCGCGATCATCGGACAGGAAAAGGGTTCCGACACCAAGACGCGCCTCAGGCACAATTTCGGCTCGGCTCGCCCGGAAGGCTATCGCAAGGCCGTCCGCATCATGGAAATGGCCGACCGTTTCCAGCTGCCGCTCATCACCTTTGTCGACACGGCAGGCGCCTATCCGGGCGTCAGCGCCGAAGAGCGTGGACAGGCGGAAGCCATCGCCCGCTCGACGGCGGAATGCCTCAAGCTGCGCGTTCCGGTCATCTCGATCATCATCGGTGAAGGCGGCTCCGGCGGCGCGATTGCAATCGCGGTGGCGAACCGCGTCTATATGCTTGAGCATTCGATCTATTCGGTGATCTCGCCCGAGGGCGCGGCCTCGATCCTCTGGCATGATTCGACCCGCGCCAAGGATGCCGCCTCCAACATGCGCATCACCGCGCAGGACCTGTTCGACCTCAAGGTCATCGACGGCATCATTCCCGAACCCATGGGCGGCGCGCATCGCGGCAAGGAAGCCGTCATCGATGCGGCTGGCGACATCATCACCGCATCGCTGCGTTCGATGAAGGATGTCGACGGCGAAACGCTGAAGCAGGAACGCCGCCAGAAGTTCCTCGCAATCGGCCGCAACCTCTGATTTTCATCATCACTTGATTGATATTGCATCCGGGAAGCCTCGCGCTTCCCGGATTTGCATCATGCTGCAAATTCGGCCATATTGCCGACGCGCTGGATTTTAGCTATCTGAGCAAGAATTCATAAACGATACCGTAAGGTTTCGTTTATAGGATTGGACCTTCAGGAAATTGACTTTTGCTCATAAAGTCTCTGGCGTAGCTCTAACAGACTTGATGCGACATGAAGATCAGAACCGCAATTCTAGCCTCCGTAATGGCAACCGCGCTCCTCGCGGGCTGTCAGGGTTCGTCCGTATCCGATCTGAGCCTCAGGGCTGAAAAACCGCTTCCCGAAAAGGTTGTTGCGAAGATGAAGGCGAAGGGCATGACCCGCACGTCGCCGATCATGGTGCGCATCTTCAAGGAAGAAGGCACTCTCGAGGTCTGGAAGCAGAAGAACAACGGCAAATACGACCAGATTGCATCCTATGAAATCTGCAAATGGTCGGGCAAGCTCGGGCCGAAATATATCGAGGGCGACCGTCAGGCGCCGGAAGGTTTCTACACCGTCCGCCCCGCGCAGATGAATCCGAATTCGAACTATTATCTGTCGTTCAACATCGGCTTTCCCAACGCCTATGACCGCGCCAATGGCCGCACTGGCCAGCACCTGATGGTGCATGGCGCTTGCTCGTCATCGGGCTGCTATTCGATGACCGACGAACAGGTCGCCGAGATTTACGCCTTTGGTCGCGACGCCTTCAAGGGCGGCCAGCGCGATTTCCAGATTCAGGCATTCCCGTTCCGCATGACCGCCGCCAACATGGCGCGCTACAAGAACGACCCGAATTATTCCTTCTGGAAGATGCTGAAGCAGGGTTACGACGCGTTTGAGACCACCAAGGTCCCGCCGAAGGTCGATGTCTGCGAGAAGCGCTACGTCTTCAACGTATCGACGCCGGATGGCCAGCCGCTGTCCCCGACGGATGCCTGCCCGCCCTCTGCTGGCGGCGAGGCCATGTCCTATGCGTCGTATGAAAAGACCTTCCAGTCGGCATTCAGCGCCAGCCAGAAGGCACCGGCGCCGTCCATTCAGGGCATTGCCGAGGCCAAGCTCGTCTCCGCCTGGAGTGCAGCGCGTGCGCGCGGCGAAAAGGTGACGCGCGAGCCGCCGTCGCTTTCGCCTTCTTCCGCTGAAAAGGCGGGTGCGCCGGACATTCGCCCGGCAACGCCGTCCGTACAGCCGACAGCCATTGCCGCGACGCCGCAGCCGGTGGCCGTCCCTGCAACACAGTCCGTAGCCATGCCCGCAGCCGTGCCCGCACCGCAGCCGAACCCGGCAGCGTCTGCACAGGCCGCTGCTCCCCAGGTATCTTCCCAAGTCTCTTCAATGACGACCGCCAGCACGGTGGCGCAGAATGTCGAACAGCCGGCACCTGTCGCAGCCGCCGAACCGAAGAAGCCGTGGTGGAAGATCATCGGGAACTGACGACTTTGCAGGATGACGTTCCTGTTTACGACCTGAGGGGGCTTAAATGCCCCCTTCCGGTTTTGAAAACCCGCAATCGTCTGGAAAAAATGCCAAGCGGCGCGCTTCTCTGGGTAGAGGCGACCGATCCGCTGTCAGGCATCGACGTCCCGCATTTCTGCACGCAGGAAGGCCACGCCCTCATCGCGCAGCAGCGGGAAGGCACGCTGCAACGCTTTCTCATTCGCAAGAAGTAAGTATCAGTTCCGGGGCGAGAAACCGGGAATAGCCAGCGGGTTTTCGGTCAGCGCGGCACGGTCCGGCCTGTCCAGCGCCGGACGTCCCAAAAACGCATCGAAAAGCTCACGCACATAGGTTTCCGGCAGATCCTTCACGATCATCACCAGTAGCGTCTCATGCTTGTCCTGCGGCCAGTGCGGCAGGCGCGCGGGCGGATGGAAAATCTTCTGCACGCCGTGGATGACCACCGGACGGTCCGGGTCTTCGGCAATCTGCACAATGCCCTTCACCCGCAACAGCTTCTCGCCATGCGTCGAACGCAGAAGATCGAGGAACATGTCGAAGGTCGAGAGCGGGATCGGCGCGTCGTGACGCAGCGAGAAGGAGCGGATGGCATCGTCATGGTGATGATGATGCGCATGACCCTGATGGTGGCCCTGATGGTGGCCCTGATGGTGATCATGGTGGTGATGGTCGTGGTCGCAATCCGGCCCGCACACATGGTCATGACCATGATGATCGTCCTCATAGGCTTCCGCCCTCAGCCAGCGCTGCACATCCGCCGATTTTGTTTCCGGGTTATAAAGCCCGCATTCGAAAAGCGCGGCATAGCCCCTGCGCTGTTCACCGGCTTCCAGAATATCCGCGCCTGGGTTGAGCGCATGGAGACGCGCCTTCAACGCCGCCAGCCCTGCCTGCGCTTCCGGCAGATCGGTCTTGGTCAGCACGATGCGGTCGGCCATTGCCGCCTGCTTGACGGCTTCCTCGTGATTGTCGAGTGTCGCCATGCCGTTGACGGCGTCCACCGTCGCCAGAACCCCGTCGAGCCTGAAAGCCTGCATGAGCACCGGATGGCCCATGATCGAATGCAGCACCGGCGCCGGGTCGGCAAGGCCGGTGGTTTCGATGATGACGCGCTTCAGCGCCTTGATGCGCCCGGTCTGCAGCCGGTCGATCAAATCGGCCAGCGTATCCACCAGCTCGCCGCGCACCGTGCAGCACAGGCAGCCGTCGGCAAGCTCGATCACGCCCTCGCTCGCCTGCTCGACCAGCAGATGATCGATGCTGACCTCGCCGAACTCATTGATGATGACCGCCGTGTCACTCAGGGCCGGGTCTTTCAGAAGCCGGTTGAGAAGCGTCGTCTTGCCTGAACCGAGAAAGCCGGTCAGCACGGAAACGGGAATGGGATTTCGCATGTCAGTTGATGGCCGTGGTCACGCCCGCCGCCCGCTGCGGACGCGGCATTGGCACGGGAATCTGCGAAATGTCGAGCTGGCTCGGCCGGGTGATCGGCCCCGGCTCGGACACCAGACCCACGCGAACCGGAACCGGATCGCGATCCATCGCGTGAATATAGGGCGAATTGATCTTCAGCTTGCCTTCGACATCGCGGCCATCCCAGCGGTCGGCCATGGCTTGCTGGCTGCAGATCGCCTTGCGCATATCGTTGGCCTGGTTGAGATTACCGCCCGCCGTCGGACGCAGCGTCGCCAGCGTCACGCCCCCGGCACTGGCACTGACATTGGCACTGGCGCGGAAAGCATCGGTCATCAGCTGTGCGGCCTGAACCGCGCGCGCTTCCTGCCGGTCCGCGCCCAGAACGATTGCCAGCACGGTGCGGCCATTGCGGGTGGCCGAGCTTGCGAGGTTGAAACCGGATGCGCAGACGAAGCCGGTCTTCATACCATCTGCGCCGTCATAGCGGCCAAGCAGAATGTTGTAATTGGCCTGCACCTTCTTGCCTGCGCCCGGATCGATCGCCTCGGTCGCGAAATAATGTGCATATTGCGGAAACTCGCGGCGCAATTGCACGCCCAGAACCGCAAGATCGCGCGCCGTCGTGTAATTCTGGGGATCGTGCAGCCCGTTCGGATTGGCGAAATGCGAGCCCACCATGCCGATGCGCTGCGCTTCCGCATTCATGCGCTGCACGAAGGCGGATTCCGTCCCGCCCACGGCTTCGGCGACGGCAACCGCAACGTCATTGGCCGATTTCACCAGCATGATCTTCAGCGCCGTATCGAGCGTCATGACCGATCCGGGCTTGTAACCCATCTTGCTCGGCGGTTCCTTGGCGGCATTGACCGTCATGCGCACCGGCGATTCCAGCGTCATCTGGCCCGACTGAAGCGCGCGGAATGCCACATAGGCCGTCATCATCTTCGTCAGGGAAGCGGGATACCAGCGCTGGAACGCATCCTGCTGCCCATAGACCTTGCCGGTTGCCACATCCACGGCAATCGAGGGATTGGCCGCAGCAGACGCCAATGCGACAGCGGAAAGGCCCGCAGCTGCCAACCAGATTTTCAGTGATTTCGACATCATTCCGTAGTTCCAATCGAAACGGCTTGCGACTTCCGCGAATTCGAATTGCGTTATAGGGCATTTCCAGCAAAAGTGCGAAGCGGTTTTGCGTCGGATAATGCGTAAAAACAAAGAGATAGAGCTGTTTCAATTGCTCTCAAATCAATTGGAACCGCCCTAATCGGAGATTAACGATTTCTTTATCTATGCCATGTGGCGATGAAAAGGCAAACAGGGATTGCCCGCTTTCACCGAAACGTCATATCCTGTTTGCTTCAAATCATGCCCAATCCGGGGAGCCCTCAGAAAATGCCAGTGTTGAATCGTGCCGTTGAAACACAAGCGGAAATTGCTGCATGGCGGCGAGAACTGCACCAGAATCCCGAACTTCTCTATGACGTGCACGAGACTGCGAAATTCGTCGAAGACAAGCTGAAATCCTTCGGTTGCGATCATGTGGAAACCGGCGTCGGACGCACCGGCGTGGTTGGCATCATCAAGGGACGGCACGGCGATGGCCCGGCAATCGGCCTGCGCGCCGACATGGATGCCCTGCCCATTACAGAGACGAGCGGCGTCGAATGGGCCTCGCAAAATCCGGGTAAGGCGCATTCCTGCGGCCATGACGGGCACACATCCATGCTGCTGGGTGCGGCGCAATATCTTGCAGAGACCCGCAATTTTCGCGGTTCGGTCGCCCTTCTGTTCCAGCCAGCCGAAGAAGGCGGCGCGGGCGGCCTCGCCATGGTCGAGGACGGCGTGATGGACCGCCATAACATCACGGAAGTCTACGGCGTTCACAATATGCCGGGCCTGCCGGTCGGCCAGTTCGCGATGCGAAAAGGCCCGATCATGGCGGCGACCGATGAGTTCGACCTTTTCATTTCAGGACGCGGCGGCCATGCGGCGCAGCCGCACCGCACCATCGATCCGATCCTTGCCGGTTCGCAATTGATGATTGCCCTTCAGGGCATTGTCTCGCGCAACACCGATCCGCTCGATTCGCTCGTGATCTCGGTTACGAAGTTTATTGCGGGCGAGGCCTATAATGTGATCCCGGAAAAGGCGACGCTGTCGGGCACGGTGCGCACCTTGAAGAAGGAAACGCGCGCCTTTGCCGAACGCCGCATCCGCGAGGCTGCTGCCGGTATCGCCGCCGCCACCGGCGCGGAAATCACGGTGCGCTACAAGAACAATTACCCGGTCACCTTCAACCACGATGCGCAGACGGAGTTTGCCGCCCGCGTCGCAGGCTCGGTTGCGGGCGAGGGCAAGGTGGACGAGAATGTCGAGCCGATGATGGCGGCGGAAGATTTTTCCTACATGCTGGAAGCGCGCCCCGGCGCCTACATCTTCCTCGGCAATGGCGACACGCCCGGCCTTCACCACCCGGCCTATGATTTCAATGACGATGCCATTCCATATGGCGTGAGCTATTTCGTGGCTCTGGCAGAAACAGCGCTTGCCGCCTGAAACTGAATAAATCCGCCTGCCCCCGCTTTTTGCGGGGTTGGCGACCGAGATGAAAAACAGTATGTGTCTGAAAGCATTCGCAATGCCGGAATCACCGGCAAATGCGCATCGGCTGGTCCCGTAGCTCAGTAGGATAGAGCGACAGATTCCTAATCTGTAGGTCACAGGTTCGATTCCTGTCGGGATCACCACCGAAGCCCCTGAAATCATTGGATAAATTGAGCCGTTGAAAATCTTCTGCATGTTGCAGGTTTTCGGTCTTTTAATTTATGCCGCTGGCAGGCTTCTACAAAACAAGCTGTTCGGTACCATTATTATCGTCAAATGATATGCGGATCTTTTCAAAAGACCTGTCCGGAATAGTCTTGCAATTTCAGACCCGGACATGCGCCCCGGAGAGATAGTGGCCGGAGCAGAATCAGGTGCAAGAAAGTAATATAAGATTTTTCTAATAAGTATTCGCATCAAATTGTACACAATATAAGATATTTCGTTTGAAATTATCATGCAGTTTATGTATTATTGGAAATGTACTGATGGCGCTGCGTATACAAGCGCACGTTATATTTTATTATAGTTAGCTTATGTTCCGATACGAAAACTGCGGAGAAGCTTTCATATCGCATGCTTTATAATGAGAGAAATACAGCGTTATCTATTCGTGCTGACATTGGATGCTATTCTGGAATTTCTTTTCTCCGCGAAGTTCGGTCGATCTTGATCGCGTGGCATTGAACAAATGGCATTGGATACACCGCGAAGACGTCCGAAAGGGCGCTTTGTGTGTTTTGGCTATGTCTTGCAAGTGCTGCTGATGCGATCCGGCCATGCGCCGTTGCCCCGACCGAGATGACGGGCAGGGCTTGCCGACAGGCACTGCGAAAATTATTCAGCGCCGCGTTGCTTCGCCGGGAGCGGAGGGTTCAAGCGCCAGCGCGTGTACGCCGCTTTCGAGCTCTTCCTTCAACAATGCATTGATGGCGCGGTGACGCTCGATGCGGCTCATTCCGGCAAAGGCTTCGGCGACGATGCGGATGCGGAAATGCGTTTCGCCGGTGCCGTCATAGACCTCGTGGTGGCCGCGCTCTTCATGGTGATGCCCCGCGTGGAGATGGCTTTCATTGATGACTTCAAGCCGTTCAGGAGCAAAAGCCGTGGTCAGTTTCGCTTCCATCGCGCTTTGTTTGCTATTGTGAATGGACATTTGGACCACTTCTCCCCATATAGACGCTGTGCCTCATATAACGCTGCTTCGGCGGCAAAAGGTGGGGCAAATCCGCACAGGAAAGCAAACTGCTCCCCAATTTCGCCCAGTTGAAATGGCCAAAAGCCAGACCGGACGAAATGTCAATTCTTGTTCAGCAACTCATAATCCGCATAATTCGATTCGATGACAACGAACTCAAAATTTTTCGACAGTATCCGCATCAAGCCCAAGAAGACCGCAGAGGCGAAGGCTTCGGGGCCTTGCTGCCAGTGGGACGGCTGCGACAAGCCGGGCACGCATCGCGCGCCTGTCGGCCGCATGCGTGAAGGTGAATATTTCCGCTTCTGCGTTGATCATGTGCGGGAATATAACAAGAATTTCAATTACTTCTCCGGGCTTTCCGATGGCGACATCGCGAAATTCCAGAAGGATGCGATCACCGGCCATCGCCCGACCTGGTCGACGACGGCCAATTCAACGGCCAAGGCGCGCACGTCGCCGGACATGGCGAAGATGCGGTCGGGCTCGGCTTCCTACCACAATCGCATCCGCGACCCTTTCAATCTTTTCAAGGAAGCGAAGGGGCATGCGCCGGGCCAGAAAGCGCAGCGCAAGCCGCGCACGCTGGAGATCAAGGCGCTCGCCACACTCGGTCTTGAACCAAATTCGACTGGCGATAAGATCAAGGCGCGCTATAAAGAGCTGGTAAAGCAGCACCACCCGGATGCGAATGGTGGTGATCGCGGATCGGAAGAAAGATTTCGCGATGTTATTCAGGCTTATCAATTGCTCAAGCAGGCAGGTTTTTGCTAAAGCCTGTTTGGGCTTGACAGGTCGGCTATGGAGCTGTCCCCGATGGCTCCGACGGACATTCTTCTGCCGCGCTGACGCGTGGATGCAAGCACGGATGCCCGCAACGAATTACGGAAGGGGCATACCGTCCGGCTCGCCGGAAAAACATGCCCGCGGATGAAAGTTGCCGGTCGGCAGCTTGCCGGTATCAATTCGCGGCCGGTCGCTGCCTGCCGCTCTGGAGGCATGATGAACAAGGTTGAGCGGGATATAGCCAATTTGCCGGATACGACGGTTTCGGTGCGTGAAGTGTTCGGGATTGATTCCGACATGACGGTACCAGCCTATGCGGCGGGCGATTCCTATGTGCCGGAACGCGATCCGGATTATCTTTTCGACCGTCAGACGACGCTCGCGATCCTTGCAGGCTTTGCATATAACCGTCGCGTGATGGTTTCCGGCTATCACGGCACCGGCAAGTCGACCCATATCGAACAGGTTGCCGCCCGCCTCAATTGGCCTTGCGTTCGCGTCAACCTCGACAGCCATGTCAGCCGTATCGATCTCGTCGGCAAGGACGCCATCGTGGTCAAGGATGGCATGCAGGTCACTGAATTCAAGGACGGCATTCTGCCCTGGGCCTATCAGCACAATGTGGCGCTGGTGTTCGACGAATATGATGCCGGTCGCCCGGATGTGATGTTCGTCATCCAGCGCGTGCTGGAAACCTCGGGCCGCCTGACGCTTCTCGATCAGAGCCGCGTCATTCACCCGCACCCGGCTTTCCGTCTGTTCGCGACCGCCAACACCGTTGGCCTCGGCGACACGACCGGCCTTTATCACGGCACCCAGCAGATCAATCAGGCGCAGATGGACCGCTGGTCCATTGTGACGACGCTGAACTATCTGCCGCACGACAACGAAGTGGCCATCGTTCTGGCCAAGGCCAAGCATTATCAGAATGCCGAAGGCCGCGAGACCGTGAACAAGATGGTTCGCGTTGCCGACATGACCCGCCAAGCGTTCATCAATGGCGATCTTTCGACCGTCATGAGCCCGCGTACCGTCATTACCTGGGCCGAAAATGCTGCCATTTTCGGCAATGATATCGGCTTTGCCTTCCGCCTGACCTTCCTCAACAAGTGCGATGAGCTGGAACGCGCCACGGTGGCTGAATTCTATCAGCGCGCTTTCGGCGTGGAACTGCCGGAATCGGCAGCCAATATCGTTCTCGCTTGATGCGGAAGAAGCCTGCCGCCTGATCATGTCCGGCGGCAGCGCACTGTCTGATGCGGGGGCGATAGGTTTCGCCCTTGCTTGAAAGCGAAGTCAGGATGGGCATATGTCGGGCCAGAAATCAGCAATAGGCGATAATTCGCGCGAGCGGAAACCGGGGCCGGTGGATTCCGAACCGTTCAAGCGCGCTCTAACGGCTTGCGTCCGCGCCATTTCCGGCGAGCATGAGCTGGAAGTGGCGTTCACCAATGATCGCCCGGCCTTGAGCGCCAATCGCGCCCGCCTTCCCGACCTGCCGAAGCGTCCGACCGCGCATGATATCGCCGTCACGCGCGGGCTTGGCGATTCCATGGCGCTGCGCCAGGCGCGCCACAATCCGCGCATTCACGCCAGCCTTGCCCCGGAAGGCAAGCAGGCGCGTGCGATCTACGACGCGGTTGAGCAGGCACGTGTCGAAGCCATCGGCGCCCGCGCCATGGCAGGCATGGCGGACAACCTCTCCACCATGCTGGCCGACAAATATTCGAAAGCTAATTTCTCTGCTGTCACCGCCAAGGAGGACGCGCCGCTTGAGGAAGCCGTGTCGCTTCTGCTGCGTGAAAAGCTGACCGGACGGGCCGCGCCTGCGGAAGCGGGTCAGGTTCTGGAACTGTGGCGCGACTGGATCGAGCAGAAGGCCGCCGCCGACATTGCGCGGCTTGGCGACAATCTCGAAGACCAGCAGGCTTTTGCGCGCACGGTGCGCGACATGCTGGCCTCCATGGACATGGCGGAAGAGCTGTCGCAGGAAGAGCCGAGCGACGAAGAAGAGCAGAACGACGAGCAGACGCCGGATTCCGACGAGAACGAGGAAGGCGGCGACGAGAGCCAGGAAGGTTCCGATTCCGCTGAAAGCGAGGAATCCGACGATTCGAGCGACGAGGGCGAGCAGGGCGAAATGGATGCCGCCGATGCTTCCGCCGACGACATGGACGACAGCGAGGATATCGACGCGGAAACGCCGGGCGATACGCGCCGCCCCAACCAGCCTTTCGCGAATTTTGCCGAGCATGTCGACTACAAGGTCTTCACGCGCGAGTTCGACGAGGAGGTCGAGGCGACCGATCTTTGCGATGAGGCGGAACTCGACCGCCTGCGCGGCTTCCTCGACAAGCAGCTTGCCAATCTGCAAGGCGTGGTGGGGCGTCTCGCCAACCGCTTGCAGCGCCGCCTGATGGCGCAGCAGAACCGCTCGTGGGATTTCGATCTGGAAGAGGGCTATCTCGATTCGGCGCGTCTGGTGCGCATCGTCATCGATCCGACGCAGCCGCTTTCCTACAAGCAGGAGCGCGATACGGATTTTCGCGATACGGTCGTGACGCTGGTGCTGGACAATTCCGGCTCCATGCGCGGCCGCCCGATCACGGTCGCCGCGACCTGCGCCGATATTCTGGCCCGCACGCTGGAACGCTGCGGCGTGAAGGTGGAAATTCTGGGCTTCACCACCAAGGCGTGGAAGGGCGGCCAGTCGCGCGAAGCATGGCTTGGACGCGGCAAGCCTGCCAATCCGGGCCGCCTCAACGATCTGCGCCATATCGTCTACAAGAGCGCCGATGCGCCCTGGCGGCGTTCCCGGCGCAATCTGGGCCTGATGATGCGCGAAGGGCTGCTGAAGGAAAACATTGATGGCGAGGCGCTGATCTGGGCGCATCAGCGGTTGCTGGGCCGGCCCGAGCAGCGCAAGATCCTGATGATGATTTCGGATGGCGCGCCGGTCGACGATTCGACGCTTTCCGTCAATCCCGGCAACTATCTGGAGCGGCACCTGCGCGCCGTGATCGAGGAAATCGAGACGCGTTCGCCGGTGGAACTGATCGCCATCGGTATCGGCCATGACGTCACGCGCTATTATCAGCGCGCCGTCACCATCGTCGATGCGGAAGAACTGGCTGGCGCCATGACGGAGCAGCTTGCTTCGCTGTTCGAAGAGCAGGGTGCTGCGGCCTCCGGCAAGGGCAAGCGCCGGGCTGGCAGACGATAGAGCGCCGTGCGTCCTTACGGACGCGCAAAGGTCGCTCGAACCTATTGAATCTACGAATAAAAGGGGCCAGCGGGCCCCTTTCTTATGGCTTCTCTGCTGTAATCCGATTGGGCGCGTAAAGCGTCGGGGCGAAGACGGCAAGGATTGCCCCATAGGGAATCAGCATCAGCGTTCCCATGATGACCTTCACGAAGAAGTCGCCGAAGGCGAGCGACGCCCAGAGCGGCACGCCGAGGCCGAGAAAGGATGCCGGTTCGGCCAGCGACGAATCGGGCATTCCGGTCAGCCTGTCGATCCAGGCGAAACCAGCCGCGAAGGCAATCGAGAAGAACAGGATCGTATCGAGCACCGAGCCGAACATGGCGGCGGCAAAGGGGGCCTTCCACCAGGTCTTGCGGCGCAGGCGGTCGAAGACGGTAATGTCCATCAGCTGTGCGAAGAGGAAAGCGGAGCCTGAGGCAATCGCGATGCGCGGGGTTGCCAGCCAGATCGACATCGCGACGCCCAGTACGAAACCGGCATAGACCACTTTACGCGCCGCGGCAGGGCCGAAGCGGCGATTCGTCAGGTCATTGACCAGAAAGGCGACGGGATAGGTGAAGGCACCGTAGGTCAGCACTTCACCGAGGCCGAAATGCTGGAACGGATATTGGACAAGTATGTTCGACGCGGCAACCGCCACGCACATGGCCAGTATCGCAGGCATAAGCCGGGAATAAGAAGGTGTCTCGATTGACATTTTTTTATCCTGGGTGATGGAACCAGCAAAAAAGGCCGACAGAAGCCGGCCTTTTTTGTCAAATCATTTGGCCGAAAGCTTAGGCAGCAGCTGCTTCAGCCTGCTTCTTGGCGATCTGGCGCTTCAGCAGGCGAGCGCGCTGCGAGAGTTCCTTGTCGTCAGACTTGACGAGGAACGCATCGAGACCGCCGCGATGCTCAACCGAACGCAGGGCGTTGGCGGAGACGCGCAGACGATAGCTCTGGCCGAGCGTTTCGGAGATCAGCGTAACATTGCAGAGGTTCGGCAGAAAGCGGCGACGCGTCTTGTTGTTCGCGTGGCTGACATTGTTGCCGTACTGGACCGACTTGCCGGTCAATTCACAAGCGCGGGACATTTTGGTCTCACCTTCAATTACGTTCTTTTCAGGCCCCGACCCGAATGTCCGAATTCAAGCAATCAACGCAGTTTGATGCTGCTGGCGCGCGATCTCGGACAGGCGGCCTATTGGGAAAGTCGCGTTTCTATAGTGACAGCAGCCGTTGCAGTCAAGTGAGATTCCGTATCCATCGCGCAAAGACGCGGATTTCCGGCTTTCGCCGGGTCTTCACGAAAGCTTGCGATCATAACTTCGCCGGTTTTGCCTGTTGCACAGATACTGTATCGAAGAATCCCACGCAACTTTTCGGCGTTCCAATGTGGTTGAAAACCGATATTGGAAAAGCTGGCGGAAGGAATGTCGAACATGATCGAAACGTCGCATGCGTTGAAAACTGCTCGAAACCGTCTGGCGCGTTGCATCGTCCCGGCCCTTGCGGGACTCGTGATTACCGGGTCGGCGATTGCGAGTGGACCAGCCAGGGCCGACGATCTCTACCGGACCGAGTATGATATTTCCATTTTCGGGCTTTCGATCGCGCGTTCTGCTATAGAAACCAGTGTCAGTGGCGCGAATTACAACCTCAATGGCCGTTTTTTGACGTCCGGCCTGGCGCGTGTTTTCGACGATACGGACGGCACGGTGCATGTCACCGGCAGCGCCGTCGGCGGCAAGGTCGTGCCAAAAAGCTTCGATCTGGCCTATAAGCATGGCCGCAAGAACAAGAGCACCACAATCCGCTTCGCCGATGGCAATGTGGTCTCGGCTGAAAACCAGCCTCCGGTGAAAAAGCGCGATCCCTGGGTGGAAACATCGCCGCAGGATCTGGTGAATGTCAGCGACCCGCTGAGCGCGCTCATGATACCGGCAAAGAATGGCCGCGCAGTCTGTGATCGTTCGCTCAGTGTGTTCGACGGTCAGACACGGGCGGAGATCAGGCTTTCCTTCAACGGCACCGAATCGTTCACGACCGATGGCTTCACCGGCGAATCGGTCATCTGTTCGGCGAAGTTCATTCCGATTTCCGGTTATCAGAAGGGCAAGAAGGCCATCGATTACCTCAGCAATCGCAGCCGTATGACCATTTCCTTCGCCTCGCTTGGCAATTCCGGTATCTATGCCCCCGTGGTGGCGCGGATCGGTACGCAGATCGGCACGCTCAAGATCCAGGCTACCCGCTTTTCCAAGGTGAACTGACGGTCTGGCCCCCGTTCGCGGTTCAGTGCGCGTGATGCGCGCATTCCTCGTGGTTGCCGAGGATTTCGATCACGCGGCACTGGTCGATGCGGCCATGGGCGGTGCATTCCAGCATGCGCTGCAATTCCGTCTTGAGCGAGAGCAGTTTTGCGATGCGGTGCTCCACATCGCTCAGGCGCGCGCGTGCGATGGCATCGGCTGCCGCGCATGACTGGTCGGGATTATCCTGAAGGTCGAGAAGCGTGCGGATGGCATCCACTTCGAAACCGAGATCGCGCGCGTGACGGATGAAGACCAGCCGCTGCACATCGTTGCGGTCGTATAGGCGGCGATTGCCTTCCGTGCGCGGCGGCACCGGCAGAAGGCCGATCTGCTCATAATAGCGGATTGTCGGCACCTTTACGCCGCTTGCTTTCGATGCTTCGCCGATTGCGACATTTGTGATCATTTTGCGCTTGCTCCTCTAGTCACTAGAGGATGTAGACCTTGCTCAACATAATTCAAGAGCAGTGCTGAAAAGAGCAGATCATGAGTGAAACACAGAACCAGATTCGCTTTCGCATCGACGGCATGGATTGCGCCTCCTGCGCAGCCAAGATCGATACGGCTGTGCGGCGGGTACGCGGCATCGAGGATGTGTCGGTGTCGGTTACGACAGGCACGATGACCGTCAGCCACGATGGAACAAGCGATCCCGACAAGATTGCAGGCAAGGTCCGCAGCCTCGGTTATGGCGTGGAGCCCATCGCCCCGGAAAAACCGGCTAAAGAAAAAAAACTGGCGAAGCATGAGCATTCGCACGATCATTCTCACCACGACCACGACCATAGCGCGTGCGGCGGCAACCACGATCACCATGATCATGCGCATGATCATGGGCATGAGCACGATCATGAAGCCCACGGCAAAGAGATTGCCGTGACGGCCAACAGTTTGCGCTTTCAGGTTGACGGCATGGATTGCGCCTCCTGCGCGGCCAAGATCGATACCGCCGTGCGCCGCTTGCCGGGCGTGACGGATGTGTCTGTCTCGGTGACCAACGGTGCGATGAACGTCAATCATGACGGAACAGCGAAGAGCGATGAAATCGCCGCCAAGGTGACGGCGCTCGGCTACAAGACCACGCTTGCCGGAAAAGCCGCCGCCGCCGGTTCCGCACCGAAGACGAGCGCGCCGAGAAAGCCTGTGCCGTGGTGGCGCTCGAAAAAGGGCCAGATGATGCTGGCCTGTGGCGGCGGGCTGGTCGCGGCCTATATTGCCGGGCATCTCTATCCGGCGATTGAGTTATGGGCGTTTACGGCGGCGATGCTGATCGGCCTCCTGCCGATTGCCAAGCGCGCCTGGATGGCTGCCATCAACGGCACACCGTTTTCCATCGAGATGCTGATGACGATTGCCGCTATCGGCGCGATGTTCATCGGCGCGACCGAGGAAGCGGCAGCCGTTGTGTTCCTGTTCCTCGTCGGCGAGCTTCTGGAAGGCGTTGCCGCCGGAAAGGCGCGCGCCAGCATTCAGTCGCTCACCGCGCTGGTGCCGAAGACCGCATTCCTTGAGAAAAACGGGACGACTTCGGAAGTTGCTGCCGACAGTCTGGCGGTCGGCGACGTGATTTCGATCCGTCCGGGCGACCGGATACCTGCCGATGGTGAAATCCTGACGGGCGAAAGCGCTATCGATGAAGCGCCTGTCACCGGCGAAAGCACCCCGGTCGGCAAGGCTGAAGGCGACACGGTTTTTGCCGGCACGATCAATGGCGACGGTGTGCTGCGGGTGCGGGTCACTGCCGCCGCGCAGGATAACACCATTGCCCGCGTCGTGCGGCTGGTGGAAGAAGCGCAGGAGGCCAAGGCGCCGACCGAGCGTTTCATCAATCGTTTTTCCACCTATTACACGCCGGGCGTCGTGCTCGTGGCGGCGCTCGTCGCCATCCTGCCGCCGCTCGTTGCGGGCGCCGACTGGAATGAATGGATCTACAAGGGTCTCGCGATCCTTCTGATCGGCTGCCCTTGCGCGCTGGTCATTTCCACGCCTGCCGCCATTGCAGCGGCTCTTTCGTCGGGTGCGCGGCGCGGCCTTCTCATGAAGGGCGGCGCGGTGCTGGAAACCATCGGCAAGATTACAGCGGCCTGCTTCGACAAGACCGGCACGCTGACCGAAGGCAAGCCGAAGGTGACGGATGTGCTTGCGGGCGATCTGTCCGAGGATGAGGTGCTGCGTCTGGCCGCGTCCCTGGATGCAGGCTCGAGCCATCCGCTGGCATTGGCGATTGTCGGTGCTGCCGAACAGCGCGGCCTGAAACCTTCCCCCGTTACCAAGGGCAAGGCCCATGGCGGCAAGGGTGTATCGGGCACGGTCGGCGAAAAGGATCTCTTTTTGGGATCGCGCCGTGCCGCCAATGATATTGCCGCTATTCCCGATGCGCTGGCGGGTCGCATTGCCGCCTGCAACGACGAGGGCAAGACGGTTTCCGTGTTGGTGGCCAACGGCAAGATCGCCGGTGCAATCGCCATGCGTGACGAACCCCGCGCCGATGCCATTGCCGGTTTGCAGGAGCTGAAAAGCGCCAATATTCGCACCGTCATGCTGACCGGCGATAATCGCCGCACCGCAGAAGCTGTCGGACGCGATCTCGGGATCGAGGTGCGGGCCGAGCTTCTGCCGGAAGACAAGCAGCGTATCGTCGGCGAATTGCGCAAGGAAGGGCTGATCGTCGCCAAGGTTGGCGATGGCATCAACGATGCGCCAGCACTTGCCGCTGCCGATGTCGGCATCGCCATGGGCGGCGGTACGGATGTAGCGCTGGAAACGGCTGACGCCGCGGTCCTGCACGGGCGGGTTGGCGATGTGGCGGAAATGGTCGATCTTTCCAAGCGAACCATGCGCAATATCCATCAGAACATTGCCATAGCGCTCGGATTGAAGGCTGTCTTTCTGGTGACCACCGTTCTGGGCATCACCGGCCTCTGGCCAGCAATTCTGGCCGATACAGGCGCAACCGTTCTCGTGACGATCAATGCCTTGCGGCTTTTGCGGCAACCGGCGCGGTAAATTGGTTGCCGGCGATCCATCTCCTCATCTTGAGGAGATGGACAACCACGGAAAGCTTACTCGCCGATCAGGACGCGAATGCGCTCGCTATATTGCTTGCCGAAGGCGAGATGTTCGGGATTGATGTCCTTCAATTCGTCCACCAGCTGCGGTTCGCTCTCGGCGTCAGCCGCGGCAAGACTGCTCATCAGAGCGAAATAACCCAGAATATAGTCGGACGGCGTGATGTTCTGGGCTTTCAGCACTTCCACGACCTGCGGGCGGGTTTCGATACTCTTCACCATCTTGTCGAAGGACGGCGTGGCATCCTGTCCTTCCTCTTCCGTCGCCGAGAGTTCCATGCCGCCCAGCTGTTCCTGCACTTTTTCCATGCGCGACAGGAAATCTTCGCTCAGCTTGAAATTGTTGATTTCGGCAGGCGTCTGCTTCGGCGTGACATTCAGCAGATCGTCGGCAAGCGCGATGCTGGTGGAAACGGGCAGGGCGATAAGCGAAAGGCCGAGGAAAACGGCGCAGCCTGCAATCTTGAAACGGGATAACACCGTCATTCTTCTATCCTCGAACTGTGGAACGATTCGCGTTCTCAAATAGCAATAACATATGTCAGAACATATCCTTGCGCTTGCGGATTTCCGCAAACACGGCCTCGTCGGGCGCATCCTGCAAGCCGAGGCGGCTGCGAATGCCGGCATCGTGCCAGCGCAGGAAGGGGTTGGTCGCCATTTCAAGCGCGATGCTTGACGGCAATGTCATGCGATCAGCAGCACGCAGCCTTGCAATCTCGGCGGCGCGCTCCTTGAGAGCGGAATTGGCCGGGTCGATGGTGAGCGCAAAACGCGCATTGCTTTCGGTATATTCATGGCCGCAATAGACCGCCGTGTCGCCAGGAAGCGCAATCAGCTTCTGCAACGACTGGAACATGGTGAGCGGCGTTCCCTCGAACAGCCGCCCGCAGCCAAGCGCGAACAGCGTGTCGCCGGTGAAGACGGCCTTTGCTTCCGGCAGATAATAGGAAACCTCGCCTGCGGTATGGCCCGGTGTCGCAATGGCCTTCACGCGGAAAAGGCCGAAGGTGAACTCGTCGCCGTCCTGCACGGTCCGGTCGATGCCGGGAATCTTCGTTTCTTCGGCCTTGGGACCGATGATGCTGACGCCGTATTTCGCCTTCAGCGCTTCATTGCCCTCGACATGGTCGAGATGGTGATGGGTGGTGAAGACGAAATCGAGCGTCCAGCCGCGCCGCTGCAGCGCGGCCTCGATTGCTGCCGCGTCGGGCGCATCAATGGTGGCGGTCAGCGCACTTTGGGGATCGTGGATCAGGACGCCGTAATTGTCGCTGCGGCAGATGAACTGTTCAATTTCAAGCCGTGGTGCGATCCCGTTCATGGTGCCTGTCCTCCCGTTGCTATGCAGTCTTGTTGTCTTCCGTCAGTGAATGCTTCTGGATAAGCGGCATTTGTAAAAGCGTGAAGACAATGGTGATGGGCATAATGCCCCAGACCTTGAACGATACCCAGGCATCGGTCGAGAAATTCCGCCAGACCACTTCATTGACCACGGCGAGGAAGATGAAGAACAGGCCCCAGCGCAGCGTCAGCTTTCGCCAGCCCTCGGCATCGAGGCGGAAGGCGGAATCGAACACATAGCCGAGCAGGGATTTGCCGAAGAAAAGGCCGCCGAGCAGGATCACGCCAAACAGCGTGTTGACGATGGTGGGCTTCATCTTGATGAAAGTGTCGTTGTGCAGCCACAGCGTCAGTGCGCCGAACACCAGCACAACGATGCCGGAGACGAGCGGCATGATGGGCAGCGTGCGCGTCATCGACCATGAAATGGCAAGCGCAATCACGGTCGCAGCCATGAACAGGGCGGTCGCGAGAAAGATCGGCGCGCCGATGGAGGCCAGCACCGGAAAGTGCTCGATCAGGCTTTCTCCACGCGCATTGGCAAAGAAGAAGACCAGAAGCGGTCCCAGCTCCAGCGCCAGCTTCAGGAGCGGCGGCACTTCCCGGCGCTCGGCTTCACTTTTCTGCGACGGGTCGCGTTCGAAAACGGGATGCTCCATCAGGCAACTCCTGCGATGGCGCGGGCAAAATCCTTGGCCGCAAAGGGTTCCAGATCGTCGACGCCTTCGCCGACGCCGATGAAATAGATCGGCAATTTGTGCTTGGCCGAAATCGCGACCAGAATGCCGCCGCGCGCGGTTCCGTCAAGCTTGGTCATGACGAGGCCGTTGACGCCCGCGATATTCTTGAAAATCTCGACCTGATTGAGCGCGTTCTGGCCAGTGGTGGCGTCAAGCGTCTGTAGCACCGTGTGCGGCGCTTCCGGGTCGTGCTTGCCGAGCACGCGCACGATCTTGGCCAGCTCGTCCATCAGTTCGGCCTTGTTCTGCAAGCGTCCGGCCGTGTCGATGATGAGAACGTCGCTGCCCGCTTCCTTGGCCTTTTCCCACGCATCATAGGCAAGGCCAGCCGCATCGGCGCCGAGCTTGGAAGAGACAACGGGAGAGCCGGTGCGTTCGCCCCAGATATGCAACTGCTCGATGGCGGCTGCGCGGAATGTATCGCCAGCCGCCAGCATGACCTTGAGGCCGCCTGCGGTGAGCTTTGCGGCAAGCTTGCCGATTGTCGTGGTCTTGCCGGTGCCGTTGACGCCGACGACGAGGATCACATGCGGCTTGTGCGACAGGTCAAGCTCCAGCGGCTTGGCCACCGGACCCAGAACCTTTTCGATCTCCGCGCCCATGATGGCGCGCACTTCCTCACCGGTCACGTCCTTGCCGTAGCGTCCCGAGGCAAGCGCGTCGGTGACGCGCATGGCTGTTTCAAGCCCGAGATCGGCCTGGATCAGCACGTCTTCCAGATCCTGCAACGTGTCGTCATCAAGCTTGCGCTTGGTGAAAATGCCGCCGATGGATTCGCTGAGCGAACTGGAGGAGCGGGCAAGCCCGCGACGCAGGCGCTCGAACCAGGAAAGCTTTGGCTCCGGTGCGACCTCGACGGGCACTTCCTCCGCCGTTTCCTCGACCGCCTTGGCAACTTTTACCTTTTTCGGCTTCACCGGCTCTGGCTGAGGTGCGGGTTCGACCGCTTCCTCCACAATCGGCGCATCAGCAGCTTTTGCGACATCGGGCAGTTCGGGCTCGACAACAGCCTCGACAATAGATTCTGGCGCAGGTGCCTCGACCGCGATTGGCTCCATCACCGGAGGCTGTTCAATCGGGATTTCAATCTCGGCTACCGGATGCTCCGGTTCTGCCTTTTCTTCCGCAACCGTTTCAGCGGCAGGCTCTTCAATCGGCTCAGGCTCGCTGGCGATCACGGGCGCTTCCGGTTCGGAAACGACCGCTTCAACGACAGCGCTTTCGGTTTCCTTGGGTGCTTCGGCAGTTTCAGGAAGCTTTGTTTCCAAAGCCGTTTCCACGGCATCGGTCGCCGGTTGCTCGACCGGCTTTTCCTCAACCTCCTTCTTGCCGAAGGAGAACATTTTCTTGATGAAACCGATTGCCATTGTGTCGCTTCTGATTCTCTTATGCTGCCTGTGGCTCGACCTTGCGGGTGAGAAGCTTCTCACCGTCATGCCCTGTCACGATACGTTCGATGATCTCGCCCGGTGCGCCGCCGTCCACCGATGCCAGCGTAAAGCCTTCCGTGCGTGCAATGCCTTCCTTCTCGACCAGCAGGCGCTGAACTGTGCCAGTGAGAGAAGCGAGGTGCTTTCCATAGGCACGGTCGCCTTCGGCGCGCAGGCGGGCAGCGCGTTCCTTGACGATCTCGCGCCGCACTTGCGGCATGCGGGCGGCAGGCGTGCCTTCGCGTGCGCTGTAGGGGAAGACGTGCAGGTGGGACAGCCCGCATTCCTCGACGATCTTCAGCGAGTTCTGGAACATCTCTTCGGTTTCGGTCGGGAAACCGGCGATGATATCCGCGCCGAAGACGATATCGGGACGAAGCCCGCGCACCGTTTCGCAGAAGCGGATCGAATCGTCGCGCAAATGGCGCCGCTTCATGCGCTTCAGGATCATGTCGTCGCCCGCCTGCAAGGACAGATGCAGATGCGGCATCAGCCGCTTTTCATTGGCGATGGCCTCCATCAGATCGTCATCGGCCTCGATGGAATCGATGGATGACAGGCGCAGACGCTGCAAATCCGGCACTTGCGCCAGCACGGTTTTCACCAGCTTGCCGAGGCGAAGATTGCCGGGAAGATCGGGACCGTAGGAAGTCATGTCCACGCCGGTCAGCACCACTTCGGCATAGCCGTTGCCGACGAGACGCTTGACCTGATCCACCACCGCGCCCATCGGCACTGAACGGGAATTACCGCGACCATAGGGAATGATGCAGAAGGTGCAGCGATGATCGCAGCCATTTTGCACCTGCACAAAGGCACGCGCGCGGCCTTCAATGGCATCGACCATATGGCTTGCGGTTTCACGCACTTCCATAATGTCGTTGACGCGCACCTTTTCGAACTGGTTGACGCCGAAATCCGGCAGCATCCGGTAGGAATTGGATTTCAGCTTTTCCTCATTGCCGAGAATGAGGTCCACTTCGTCCATGGCGGCAAAATTGTCGGCTTCGGTCTGCGCGGCGCAGCCGGTGACGATGATGCGCGCTTCCGGGTTTTCGCGGCGGGCCTTGCGGATCGCCTGACGCGCCTGGCGCACGGCTTCCGCCGTCACCGCACAGGTATTGAAGATGATCGCGCCATCCTTCAATTCGCCGAGACCGGCGGCATCGGCCTCGCGCTTCATCACCTCGGATTCATAGGTGTTGAGGCGGCATCCGAAAGTTACGACTTCCACCGACATCAGGCTGCACCCCTGTCAGTTGGCCTGTCAGTTGGCCTGTCAATTGGCTTGTCCGTCTGGGCGTCGCGGCTCCATTCGCCGGTTGCCGGATCGAACCTGCCGGAAAATTCCCATTCGGCGGGGCCGGTCATCATGACATGATCGTCTTCGCGCCACTCGATCCTGAGCGGGCCGCCCGGAACATTGACGGTGACCGTGCGCCCGGTGCGGCGCGTGCGTGCTGCCGAGACGGCGGCGGCGCAGGCGGCGGAGCCGCAGGCGCGGGTGAGGCCCGCACCGCGCTCCCAGGTGCGCAGGTCAATCGTCTCCGGCGAGGTGACATGGGCAATCGAGATATTGGCGCGTTCGGGGAAGATCGGATGATGTTCCAGAAGCGGCCCGAATTTTTCCAGCTCATAGGACCAGACATCGCTGTCGACCCAGAAGATGGCATGCGGGTTGCCCATGGAGGCGACCGACGGCGAATGCAGCACCGGCGCGTCGATGGGACCGACCTGCAATTCGATCATGCGCGTATCGCGAAATTCTTCGGCAAGCGGAATGTCCTGCCACTCAAAGCGGGGCTTGCCCATATCGACCGAGATCAAGCCGTCTTCATGCTCGGTCGCGGTCAGGATTCCGGCGCGGGTCTCAAAGGTGAAATGCTGCCTGCCGGTTTCGGCGGCGAGCGCCTGCACGACGCAGCGTGTGCCGTTGCCGCAAGCCTGCGCTTCCGTGCCGTCGCAATTGATGATCGCTATATAGTTGTCGGTTCCCGCGATGCGCGGATCGTGGATCGCCATGATCTGATCGAAGGCGGTTTCGCTGTCGCCTGCAAGACGGATCGCGGCTTCCGGCGTGATCCGGTCGGCGCGACCGCGCATGTCGGCAACGATGATCTGATTGCCGAGCCCGTTCATCTTGGCGAAGGCTGCCCTGGTGGCCATAACTATCGTGGTTCCGTTTTCCTGCGGCTTATGCTCATGAAGCCTATGGGACAATTAGGGTCTATATGGCGGAAAAGCCCGCAAATTGCCAGTACCCGGATGAGATTGCGAAAAGTTGCAGCCCGGACGTTTCGCCAGAACAGCTCCCAATATCGGAGAAACTGTGGCCTTCCTGTCCCAGTTTCAGGAATATCGGGTCCTTTCAAGCGATGTTGAAGGGTTTGGAGGGAAAAAATGACAGGTTCTGGTGTTGCTTTTTTAACCATATAGCCATTTTATCGGTCCAATATTGTCACATTGCAGGGCTTCGGTAGGAAGTCCGGGGCATCCCCCACCCCTGATGAGAAATGCGGAAATGGAGAACCAGATGGGAATTTCGAAAGCAAGTCTGCTCAGCCTCGCGGCGGCTGGCATTGTCCTGGCCGGGTGCCAGAGCTCCCGGTTCGGCAATCTCGATACGGTTTCGCCACCGCCGCCGCCTCCACCAGTAGCCGCCGCTCCGGCAGGCACGGTGCAAAAGGGCAATCTTTCTTCTCCCAATGCTTCGCAGTTCCCGACGGCCCCGACCACGAACCCGAATGCGCAGCCCGGCACGCAGGTTGCAAGCCTGCCACCGGCTTCCGCGCCCGATCTGACGCCCGGCTCCGTCGCCGGTGTCTGGAACGCATCGCTCGGCGGCCAGAGCTGCAAGATCGCAACGCCGCAGACCAAATATGGTCAGGGCTACCGCGCAGGTCCGCTGCGTTGCCCCGGCGAACTCGGCAATCTCGCCTCCTGGGCCGTCAACGGCAAGCAGCTCGTTCTCTATGATGCGAATGGCGGCACCGTCGCTTCGCTCTATTCTTCGGGACAGAGCCGCTTCGACGGGCAGACTTCGGGCGGCCAGGCGGTATCGCTTTCGCGCTAAGACATTCTTTCGCTTGGAGCGCATTTCGATCTGATTGAATCAGATCGGCGCTCCAATTGTTTGTTTTGCCGCGCATCTTGCCCGAAAACCGGTTCCCACTTTTCGGGATGCGCGCTGGAGACAGGCGGATCATCGCAAGATGGTCCGCCGTTTTTGCAATTGAAAGGTTGAACGGAAGCAATCATGTCTTTCGACGGTAATCTGAAGGCGTTTCCCTCCGTCCGCGAACATTATGATGCAATGGTCGCGGCGGGCGATGTGGAAGCCGATCCCGCTCAACTCGAACTGACGAGCCGTTATGACCGGCTGATCGAGGAAATCTGCACCAAGCGCCTGTCCCGCAAGTCGAGCGCGCTCGGCTGGCTGTTCGGCAAGCGCAAGGAGGCAACGAGCGTCATCAAGGGGCTTTACGTGCACGGTGAGGTCGGGCGCGGCAAGACCATGCTGATGGACATGTTCTTTTCGCTTCTGCCGGTCGAACGCAAGCGCCGCGCGCATTTCAACGATTTCATGGCCGATGTGCATGAGCGCATCTATGCGCATCGCCAGGCGCTGAAGCGCGGCGAGACCAAGCAGGACGATCCGATCCCGCCAGTGGCAGATGCGCTGAGCGCGCAGGCCTGGGTGCTGTGCTTCGACGAATTCACCGTGACCGACATTGCCGATGCGATGATCCTGTCGCGCCTGTTCAGCGCACTCTTCGCCCGTGGGGTGGTGCTGGTGGCGACATCCAACGTCGCGCCGGACAATCTCTATCGCGACGGCCTGAACCGGCAGCTCTTCCTGCCCTTTGTCGATATTCTCAAGAGCCATGTCGATGTGATCAATCTGGATTCACGTACCGACTACCGCCTCGAAAAGCTTGATCGCCAGCCGGTCTATCTGTCGCCGCTGGGTGCTGAAACTACCAAGCGCATGGATGCGGCCTGGGCGGCGCAAAAGGACGGCGTACTTGAAAAGGCCGACGTGATCCGCATCAAGGGGCGCGACATCGAGATTGCCCGTGCCGTGCACGGTGCGGCACGCTTCACCTTCGATGCATTGTGCTCGAAGCCGCTGGGTGCTGCGGACTATATCGCCATCGTCAAGCATTATCCGACGCTATTCATCGACGACGTGCCGGTGCTCGACTATTCTCGCCGCAACGAGGCCAAGCGCTTCATCCTGCTGGTCGACGTGCTTTACGATCACCATGCGCGTGTGTTCATTTCCGCCGAAGCGCAGCCGGAAAAGCTTTACCTTGCCAACAAGGGCACGGAAGCCTTCGAGTTCGACCGCACCGCTTCCCGCCTCTTCGAGATGCAGAGCGCGGAATATCTCGATGCCTTTTCCGGGCAGGGCGAGGGCTGAAGCGCAATCCGACCGGAATTTAAAGGAAGTTACTCCATAAATGCTGGTCGCGAACGATGCTGTTCATGGGACAGCCAGGGGTTGTGCTGTAAAATCCGTTTAGTAAGAACGTGTTGGATGGGGCCGTGTTCGAGTTGGCGTGAAATGGCAAGACTGACTGGGGGGATACAGCTAGTCTCTGCAATGAATGCTCCGGGTGCTGGCACGATGCCCGTGGTGGTGACCGTATAGGAGAGGTCGCGGTGGGGCCTCTTGTGTATGCAAGGCGGGTGGTGCGTGTCAGTTGAAAAAATCCGGGAGAAAACAATGTTGTTATCTGAAATGCTTCGTCCTGCCGCGTTGGCCGCGGCCGGTTTGCTTGCAACAACACTTGTTGCGGTCGGCGAGGTAAAAACCCCCGGCTACAATCATAAAATCCCCGAAAAGATCATGACCCCCGACACGGTGAAAACCCGGCTCGGTACGCTCAAATTCTTTGACGGGATGCCGGATGAAGCAACGACCGATAGGCTCTATGACAATCTCGACCTCATGCGTGGCGTCGAGACATTCCTCAACGGCATTCCTGCCACCTCCGTCGAAGCCATTCGACTGGGACATCTGGAAATGGGCGCGAACACGTCCAACAAGGCAGTCCTTCTTGACCAGCTCATGGACTCGGCGCCGCTGTTCCTCACCGGCAACACTGATACTGTCTATGGCAGCGTCGTTCTCGATCTGGGCAAGGACGGGCCGACGGTTGTCGAAATCCCTGCCAAGTCTGGCCCCGGCACGGTCAACGATGCCTATTTTCGTTTCGTGACCGACATGGGCGGGCCGGGCCCTGATCGTGGCAGGGGAGGCAAGTATCTGATCCTGCCGCCCGATTACCAGGGCGATCTCAATCCGCCGGTCGGCGGGATGGAGGCAGAGGTCGACGGCGAAAAGTACTTCGTCTCGAAGTCGACCAGCTATGTGAATTGGCTGATCCTGCGCGGCTTCCTGGTCGATGGCAAGCCCGACGCGGCAGTCGCTTCCTTCAAGAGCGGGCTGAAGGTCTACCCGCTCAGCAAGCGCGACAACCCGCCAAAAATGGAGTTCATCAGCGGATCGCGCAAGTCCTGGAATACCATTCACGCCAACAATTACGACTTCTACGAAGAACTTCATACGGTCATCGAGCGCGAACCGACGTCTATGCTCGATCCCGAACTGCTGGGCCTGTTTGCATCGATCGGCATTGAAAAAGGCAAGCCCTTCGCGCCTGATGCACGGATGAAGAAACTGTTGACCGAAGCAGTCGCGATTGGCAATGCAACCGCCCGCGCGCTGATTTTCCGGCCCCGTCTCGACGGTTTCCATCTTTATCCGGACAGCGCATGGGGTGCGGCCTTCGTTGGCGGAAGCTATGAATGGCTAAGGGATGGCGGCAAGGGTGGCCGTTATCTCGATGCCCGAACCCTCTTCTTTTACCAGGCTACAGTCAACACACCTGCCATGGTAGAGAAAATGATCGGTGCCGGTTCCCAGTATGCCTATGCTGCGACCGACCGGAACGGCAAGTATCTGGATGGCGCGAAGACATACAAGCTGCGCATTCCCGCCAATGCGCCGGCCAAGGATTTCTGGTCCGTGGTGGTCTACGACCCGCAGACGCGCTCGGAACTCCAAACCGGTCAGACCTTCCCGAGCAAGAACAACAAGCGCGACAAGCTGATCGAGAATCCCGACGGCTCGGTCGAGCTCTATTTCGGTCCGAAGGCCCCCAAAGGCAAGGAAGCAAACTGGATCCAAACCGTCCCCGGCAAAGGATGGTACACGCTGCTTCGGCTTTATGGGCCACTCGAACCTTGGTTCGACAAGAGCTGGCGACCGGGCGAGTTCGAACCGGTCAAGTAGCAATCCGCCGTTCGACCTGAATGATAATTCGCTGAGAGCGCCGCGTGTCCGTGAGGGCGCGCGGCGCTCTCATTCAGTGAATCTGTGTATCGTGCTTTCCGAAAATCGATTGCGATTTTCGGGCCGATCCTGATTGCGAGCCTGATGCTGACGGCGAACCTATGGACTCGACATATGCAAAACAAGCATTATCTTGGCGGCGGGATGAAAGCGCCTGCTGGCACGTCTTGAAGGATGCGAGACAGCCGGGTGAAGGGCCTTTTTGCCTTGAAAATGACAAATTATCTTACGTTTACGTAAGAACCAATAAATCTAACCGATTGAAAACATTGGTCGCAAAATAATGAGTTGAGTTTATCACCAAAGAGTCCTATCTCGCAGTTCCAACGCTTGAGCGTTTCCGGGGAGGATTCCGGATGGGCTGATGCGTTTCTGGATCAAAAGTGAGGAAAGAAACAATCATGGCACGCAACAAGATTGCCCTCATCGGCTCCGGCATGATCGGCGGCACGCTCGCTCATCTGGCCGGTCTGAAGGAACTCGGCGACGTCGTCCTTTTCGACATTGCGGAAGGCATCCCGCAGGGTAAGGGACTGGACATTGCCGAATCTTCGCCCGTTGACGGTTTTGATGCGAAGTACACCGGCGCCAACGACTACGCTGCAATCGAAGGCGCAGACGTTGTCATCGTGACCGCAGGCGTGCCGCGCAAGCCGGGCATGAGCCGCGACGATCTTCTGGGCATCAACCTCAAGGTGATGGAGCAGGTTGGCGCGGGCATCAAGAAATATGCCCCTGAAGCTTTCGTCATCTGCATCACCAACCCGCTCGACGCCATGGTCTGGGCGCTGCAGAAGTTCTCCGGTCTTCCGGCGCACAAGGTTGTCGGCATGGCTGGCGTTCTCGACAGCGCCCGCTTCCGTTATTTCCTCTCGGAAGAATTCAACGTCTCGGTTGAAGACGTCACGGCATTCGTGCTGGGCGGCCACGGCGACAGCATGGTTCCGCTGGCTCGCTACTCGACCGTTGCCGGCATTCCGCTGCCAGACCTCGTCAAGATGGGCTGGACCAGCCAGGACAAGCTCGACAAGATCATCCAGCGCACCCGTGACGGCGGCGCGGAAATCGTCGGCCTGCTCAAGACCGGTTCGGCTTTCTACGCTCCGGCTTCGTCGGCCATCCAGATGGCTGAATCCTACCTCAAGGACAAGAAGCGCGTCCTGCCGGTCGCTGCCCAGCTTTCGGGCCAGTACGGCGTCAAGGACATGTATGTCGGCGTGCCGACCGTGATCGGCGCCAATGGCGTCGAGCGCATCATCGAAATTGATCTCGACAAGGACGAGAAGGCGCAGTTCGACAAGTCGGTGGCTTCCGTCGCCGGTCTTTGCGAAGCCTGCATCGCCATCGCTCCGTCGCTGAAGTAAAATTCCAGACAAGGCCGGATCGCCGCATGCGTGCGGCACCGGCCTTTTCCGGCTGTCAATTATTGGTCGAAGATTTGGGCCGTACCGGTTTCGTTGCGAAACGGGCCGGGAATCCGCAGAGGACAACCAGATGAATATTCACGAATACCAGGCCAAGCGCCTGCTTCACACCTACGGCGCGCCGATCGCCAATGGTGTGGCTGTCTATTCCGTCGAACAGGCGGAAGAATGGGCAAAGACGCTTCCCGGGCCGCTTTATGTCGTCAAGAGCCAGATCCATGCTGGCGGACGCGGCAAGGGCAAGTTCAAGGAACTGCCAGCCGATGCAAAGGGCGGCGTGCGCCTCGCCAAGTCGGTCGAGGAAGTGGTTGCCAATGCGAAGGAAATGCTGGGCAACACGCTGGTCACCAAGCAGACCGGCCCGGCCGGCAAGCAGGTCAACCGTCTTTACATCGAAGACGGCGCCGACATCGATCGCGAGCTCTATCTCTCGATCCTGATCGACCGCACCGTTGGCCGTCCGGCTTTCGTCGTTTCGACCGAAGGCGGCATGGACATCGAAGCCGTCGCCGAAGAAACCCCTGAAAAGATCGTCACCGTCGCCATCGACCCTGCCAAGGGCGTGACGGATGAGGACGCCAACAAGCTCGCCGATGCGCTGAAGCTTGAAGGTCAGGCGCGCGAAGACGGCGTCAAGCTGTTCCCGATCCTCTACAAGGCTTTCACCGAAAAGGACATGAGCCTTCTCGAAATCAACCCGCTGATCGTCATGACCGATGGCCGCGTGCGCGTTCTCGACGCCAAGGTGTCATTCGACGGCAATGCGCTGTTCCGTCATCCTGACATTCAGGAACTGCGCGATCTGTCGGAAGAAGACGAAAAAGAGATCGAAGCGTCCAAGTACGACCTCGCTTACGTCGCTCTCGACGGCAATATCGGCTGCATGGTCAACGGCGCAGGCCTTGCCATGGCAACGATGGACATCATCAAGCTCTACGGTGCAGAACCTGCCAACTTCCTCGACGTTGGCGGCGGCGCTTCCAAGGAGAAGGTGACGGCGGCGTTCAAGATCATCACCGCTGATCCGGCTGTCCAGGGCATTCTGGTCAACATCTTCGGCGGCATCATGAAGTGCGACGTCATCGCCGAAGGCGTGATCGCCGCGGTCAAGGAAGTCGGCCTCAAGGTTCCGCTGGTTGTCCGTCTTGAAGGCACCAATGTCGAACTCGGCAAGAAGATCATCAACGAGAGCGGCCTGAACGTCATTTCGGCCGACGATCTCGACGATGCGGCGCAGAAGATCGTCGCTGCAGTGAAGGGGAATTAAGGCATGTCCATTCTCGTCAACAAGGACACCAAGGTTCTCGTACAGGGCCTGACCGGCAAGACCGGCACCTTCCACACCGAACAGGCGCTTGCTTACTACGGCACGCAGATGGTCGGCGGTATCCACCCGAAGAAGGGCGGCGAAACCTGGGAAGGCGCCAAGGGCGAAAAGCTCCCGATCTTCGCAACCGTTGCCGAAGCCAAGGAACGCACGGGCGCCGACGCATCCGTGATCTATGTTCCGCCAGCAGGCGCAGCCGATGCGATCATCGAAGCCATCGAAGCTGAAATCCCGTTCATCGTCTGCATCACCGAAGGCATTCCGGTCATGGACATGGTTCGCGTCAAGGAGCGTCTGGAACGCTCGAAGTCGCGCCTGCTCGGACCGAACTGCCCCGGCATCCTGACCCCTGAAGAATGCAAGATCGGCATCATGCCGGGCAATATCTTCAAGAAGGGTTCGGTGGGCGTTGTTTCCCGCTCCGGCACGCTTACCTATGAAGCTGTGTTCCAGACCTCGAACGAAGGCCTCGGCCAGACCACCGCTGTCGGTATCGGCGGCGATCCGGTCAAGGGCACCGAGTTCATCGACGTTTTGGAAATGTTCCTGGCCGACGACGAAACCAAGTCGATTGTCATGATCGGCGAAATCGGCGGCTCGGCTGAAGAAGATGCGGCGCAGTTCCTCAAGGACGAAGCCAAGCGTGGCCGCAAGAAGCCGATGGTCGGCTTCATCGCTGGCCGCACGGCTCCTGCCGGACGCACCATGGGCCATGCTGGCGCCGTGATCTCCGGCGGCAAGGGCGGCGCGGAAGACAAGATTGCGGCCATGGAATCGGCTGGCATTCGCGTGTCGCCGTCGCCGGCGCAGCTTGGCAAGACGCTGGTCGAAGTCCTTAAGGGCTGAGATCGGTCATCGATCTGAATATCCCGGCTGCGGCGAAAGCCGCTGCCGGGTTTGACATGAAAGCCGGGCCATTCCGGCGACAAGGGAACGGATACGACCGTTCCGACGCGTAGAGTTTAGTTATGCCGGGGTCTGTAGCGGTTCCTCCCCGGCGGCGTGAGGGATGAAGGTCAAAAGCTTCCGGCCCGCGCAAAATGAATCGCTGACAAGGAGACGGAGCTAGGCTCCGGGTAGGCTATGGCAAGGCAGGAACAAGCCAACGACGTTTTCGCCCTCACCTCGTTCCTCTATGGTGGCAACGCCGACTATATCGAGGAACTCTACGCCAGATACGAGAGCGATCCAAATTCGGTCGATCCGCAGTGGCGCGATTTCTTCGCCAAACTGGGCGACAATGCCGACGATGTGAAGAAGAACGCCGAAGGCGCGTCGTGGACCCGGAAGAACTGGCCGATCGCCGCCAATGGCGAACTCATTTCCGCGCTCGACGGCAATTGGGCCGAAGTCGAGAAGCATGTCACCGACAAGCTGAAGGGCAAGGCTGCGAAGGGCGAAGCCAAGGGCGCCACCGGTGCGGCCCTGACCAGCGAAGAGATCACGCAGGCTGCACGCGACAGCGTTCGCGCCATCATGATGATCCGCGCCTATCGCATGCGCGGCCATCTGCACGCCAATCTCGACCCGCTCGGCCTCTCCGAAAAGCCGAACGATTACAATGAGCTGGAGCCGGAAAACTACGGTTTCACGCCTGCCGACTACAACCGCAAGATCTTCATCGACAACGTGCTCGGCCTCGAATACGCGACCGTGCCGGAAATGCTCGACATTCTGAAGCGCACCTATTGCGGCACGATCGGCGTCGAATTCATGCATATCTCCGATCCGGCTGAGAAGGCCTGGATTCAGGAACGCATCGAAGGCCCGGACAAAAAGGTCGCTTTCACGCCGGAAGGCAAGAAGGCCATCCTGTCGAAGCTGATCGAAGCGGAAGGCTTTGAGCAGTTCATCGACGTCAAGTACAAGGGCACCAAGCGTTTCGGCCTCGATGGCGGTGAATCGCTGATCCCCGCCCTTGAGCAGATCGTCAAGCGCGGCGGTGCCATGGGCGTCAAGGAAATCATTCTCGGCATGGCCCACCGTGGCCGCCTGAACGTGCTCAGCCAGGTCATGGGCAAGCCGCACCGCGCCATCTTCCACGAGTTCAAGGGCGGCTCCTATGCTCCTGACGATGTGGAAGGTTCGGGCGACGTGAAGTACCATCTGGGCGCTTCGTCGGACCGTGAGTTCGACGGCAACAAGGTCCACCTGTCGCTGACCGCCAACCCGTCGCATCTGGAAATCGTCAACCCGGTCGTCATGGGCAAGGCCCGCGCCAAGCAGGACCTGCTCGCAGGCCGCAATCGCGACGACATGGTTCCGCTTGCGACGCGCGCCAAGGTTCTGCCGCTGCTCCTGCATGGCGATGCCGCCTTTGCCGGTCAGGGCGTCGTGGCCGAGTGTCTTGGCCTTTCGGGGCTGAAGGGCCACCGCGTTGCCGGTACGGTGCATTTCATCATCAACAACCAGATCGGTTTCACCACCAATCCGGCCTTCTCGCGTTCGTCGCCTTATCCGTCGGATGTGGCGAAGATGATCGAGGCGCCGATCTTCCACGTCAACGGCGACGATCCGGAAGCCGTGGTGTTCGCTGCCAAGGTTGCGACCGAGTTCCGCATGACCTTCCACAAGCCGGTGGTCATCGACATGTTCTGCTATCGCCGCTTCGGTCACAACGAAGGCGACGAGCCGTCCTTCACGCAGCCGCTGATGTACAAGGCGATCCGCGGACACAAGACCACGGTGCAGCTCTACAGCGACAAGCTGATCGCGGAAGGCCTGATCAAGCAGGAAGAAATCGACCAGATGAAAGCGCAGTGGCGCGAAAATCTGGAAACCGAGTTCGAAGCCGGCCAGAGCTACAAGCCCAACAAGGCCGACTGGCTGGACGGCGCGTGGGCTGGTCTGCGCACTGCCGACAATGCCGACGAGCAGCGTCGCGGCAAAACCGCCGTTCCGATGAAGACGCTCAAGGAAATCGGCAAGAAGCTCGTCGAAGTGCCGAAGGACTTCCACGTCCACCGCACGATCCAGCGCTTCCTCGACAACCGCGCTAAGATGATGGAAACGGGCGAGGGGATCGACTGGGCGACGGCTGAATCGCTGGCGTTCGGCTCGCTGGTTGCCGAAGGCAGCCCTGTTCGCCTGTCCGGCCAGGATGTCGAGCGCGGCACCTTCTCGCAGCGTCACACGGTTCTCTACGATCAGGAGAACCAGAATCGCTACACCCCGCTCAACAATATCCAGAAGGGTCAGGCGATCTACGAGGCCATCAACTCGATGCTCTCGGAAGAGGCAGTGCTTGGCTACGAATACGGCTATTCGCTGTCCGACCCGCGCGCTCTGGTTCTGTGGGAAGCCCAGTTCGGCGATTTCGCCAACGGTGCACAGGTCGTGTTCGACCAGTTCATCTCGTCGGGCGAACGCAAGTGGCTGCGCATGTCCGGCCTCGTCTGCCTTCTGCCGCACGGCTATGAAGGCCAGGGTCCGGAACACTCCTCGGCCCGTCTGGAACGCTATCTCCAGCTCTGCGCCGAAGACAACATGCAGGTGGCGAACGTCACGACGCCCGCCAACTACTTCCACATCCTGCGCCGCCAGATGAAGCGCGACTTCCGCAAGCCGCTCATCATGATGACGCCGAAGTCGCTGCTGCGCCACAAGCGCGCCGTTTCGACGCTGGCTGAAATGTCGGGCGAATCCTCGTTCCACCGCCTGCTGTGGGACGATGCGCAGTACAACAAGGACGAAGGCATCAAGCTCCAGAAGGATGCAAAGATCCGTCGCGTCGTTCTCTGCTCGGGCAAGGTCTACTACGACCTTTACGAAGAGCGCGAAAAGCGCGGCATCGACGATGTCTACCTGCTGCGTGTCGAACAGCTCTATCCGTTCCCGGCCAAGGCGCTCATCAACGAGCTGTCGCGGTTCCGTCAGGCAGAAATGGTCTGGTGCCAGGAAGAGCCGAAGAACATGGGCGCGTGGTCGTTCATCGACCCGTATCTGGAATGGGTGCTGGCGCATATCGATGCCAAGCATCAGCGCGTGCGCTATGCGGGCCGTCCGGCCGCCGCATCGCCTGCAACGGGCCTGATGTCGAAGCATCTTGCGCAGCTCGCCGCTTTCCTTGAGGATGCGCTCGGCAGCTAACCGGTTTTGGAGCCGCCTTGCGGGCGGCTCCAGCACTTGAACACAAATTCAAAATTCGAAGATCAACGGAAGAAAAAACCATGGCCACCGAAATTCGCGTTCCCACGCTTGGGGAGTCCGTTACTGAGGCAACCATCGGAAAATGGTTCAAGAAAGTCGGCGATGCTGTCGCTGCCGACGAACCGCTGGTGGAACTGGAAACCGACAAGGTGACAGTGGAAGTTCCGGCTGCTGCTGCTGGCGTACTGGCTGAAATCACGGCCAAGGAAGGCGACACGGTCGAGGTCAATGCGCTTCTCGGCCAGATTTCCACCGATGGCGCTGCCGTTGCCGCTGCTCCGGCTGCGAAGAAGGAAGAAGCCAAGCCTGCTGCCGCTGCCCCTGCCGCCGCTCCGGTCGCATCCGCCTCGTCCGGCCCGGCCATGCAGCCAGCGCCTGCCGCTGCCAAGCTGCTTTCAGAAAACAACCTCTCCGCCGACCAGGTGGACGGTTCGGGCAAGCGCGGTCAGGTGCTGAAGGGCGATGTGCTTGACGCCATCGCCAAGGGTATTTCGGGGGGTGTTTCGGCTGCTCCGGCTCCGGTCGCTGCGGCTGCTGCCCGTCCGGCATCGTCGGCTGACGATGCATCGCGTGAAGAACGCGTGAAGATGACCCGCCTGCGCCAGACGATCGCCAAGCGTCTGAAGGATGCCCAGAACACAGCCGCCATGCTGACGACCTATAACGAAGTCGACATGTCTGCGGTGATGGAACTGCGCACCAAGTACAAGGACATCTTCGAGAAGAAGCATGGCGTGAAGCTCGGCTTCATGGGCTTCTTCACCAAGGCCGTGACCCATGCGCTGAAGGAAATCCCGGCGGTTAACGCCGAGATCGACGGCACCGACATCATCTACAAGAACTTCGCCCATGTCGGCATGGCCGTCGGCACGGACAAGGGCCTTGTGGTTCCTGTCATCCGTGATGCCGACAGCATGTCGATTGCGGAAATCGAAAAGGAACTGGGCCGTCTGGCCAAGGCCGCTCGCGACGGTTCGCTGTCCATGGCCGACATGCAGGGCGGCACGTTCACCATCACCAATGGCGGCGTGTACGGTTCGCTGATGTCCTCGCCGATCCTGAACGCGCCGCAGTCGGGCATTCTCGGCATGCACAAGATCCAGGAACGTCCGGTTGTCGTCGGCGGCCAGATCGTGATCCGCCCGATGATGTATCTGGCGCTTTCCTACGATCACCGCATCGTGGACGGCAAGGAAGCCGTGACCTTCCTCGTGCGCGTCAAGGAAAGCCTGGAAGATCCGGAACGTCTGGTTCTCGATCTCTAAGGAAAAACGATGGAGCCGGGCCTTTTCTCCGCATCGCCGTTTCTGCCGCTGGTCGGCTTAAGCGTTGTCCTGCTGGTGGTTCATATCCTCCTGCAGGGCTTTGCGGCGACGAGGGAGCTCGGCTCCCGATGGAATGCCGGTCCGCGCGACGAGGGGCTGAAGCCCTCCGGCAAGTTTGCCGGTCGCGCGGAGAGGGCATCCGCCAATTTCCGCGAGACCTATCCGGCTTTCATCGGTCTGGCGCTGGCGCTGGTCCTGAAAGGCGATCCGTCAGGATGGGGCAGCCTCGGGGCGTGGCTCTGGTTTGTCGGTCGCATCGTCTATATCCCGCTTTATCTGGCGGGCATTCCCTATTTCCGGTCCTTTGTCTGGCTGATCAGTCTGGTGGGGCTCGGTATCATGCTTCTGGCTTTGGTTCTGTGATGACAGCCTGCGCGTGAGACACGCGCAATGAAGGAAACGCGATGCATCCCTATCTGTTCGAACTTGCATCCCTGATGGCGATCTTCGTCTTTGCCATCGTTTCCCCCGGCGCCGATCTTGCCATGGTCATAAGGCAGTCGCTGCTGCATGGCCGTCGCGAGGCGATCATCACCAGCTTCGGCATCGGCACGGCGCTGATGATGCACGTCACCTATACGGTGCTGGGTCTCGGTCTCATCATTTCCAAATCGATCTATCTGTTCAACATCGTCAAATGGTGCGGTGTGGCCTATCTGGTCTATATCGGCGTCAAGGCGCTGCGGGCTGGAACGACGAAGATCGAGGTGGAGAGCGCGCCAAAGGAACCGCGCAAGCAGCAGAGTTTCGCCAAGGCTTTCGGCCTCGGTTTTGCCGCCAATGCGCTGAACCCCAAGGCCGTGTTCTTCTTCCTGTCGATTTTCTCCACCGTCGTTCATGCCCATACGCCGACCGAGGTGAAGCTTGGTTACGGTGTGGTGATGGCTACCGCCCTGATCTCGTGGTTCGTTGGCGTCAGCCTTTTCATGACGACGCCGAAGATGCGCGCGGCCTTCTCGCGTGCCTCGAAATGGATCGATCGGGCCAGCGGTGTTGTCTTCATCGCGCTGGGGCTTAAACTTGCCACCGAAAAGGCTATGTAAGCATTATCTTCGGACACCGAAGATTCGCTGCCGGAAACACTCAGCCGGAACAGTTAGGGAGAGAACCGACAGATGCACGCAGCAAACAAGCTTCTCAGGAGCACCGCTATTGCGGCGCTCGCGCTCACGGTCTTCTCTACCGCCGTTCAGGCGGCCTGCACGCAGAACCGCGCGATTTATCGTGATCGTGACGACGCCTATACGCTGACGTTCCGCCCGGAGCAGCCGAACGACCTGAAAATGACACCGGCGCCGACGAATGAATTCACGATCACGGCCAATGACAAGCCGGAGTTCAAGCTGAACGGCATGGTGATCTGGCCGGAGGAAGGTGTGGCGCGTCCCTATGCGCTGCTGACCTATAACTGCAAGGGCGACGGCTCCAATGCGGAGGATCTTGACGATTGCAGCATCTGGCAGAGCGTTATCTACGCGCTGAAGGAAGGCGCGGAAGCTGATGTGCTGCCCAAGGCGGGCGAACCGGCGGCGCAGGCGATCCTGCTGCCCGATCTGGTGACGGCGCTCGACGGTTATGATTTTGGAGCGGCAAAACCCGAAAAGCCGCTTCAGTGGGAGGCATTCCGCTTTCAGGGATGCGCGCCCGACGAGGAATGACCGGCCCCTCAAGGATGCCGGTTGCATGGAAATAATTTCGAATGAGAGAACGGGCCCGGATGAACCGGGCGTTCGAAAACGTTCAGGACAGACTGAAGAAGGATAGTTCAATGTCATACGATGTGGTTGTCATCGGTACGGGTCCCGGCGGTTATGTCGCCGCGATCAAGGCTGCACAGCTTGGTCTTTCCGTTGCTGTTGTAGAAAAGCGCAAGACCTTCGGTGGCACCTGCCTGAATATCGGCTGCATTCCCTCCAAGGCGCTTCTGCATGCGTCGGAAGTGTTTGCCGAAGCCGGTCACTCCTTCGACACGCTCGGCGTGGAAGTGACGCCGAAGCTCAATCTGGGAAAGATGCTGGCGCATAAGGATGCGACCGTGAAGGCCAACGTCACCGGCGTTGAATTCCTGTTCAAGAAGAACAAGATCACGGCCTTCATCGGCACCGGCAAGATTGTCGGCAAGGGCAAGGTTTCCGTGACCGCCGAAGACGGCAAGGTCGAGGAAATCGAAGCCAAGAACATCATTATCGCCACCGGCTCTGACGTGGCCGGCATTCCGGGCGTCAAGGTCGATATTGACGAGAAAGTCATCGTTTCCTCGACCGGCGCGCTTTCCTTCGACAAGGTTCCGGGCAGCCTGATCGTGGTCGGCGGCGGCGTGATCGGTCTCGAACTCGGTTCGGTTTGGGCGCGTCTGGGTGCGAAGGTCACGGTCGTCGAATATCTCGACAAGGTGCTCGGGCCCATGGATGGCGAAGTGTCGAAGCAGTTCCAGCGCCTTCTCGAAAAGCAGGGCATTGCCTTCAAGCTTAGCGCCAAGGTGACGGGCGTGGAAAAGGCCGGAAAGGGCGCGAAAGTGACTTTCGAGCCGGTCAAGGGCGGCGCGGCCGAAACGCTTGAAGCCGATGCGGTGCTGGTCGCGACCGGCCGCCGTCCCTACACGGATGGTCTCGGCTTGCAGGAAGCGGGCGTGAATATGGATGATCGCGGCCGCGTTGCGATCGACGATCATTGGCGCACCAATGTCGAAGGCATCTATGCCATTGGCGACGTGGTGCAGGGGCCGATGCTGGCGCACAAGGCTGAGGACGAAGGCATTGCGGTTGCCGAAATCATTGCCGGTCAGGCCGGTCACGTGAATTTCGATGTTATCCCGAGCGTGGTCTACACGCAGCCGGAAGTGGCTTCCGTCGGCAAGACCGAAGAGGAACTGAAGGCCGCCGGTATCGAATACAAGGTGGGCAAGTTCCCGTTCACGGCCAATGGTCGTGCGCGCGCCATGCTGCATACCGACGGTTTCGTCAAAATCCTCGCCGACAAGGCTACGGACCGCGTTCTGGGCGCGCATATTCTCGGCTACAATGCCGGTGAAATGATCCACGAACTGGCGGTTCTGATGGAGTTTGGCGGATCGTCGGAAGACCTCGCCCGCACCTGCCACGCTCATCCGACCATGTCGGAAGCCGTGCGCGAATCCGCGCTGGCCACCTTTGCCAAGCCGATCCATATGTAATCGGCTGCATTCCTGCCATTGTAAAAAGGCCCGCGCGTGCGGGCCTTTTTTTGATGTCTAGTTCTGCGCTGGCGGGTTGGCCGGGGGAGCTGGAGCCGGCGTTGCAGGCTCGCTCTGTGTCGCCGGTGGCGGCGAAGGTGGAGCGGAAGTATCGGTCCCGCTGCCATTGCGGTAGAAGAAGTAGCCCAGAAGGATGATCGCAGCCAGAAGCACCGCGCCAAGCAGATAGCCGCTTCCGCCGCGATTGGGCGGTGGCGGCGGCATTCCGGTTTGGCCAGTCGGGTCCGAAAGGTGCGGATCTCTGGTTCGCGGGTCGAGGGGATCAACCATATCGGGTTCCTCCAATGGTTCCTTCCATCATCGAAGCGATAGCCGGGAAGCGTCGGTTGGCCGGGTATTGGGTCATTCATGAACCGCTTCAGCACCAACCGCATCATGTTGCGAAAACACACCCGGTATATAACAATGCGAAAAGGAGAGGATCGTTCCGAAAACTCCAAGATAAGAAAGGAGTACGGATTGATAGGTCTGCGGGCGGGCGCGGTGAATATGCCGTTAACCCCAGCGAAACTGCCTATCGCTATGTATATTCAATCACGGAAGTGATCCGGCAAGCCGGATTATGATCGATCAACTGGCCATGCAGGTTTTATCACTGTAAAGCTGGATCATCACAAGCGCTTAAAAGCCACGCCGAAATTTAAGGAAAAGATATTATGCCTTCGAAAGAAAATATGAAAACCATTGAGCGCTTCGAAAAGCTCTCGTCGCTTTTGCGCGATGAACAGTTCAAGCTTCTGGATGAAGCAGCCAGAGAAGAAGCGCTTCCGGGAAAATCCATACTGAGACAGATTGCCGAACTCGAACTCAATATTACTGCCATTGAAAATAGTATCACCGATCTTAGAGCCTGAAACAAAAAGCGGCAGGCCGAGGCGAAAATGGCGATTTACGAGTACCGGAGCGCAGTGTGCTTAACGTACATGAGTACCGGAACGCAGAAAATTGCCATTTGCAGACCGGAATGGCGACTTTTGGAACAGGCTCTTAGAGCCGGTTAGAAATATTCAGCCACATGGGTCCTATAGCGGGATTACCCGATAGCCCTTTGCGCGCAGCAATTCGATTATACCGTCCTTGCCCGGCAGATGTAGCGCGCCCACCGCAATAAAAGCATTTCCCTTGTCGATGATCGGGACGGCGCGATCAGCCATGAGGTGATTCCGGTCCGAAATGAGATATTTTAAGAATAAATCATAGTCATCGTCGGAAAGGCTGTCGGGAACAATTTTCCGGAGCGCCGGCATGATCATCCCGATTTCACCATCGAGATAGAGGGCAGTCGTCGTCTCCATGGCATCCTCGATCGCGTCGCCATAATCGATGGTGGCGACAAGGCTGCGGAGGTGGAAATCGAGCGGCATCCGGTTCATCGCGGTGAGCTGCTCTTCCGCGCTTTCAAGGCCCTGAACATCGCGGCCTTCGGCCTGTGCATCGAGGGCAAGCTTTTCATCGAGCGATTTCTCGCCTTCGCCTTGCCGCTCCCTCTCGCATTTGGGAAGGGCCAGCAAGCTGGATAGCACCCATGGTTTCATTTTGGCGACCGCGTCGAGAACAATGCCGCGTTCCGCGAGCTTCCGTTCGATTTCCTCACGCCGTTGCTCGGGGAGATGCGATTTGAGCGTGGTGCCGTCGGTGAAAAGCAGCAGCTCGGGTTGCTCCAGTCTGACACGCAGGAAAAACTTCGGGTCCAGAATATCGGTCGTTTCCACGACGACGGTGCTTGCCGATCGATAGGCCTCGTCGGTGGCTTTCGACAGCGTCAGGACGCGGGGATCGGAAAAATGCATTGTGCCGAAGAGATAGGATGGCTCGACGCCCTGCTTGTCGATTTTCCAGAGAAGCCCTTTGCGATTGGGAATCTTATCGGCGTCTCGCTGCAATTCCTGCCAGCTTGCCGGGTCTCTCGTCTCCAGTCCCTCCATGAGATTGACGCCGTGCGGGGTGCAAGCGGCGGATACATTGTCGGCGCGAGCGGGGATTGTGCCTGCAAGACAAGCAAGGAGAAGGGTGAGAAGCAGCTTTTTCATGAGGGCAATATAAGACCGTTTTTCACAGATGCGAGACCAATATCAAGCGCGCGGATGTGCCTTGTCGTAAACTTCCAGAAGCCGCTCGGTATCCACGCCGGTATAGACCTGCGTAGTTGAAAGGCTTGCATGGCCAAGCAGTTCCTGAATGGTCCTGAGATCGCCGCCGCGACCCAGAAGGTGGGTGGCGAAGGAATGGCGCAGCGCATGCGGCGTCGCACTGTCGGGCAGGCCGAGACCGGCGCGCAGCTTCTGCATTTCGCGCTGGATGATCGCCGCATGAAGAATGCCGCCCTTGGCGCCGCGAAAAAGCGGCTTGTCGGCGGTAAGGTCGAATGGGCAAAGCGCCCGATATTGGGCGACGGCGCGATGCACGACGGGCAGCAACGGCACGAGACGGGCCTTGTTGCCCTTGCCCGTGATGGTGATCGAAAGGGCGGTGCTGTCGGATAAAGCGTCACCCATGAGGCCAAGCGCTTCTGAAATGCGCAGGCCGCAGCCATAGAGCAATGTCAGAACGGCGGCGTTGCGCGCGGCGATCCATGGTTCCTCCGCCATCTGCCCGTCGGCGGCGACCACGCGGCGGGCATCTTCGGCAGTCAGCGGTTTCGGCAGGGATTTTGGCTGTCGCGGCGCGCGCATGGCACTTGCGCCCGCTGCATTGGCAAGGCCGCGTTTTTCCAGATGGCGCAGCAGCGAGCGAACACCGGCAAGACCACGCCCCAGCGTTCTGGCGCCGACGCCGTCATTGCGGCGGCTGGCCAGAAAGGAGCGCAGATCGGCGATCCGCAGATTGCCGACATCTTTCAGCGATGGCGGCTCGCCCAGATGGCCGGTCAGGAAATTGAGAAACTGGCGCGTGTCGCGTTCATAGGCTTCGAGCGTATTTTCGGACAGGCGGCGCGCATCTTTCAGCGTCTTCAGCCATTCTTCCCGCGCGGCTGCGAGGTCGGCGCGGGCAGGGATCAGAAATTCGCTGTTCGTCGTCATAATCAGGCCGATCGTTCACTCTGGATTCGCGTGCAGTCTGCCAGCGATAGGTTACCGGCTGGTTTTCGTGGGTTGAAGAGCGATTTTCTGACGAAATGACGTGAAAAAGACCGACGAAAGAGCTATTGAACGAAAAATAGTCCTCTCCGTGCAGCAGAAACAAGGTTGGCAATGCCGCGTCCAGAAAACCCGATCCAGCTCGCCGTCATCGGTGCCGCCCATGGCACGCGTGGCGAAGTGCGAGTGAAGACCTTTACCGGCGATCCGCTGGCCATCGCCGAATACGGCCTGCTTTATGACGAACAGGGCAAGAGCTACGAGGTTCTGGAAGCGCGTCCTGCAAAGACCGTGGTGGTCGTGCGGTTCAAAGGCATCAATGACCGCAATGCCGCCGAAGCGCTGAACGGGATCGAGCTTTTCATCGATCGTTCGCAACTGCCGGATGACGAACTGGATGAAGACGAATTCTTCCAGACAGACCTCATCGGCCTGCTGGCGGTGGATGCCGAAGGCAAGACCTATGGCGTGGTGAGCGCGCTCTTCGATTTCGGCGGCGGCGATCTCATCGAGCTATCCGAAAAGGGCAAGCGCCCGATGCTCATTCCGTTCACGGAAGCGGCCGTGCCGGAGATCGATTTCGACAAGGGAACATTGCTGGTCGAGCCCTATGCCGCCGGATTGATCGCCGACGATGAGGACGAGCGTCCGCAAAGCGAAAAGAAAAAGCCGAAGAAGTCATGACCGAAGTTTCGAAGGTCGATGATGAGGCCGGTTTCTTTCATGCATCCGTGCTGACGCTTTATCCGGAAATGTTTCCCGGACCGCTTGGCGCTTCGCTTGCGGGCAAGGCGCTCGGTGAAGCCAAATGGCGGCTCGATGCGGTGCAGATACGCGATTTTGCGGAAGGGCGGCATCGTATGGTGGACGATACGCCATCTGGCGGCGGCGCCGGCATGGTGATGAAGCCGGACGTTATCGCCCGCGCGCTGGATTCGGTTGCCGACGGTCAGCGTCCGATGCTTGTGATGAGCCCACGCGGAAAGCCGCTGACGCAAAAGCGCGTTCGCGAACTGGCCGAAGGGCCGGGCGCGATCATTCTCTGCGGGCGTTTCGAAGGCGTGGATGAACGCGTGATCGAGGCGCGCAATCTCGAGGAAGTATCGATTGGCGATTACATCCTGTCGGGTGGAGAGACTGCGGCCATCGTGCTGCTCGATGCCATTGTGCGGCTTTTGCCGGGCGTGATGGGCAATCGCGAATCCGGCGAGACGGAGAGTTTCGAGACCGGCCTGCTCGAACATCCGCACTACACCCGCCCGCAGGTTTGGGAAGATCGGCCCATTCCCGAAATCCTGACCTCCGGCAATCATGGTGCCATTGACAAATGGCGGCACGAACAGGCTGAGCGGATCACCAGGGAGCGGCGTCCCGATCTTTGGGAAGCCTATTGCGAGGGAAAGCGCAAATGAACCTGATCCAGCGGCTCGAAAGTCTTTCCCTCGCGCTGCTGGCGCTCGGAGCCTATTGGGTCAGTGGCGCAAGCTGGTGGCTCTTCGCCATTCTCATCCTTGCGCCCGATCTTTCGTTCTTCGGCTATGTGAGGGGACCGCGTACAGGCGCGGTCGTCTATAATATTGCTCATAGCTGGATCGGCGTGGTGTTGGTGGCGGTGCTTGGCTGGGCCATGAACTGGCCGCTTTGCCTCGCAATTGCGCTGATCTGGGCCGTGCATATCGGCGTCGACCGTGCACTCGGTTATGGTCTCAAATATGGATCAGGATTTCAGGATACGCATCTGGGCCGGATTGGCCGTTAGATCGCCGATCTGATGTTTTGTTGGATGCGCTCTAAATGAAAATGCCCGGCAGATGCCGGGCATTTTCGTCTCTTTTTGTCAGGCAGAGTGCTGATTTGCAGGACTGCGAAGTTCTGTTTGCGACTTACGCAGGATAAAATAGACGCTGCCGCCAATAGCCACGCCGAAGAACCAGCCATAGGTCGCCCACCAGCTCGGCAGAAGATTGGTGGCCATTGGCAGGACGGATGAGAACAGGGCGCCGATAGCAAAAGCGATGAAAGCCTTGACGTGCCAGCCATTCTGGAACCGGAACTCACCGTTTTCCTGATAAAGATCGGCCACATTCAACTGTCCGCGACGCAGCAGATAATAATCGACCATCATGATTCCGAAGATCGGGCCCATGGTGGAGCCGAGGAAGTTGACGAAATGGGCTGCGCCGGTTTCCCACGGGGCAAACGGATAGAGGATCAATGCGATCAATGCTGCGATGACACCGCCCCGCTTGAACGAGACTTTCTGCGGCAATGTGTTGGAGAAGTCGAAGGCGGCGGAAACGAAGTTCGCAACCACATTGATGCCGAGCGTGGCGACGGTGAAAGTCAGCGCGGCAAGCAGTGCAAGGAACCAGCTATCGAACTTTGCCGAAATCTGGTCGGGATGAAGCAGCACTTCGCCATAGACTGTGAAGGCAGCGGTGGTGGTGACGCCGGCGACAAGGCAGAAGGCCAGAAGATTGACCGGCAGGCCCCAAAGATTGCCGCGCCGCAAGGATGCTTCGTCCTTGGCATAGCGCGAGAAGTCGCAGAAGTTCAGATAGAGTGCCGCAAAATAGGTGATCCACGTGGCCGCGACGGCAGCGAGTGCCGCAAACGAACCCGGCTCGCCGGTAACGCCTGCATCTTTTGTTTTCTCGAGAAGCACATCGCGCGGAATTTCGCTGCCGAAAGAAAACGTGCCGGCCTTGATAACCAGATAAACGGCCAGGATCAGCATCATGATCCAGACTGCCGGACCGGCCCAGTCCTGGAATTTGCGGACAGTTTCCATGCCGCGCTGGATGATGAGAAGCTGGGCTGCCCAAACCAGGACATAGCAGATGACTTCGAGGGTCGAGTGGCCGAGCAGATGGCTGTTCTGGTGAAAGGACAGCATGCTTTCGTTGCGGATAAGCAGCGCGACGATGGCGCCGGAGGCGGCAGCGGTCTGCGCGCCATACCAGAAACAGGCGACGACACCGCGCACGAGGGCTGGAAAATTGGCTCCGAACGTGCCGAACGATGCCCGCGCCAGCACCGGAAAAGGCACGCCTGTCCGCACGCCGGCATTACCGACGAGAGTCATCAGGAAGAAGATGACCAATGATCCTGCACCGATCGCTATAACAAAGTTCAGAAAACTGCCGCACAAAAGAAACAGGCTTGCGGCAAGATAATAGCCCCAAAGGCTATGAACATCCGATGTCCAGACGTTGAAAATGCTGAAGGCGCCCCATTTGCGTTCTTCGGCTGGTGCCAAATCCTCATTGTACAATGAGGGTGATGGATTTTTGATTGTCATACTGTCCCCTTATTAGCTACAACTTTTATAGTTGTTTACGATTTGTATTTTTATTGTTGACGATAGTTGTGGCACAGTCTTTCCAGGCTGGCTACGAAAAATTATGACAGGGCGTGACAAACGGGTCGTGATGCTGTATGTGCCTGCCAGTTCGGGAAATCCCGACATTGTAATACCTCGTTCGGGCAAAGCCCGAGGCGTCCCAAACCAATAAATGGTGTACCGCTCCTGCCTGAATTTGAAGGCATAGCCACAGGGCCAAGGATTGCTTGGTGGCAAGTGCAGAGCGCTCTGACTGTTTGAGAAGAATGCAGAAGGAGAAAGACGATGACCGATATCATTCGTCAGCTTGAAGCCGAACAGGCAGCAAAGATCGAAGAAAAGCGCAAGCTTCCGGATTTCCAGCCAGGCGACACCGTTCGCGTTCAGGTTCGCGTGACCGAAGGTACGCGTACCCGCGTGCAGGCCTATGAAGGCGTCTGCATCGCCCGTTCCGGCGCTGGCCTCAATGAAAACTTCACCGTTCGCAAGATTTCCTATGGCGAAGGCGTGGAGCGCGTATTCCCGGTTTACTCCCCAGTCGTTGAAGGCGTTGAACTGGTTCGCCGCGGCAAGGTTCGTCGCGCGAAGCTTTACTACCTTCGTGGCCTCACCGGTAAGGCTGCGCGTATTGCTGAAAAGAAGGACAACCGCACCAAGGCCGAGCGCGAAGCTGACAAGCGCGCCGCCGAGCGCGATGCCGCCGCAAAGGCCGCTGCTGCTGAATAAGTTTCACAGCATCCTGTTTAAAGAAGGCGGCCTCTGGTCGCCTTTTTTATTTGCCAAAAATGAAGCCTTGCGTAACATATTGCATAATTGCGCCAAAATCTCGCAAGATTGTTACTGCGACACCCTGTGGCGGTTTCTGTTTCTTGACGAAACGCCAAGGCGGGTGCATATGACAGGCCGAATTAAGAACCGTTCAAAGGAACTCTCGCAATGAGCGCGCCGCGTACACTTTATGACAAGATCTGGGACGACCATGTAGTGGATCAGCAGGAAGACGGAACCTGCCTCCTTTATATTGATCGCCATCTTGTGCACGAAGTGACGAGCCCGCAGGCTTTCGAAGGCCTGCGCATGGCTGGCCGCAAGGTGCGCCATCCTGAAAAGACGCTGGCCGTTGTCGATCACAACGTTCCGACCTCGCCGGATCGCATCAACGGCATCAAGAACGAGGAAAGCCGCATTCAGGTCGAGGCTCTGGCCAAGAATGCCGCTGATTTCGGCGTCGAATATTATTCCGAGCGTGACCGCCGTCAGGGCGTCGTGCACATCGTCGGCCCGGAGCAGGGCTTTACGCTGCCGGGCATGACCATCGTCTGCGGTGACAGCCACACCTCCACGCACGGCGCTTTCGGTTCGCTGGCGCATGGTATTGGCACGTCCGAGGTGGAACATGTTCTGGCAACCCAGACGCTGATCCAGAAGAAGGCCAAGAACATGCTGGTGCGTGTGGATGGCAAGCTGGCTCCGGGCGTCACCGCCAAGGACATCACGCTCGCCATCATCGGCGAAATCGGCACCGCGGGCGGCACTGGCTATGTGATCGAATATGCGGGCGAAGCCATTCGCGCCCTGTCGATGGAAGGCCGCATGACGGTCTGCAACATGTCGATCGAAGGCGGCGCCCGCGCGGGTCTCATCGCGCCGGACGAAACGACCTTCGCCTATATCAAGGACAAGCCGCGCGCGCCGAAGGGCGAAGCGCTGGATCAGGCGATTTCCTACTGGAAGACGCTGCATTCGGATGAAGGCGCGCATTTCGACAAGATCGTCGAACTCGATGCCGCCAAGATTTCCCCGGTCGTATCCTGGGGTTCCTCGCCGGAAGACGTGGTCTTCGTCACCGACATCGTTCCGAATCCGGACGAGATCAAGGACGAGACCAAGCGGGCATCGAAGTGGCGCGCTCTGGACTATATGGGCCTGAAGCCCGGCACCAAGATGACCGATATCAAGATCGACCGCGTCTTTATCGGCTCCTGCACCAATGGCCGTATCGAGGACCTGCGCGACGCTGCGCGCATGGCTGCGGGCAAAAAGGTTGCCGCTGGCGTCAGCGCCATGATCGTGCCGGGTTCGGGTCTGGTGAAGGAACAGGCGGAAGCCGAAGGCCTCGACAAGATCTTTATCGAAGCCGGGTTCGACTGGCGTGAGCCGGGCTGCTCCATGTGCCTTGCCATGAACGACGATCGTCTGAAGCCGGGCGAACGCTGCGCTTCCACCTCGAACCGCAATTTCGAAGGCCGTCAGGGCTTCAAGGGCCGTACGCATCTCGTGTCGCCCGCCATGGCCGCCGCTGCCGCGATTGCCGGACATTTCGTCGACATTCGCGAGTGGAACTAGAGCATTTCCGAACCAAAAGGTTCCTCGAAGGCTCTTGGAAGATCAAACCGCCGGTTCATCCCGGCGGTTTTTCGTTGGCTGTAGATTAGCAGGTTTTTCACGCTTTGATTGTATGGGTGTGGCGGGGTGGCTGTCGGCGGAAGTCCTTGAGTGCCGGCACGGGGAAGAGCATCGATGAATGGAGCCGACTTTATCCTGTTGATCAACATGACCGTTTCCGGTCTGTTTGCTTTCGCATTTCTCGGCATTGCCGTTTATGCGCGGGATAATGCTGCGGCGCCGGTCTTTGCCTTGGGCTTTATTTTCGCAATGCTCTATTTCCTGACCGAGCTTGCCATGCCCTCCATTCCCAATCCCCGCATCGGCTACATGCTCGCCTTTACGGCCTATTATCTGGCCTTGTCCTGTCTGGTTGTCGGTTTGGCCCGAATGTATGCCCGGCCTGTGCCATGGATAGCGCTCGGGCTTCTGACCATTGCGTCGCTTGCCGTGGTCTACGGCATATATGACATCGCCCGTAGCCAGATGATCGGCATGCTGCTTTATCAGACGCCCTATTTTCTGGTGCTTCTGCTCGCTGTGTGGGTGATCCTGCGCGTGGATCGCAACGCCATCGACACGCTCATGGCGGTGCTGTTCGGCGTCAGCGCCGTCCATTTCCTGTTCAAGCCCGTTATCGCCGTGTTGTCCGGAGGCGCAGGCGCTGAGCCGGCCGACTATATCGATACGACCTATGCGATGTTCTCGCAGTCGATTGGTGCTGCGCTTTCGGTTGCTGGCGGCTTGCTCCTGCTGTTGAGCCTGATGCGGGAGCTGATCACCGATATGCAGATACGTTCGGAAACGGATCAGCTTTCCATGCTGCTCAACCGGCGCGGTTTCGAGTTTCGCGCCGAAGCGGCAATTGAAAAGTCGAAGCGCATGCGGCAGGCTTTGTCGCTGGTCCTGTGCGACATCGATCACTTCAAGGCCATCAACGACACGCACGGCCACGCTCTGGGGGATCGCGTCATCGCCGCCTTCTCCGCTGAACTGCGCAAAGCGGCGAGCGTCAAGGGCGGCATTGCCGCCCGTGTCGGCGGTGAGGAATTCGCGATCATCCTACCGGGAAACACGATCCAATCGGCATGGCGATTCGCGGACAAGACGCGGCTTGTCTGTCGCGATATTCGTATTGCGGGCAGGAACGGGGAGATCGAGTTCACAGCAAGCTTCGGCGTCGCGGAAATGGAATTCGATGATGTATTTTCCGATCTCTATAAACGCGCGGATGGCGCGCTTTATGAAGCGAAAAAGGGCGGGCGCAACAATGTGCGCACGGCGCTGCCGATACTGGCCGACGAAAACGTGCTGGAATTCCGGTCAATGACGGGGCGTTGAACAGCCCTATTGATAGCCGCAATTGGCGTGGTCCAGAACCAGCGTTTCTCCGCGATCGAGCCCGTACATGAAGGCGCGCCCGCGCAGCACGACCGCGCTTTCGCAATTGCTGTTGGGCTTGTCGACGATATAGGCAACCGCGCGATCTCGCGGCGCGGTAATCACCTTCATGCGTTGCGGCGAGGAGGAAACTGTCTTCTGCGCCGCGCCGACCCGGATGATCTTCGCGCCATTGTCCGGCATCTGGATGACAAGATTTCCCGAGGCATCGATGGAGCGTGTCGCATCGTCGGCCCGTGCGGCACCGGCGAGCGCAAGCACGCCGACGACAGCCGCGCCAAAGATTGTCCGTCTGTGTTTTGCCATCGTTGTTCGAGCCTCGTCGACGGTGATCACCAGGAGAATGCGGACTATCTTAACTCTTTCTTTACCTTTGTCATCCGTGCTGGCTACAATCGAACCGGTCTTCCGTGCGCTGCTGCTTCGCAGGCTGCGTGCGGAACGGCCGGAAACGCCAAGGAACGTCCAATGACCAAAGATCATGCTGTCGATATTGCGCTCCTCCATCTGCGGGATGCCCATGAGTTCGCGCCGCTGCTGGCAAGCTATGCGCAGGCGCTGAAGCGCGGTGCTCCGCGCCGCCCCGATGATTTCTATGCCGAGCATCTGCTTCAGGACCGTGCCGCTGAAACGCTGGGAGCCCGGGTCGACGGAAATCTGGTCGGTTTCGTGATCTTTTACGATCTGCCCGAACCGGTGACCGGCCTGCGTGCAGGGCAGGTCGATCATATTTATGTGCACCACGATCATCGTGGAAAAGGCATCGCCAAGGCGCTGATCGACGTGCTGGCCGACAAGGCCGAGGAGCGCAGCTGGTCCAAGCTGGTGCTCAACGCCCCGCGCGTTCCGGAAGACGGGCGCAAGCTCTATGAACAGATTGCGACGGCTGCCGACTGGTCGAGCTATGTGATTCGATTCGGCAATTGATCGATTTCGCAAAAGTGGATGAAATTACACATGTTTTTGCCGGTTGCGGTCTTCAATCGTTTGAATGCCGCAATCACGCGAATGTGTCGCCGAGGTGCGACCAATTGTTAGTCTTTTCGTGAAAAAGCTTCTTTGACGTGATGGTAAAAGAGCAGTAGAAAGCGCCACATAGGGCCGTACGCCACGGTCCAGCCATATTTTCTTGGGTCGTACCGGCGCGGGATCGTAAAGTCCGGTTCCCTGTGCCTCGGACGGCGTCGAACCGGGGTTCGTGAGAGCCCGCAACCTGGCTGCCTTGCTGATCGTCGTCAGCGGGGTGTGGCCGGAGAGAAACGTCAGGGAAGCCTACAGAGCCATGACACAACCGACTGTAACGCGCCAGCGTCCTTTGTCGCCGCACCTGTCTATCTACAAGCCGGTCATTACGATGACGATGTCTATCGTCCATCGCATCACGGGCGGCGCACTTTACTTCGGCACCCTGCTGCTGGCGGCCTGGCTGATTTCGGCTGCGGTCAGCGAAGAGTGCTTCAACACCGTCAATGCATTGTTCTCGTCCTGGATCGGCCGCCTGATCCTGTTCGGCTATACATGGGCGCTTCTGCACCATCTGGCTGGCGGCGTTCGCCACCTGATCTGGGATACGGGCGCAGGCCTTGAAAAGCACACCGCTTCCAGGATCGCCTGGACGACCGTCGTTTTCTCCGTCATCGCCACGATCCTCGTATGGGTCGTCGCCTATTCGGTGCGCTAAGGGGAGCTGGTTTCATGAACGGTATGAACAATGATATGCGCACCCCGCTCGGCAAGGTCCGGGGCCTGGGGTCGGCCAAGGAGGGCACCGGCCATTTCTGGTATCAGCGCCTGAGCGCGGTCGCCCTTGTGCCGCTGGTCATGTTTTTCATCGGCCTGGTCGTTTCGCTCAATGGCGCAAGCTATGCGGAAGTCCGGGCTGCTCTTTCGCATCCATTCACTGCCATCGTGATGGCGCTGTTCGTCCTGACCGGCGTCTACCACATGCGTCTGGGGATGCAGGTCATTATCGAAGATTATGTGCATGGCGAAGGCATAAAGGTCGTGCTGGTGATGCTGAACAGCTTCTTTACGGCTGTTGTCGGCTTCGCCTGCATTTTTGCGATCCTCAAGCTGAGCTTCGGAGGTTGATAGCCCGATGGCTAGTGCAGTAAACAATGCGGCGCCTGCCGCTGCAAGCAAGTACACCTATGTCGATCACAAGTTCGACGTGGTGGTCGTCGGGGCTGGCGGTGCTGGCCTGCGCGCAACGCTCGGCATGGCCGAGCAGGGCCTGAAGACGGCTTGCATCACCAAGGTTTTCCCGACCCGTTCGCATACGGTCGCCGCACAGGGCGGCATTGCCGCTTCGCTCAAGAACATGGGCCCGGACAGCTGGCAGTGGCATATGTACGATACCGTCAAGGGATCGGACTGGCTCGGCGATACCGATGCGATGGAATATCTGGCGCGCGAAGCGCCTGCCGCCGTCTACGAGCTTGAGCATTACGGCGTGCCGTTCTCGCGCACGGAAGAAGGCAAGATCTATCAGCGCCCGTTCGGCGGCCACATGCAGAATTTCGGCGACGGCCCTCCGGTCCAGCGCACCTGCGCTGCCGCCGACCGTACCGGCCACGCGATCCTGCACACGCTCTACGGCCAGTCGCTCAAGAACAACGCGCAGTTCTTCATCGAATATTTCGCGCTTGATCTCATCATGACCGACGGTGTGTGCACCGGCGTTGTGGCGTGGAACCTCGATGACGGCACCATCCATCGCTTCTCCGCCAAGATGGTGGTTCTGGCGACGGGCGGTTATGGCCGCGCCTATTTCTCGGCAACCTCGGCGCATACCTGCACCGGCGACGGTGGCGGCATGGTGGCACGCGCCGGCCTGCCGCTGCAGGACATGGAATTCGTGCAGTTCCATCCGACCGGCATTTATGGCGCGGGCTGCCTCATCACCGAAGGCGCGCGCGGCGAAGGCGGCTATCTGGTCAATTCCGAAGGCGAGCGCTTCATGGAACGTTATGCCCCTTCGGCCAAGGACCTTGCCTCGCGTGACGTTGTTTCGCGCTGCATGACCATGGAAATCCGTGCTGGTCGCGGCGTCGGCAAGAACAAGGATCACATCTTCCTGCATCTTGACCATCTCGATCCGGCTGTTCTGCATGAGCGCCTGCCGGGCATTTCCGAGTCGGCAAAGATTTTTGCAGGCGTGGATGTGACCAAGGAACCGATCCCGGTTCTGCCGACCGTTCACTACAATATGGGCGGCATTCCGACCAATTACTGGGGCGAAGTGCTGAACCCGACCGCCGACGATCCGGACCGCGTGCAGCCGGGCCTGATGGCCGTTGGCGAAGCGGGCTGCGCTTCGGTGCACGGTGCGAACCGTCTCGGCTCCAACTCGTTGATCGATCTGGTGGTGTTTGGCCGTGCGGCTGCCATCCGCGCCGGTCAGGTCATCGACCGCAAGTCGAAGATTCCCGATCTCGACCTTGCTGCCTGCGACAAGATCATGGAGCGCTTTGATCGCCTGCGTTTTGCCAACGGCTCCCAGCCGACCGCGGAACTGCGCGAAAAGATGCAGCGCACCATGCAGGAAGATGCCGCGGTGTTCCGCACCTCGGAATCGCTCAAGCAGGGCGTCGAGCGCATGGAAAAGCTCTGGAAGGAGCTGCCGGATGTCAAGGTTACTGACCGGTCGATGATCTGGAACTCCGATCTGGTGGAAACGCTGGAGCTGGAGAACCTGATGGCCAATGCGCTGACGACGGTTGTTTCGGCAGAAGCGCGTCAGGAAAGCCGCGGCGCCCATGCGCATGAGGATTTCCCGGATCGCAACGATGCCGAATGGCGCAAGCACACCCTGTCCTGGCTGTCGCCGGATGGCAAGGTCAAGCTTGATTACCGTCCTGTCCACCTCGATCCGTTGACGACGGAAGAGGAAGGCGGCATCAGCCTCGCCAAGATTGCGCCGAAGAAGCGCGTTTACTAATCAAGGGAAAGAGCAATGGTTGAACTCGCACTTCCCAAGAATTCCCGCATGCAGGAGGGCAAGACCTGGCCCCGTCCTGATGGCGCCAAGCGCGTCACGGAATTCCGTATCTATCGCTGGTCGCCCGACGATGACGCCAATCCGAGCATCGACACCTATTATGTTGATCGCGACGATTGCGGTCCGATGGTGCTGGATGGTCTTCTCTATATCAAGAACAAGATCGACCCGACGCTGACGCTGCGCCGGTCGTGCCGTGAAGGCATTTGCGGTTCCTGCGCCATGAATATCGATGGCGCGAATACGCTGGCCTGCACCAAGGGCATGGACGACATCAAGGGCGCCATCAAGGTCTATCCGCTGCCGCACATGCCGGTGGTGAAGGATCTTGTGCCGGACCTCAGCAATTTCTATGCCCAGCATCGTTCCATTGAGCCCTGGCTCAAGACGGTTTCGCCGGAGCCGCAGAAGGAATGGCTGCAAAGCCATGAGGATCGCCAGAAGCTTGACGGCCTCTACGAATGCATTCTGTGCGCCTGCTGCTCGACTTCGTGCCCGAGCTACTGGTGGAATGGCGACCGCTATCTCGGCCCCGCCGTGCTGCTTCAGGCCTATCGCTGGCTGATCGATAGCCGCGACGAAGCCAAGGGCGAACGCCTCGACAATCTCGAGGACCCGTTCCGGCTCTATCGCTGCCACACGATCATGAACTGCGCGCAGACCTGCCCGAAGGGCCTGAACCCTGCCAAGGCGATTGCCGAAATCAAGAAGATGATGGTCGAGCGCCGCGTGTAATTGCGAGATCGGTTCCAAGAACCAAGAGGGGGAAGGTCTAAACCTTCCCCCTTTTTCTTTACCTAAACTTTGGTTCACCTTCGTAGAAGGCTTGATCTTTGTAGAGGCGCCGATATCTCATTAGGGCATATCCATCGGAGACAGGGCAATCATGCTCGATCATATCGGATTCAACATTTCCAGCATGCCCAAGTCGCGGGCTTTTTATGATGCGGCGCTGGCGCCGCTCGGCATAGGCCGCGCCATGGAATTCGGCGATTGGGTGGGATATGGCCGCAATGGCAAGCCGGAATTCTGGATCGGCAGGCAGAAGGGTGCGAAGCTGGAGGGCGTGCTTCATGTCGCTTTTTCGGCTGGGACCCGCTCCGAGGTGGACCGCTTTTATGAAGCAGCCATTGCCGCTGGCGGCAAGGACAATGGCAAGCCCGGTCTGCGGGCCGATTATCATCCCGACTATTACGCCGCCTTTGTCATCGATCCGGACGGCCACAATATCGAGGCTGTCTGCCACCTGCCGGAATAAAAAAGCGAGCTTGCGCCCGCTTCTTATCCCCGCAACTTATACTCGTTCAAGCCAGTTTTGCGTCCAACGTTACCTCGATAGCGCCCAACGCTTTTGAAAGCGGGCAGGACTGCTTGGCCTTGTTCGCAAGCGTCTCGAAATCCTCCGCCGAGATACCGGGGATTTTGGCGTTGAGCGTGAGTGCGCTGCGGCTGATTTCAAAGCCGCCGCCGGAAGCCGGGCCGATGCTGACGACTGCGGTTGCCTCAAGCTTTTCGGGCGGAGTGCCGTGCTCTGTCAGGAGGGCTGAAAGCTGCATGGCGAAACAGCCTGCATGGGCGGCGCCCAGAAGCTCTTCCGGATTGGTGCCGGAGCGACCGCTTTCGTCCTGAAAACGAGCCTTGAAATCGTAGGGCAGATCCTTCAGTGCACCGCTTTGCGTGTTGAGGGTGCCTTTGCCTTCCTTCAGCGTGCCTTGCCAGACGGCGGTTGCTTTTCTGTCCATGGGAAGCTCTCCTCTCGGTTGGGGTTTCCGCTACCGATATAGGGCAGTCCAGGAACGGGTCCAGCGCTCAGATGGCCTGTCCTTTCAACAGGCGCGGTGTATCGCCTGAAAGGCCCGCAGCCTGCTTGATGAAGAAGGACTTTAGCGCTGGAACCCGGTCGACAAGACCAAGCCCGATATCGCGGATTGAGCGGATGGCCGGATTGTCGTTGGAGAAAAGCCGGGTCAGGACGTCGGTGGTGACGCCCATCTGCACCGTATCGAAGCGGCGCCACGACTGATAGCGTTCAAGGGCTGCGAAAGATCCGATATCGAGGCCAAGGCGATCCGTTTCGACCACCACTTCGGCAATCGCCGCCGCGTCGCGGAAACCGAGGTTGAGGCCCTGACCGGCGATAGGATGGATACGATGTGCTGCGTCGCCCACCAGCACGAAGCGCGGCTTCACGAATTCGCGCGCCAGCGTGAGGCCGAGCGGGAAGGCGCGGCGCGGCCCTTCGACATGCAGGGCGCCCAGACGATGGCCGAAGCGCTGTTCCAGTTCAGCTTCGAACACGAAATCATCCTCGCGGATGAGCCGCTCGGCATCCGCCGTGCGCTCGGTCCAGACCAGTGAGCTGCGATTGCCCTTCAGCGGAAGGATCGCAAATGGACCGGCGGGCAGAAAATGCTCATCGGCACGGCCGCCATGCGGGCGCTCGTGCGCCACATTGCAGACAATGCCCGACTGGCCATAATCCCAGTTCACGGTCTTGATGCCCGCCAGATCGCGCAGCCGCGAGCGCGCGCCGTCGGCAGCGATCAAGAGGCGCGTTTCCAGCCTGTCGCCATTGGACAGCGCAACGGTCACGCTTTCGGGCCGGGTTTCGAAATTGTCGACGCTCACCGCCTCAAGGAAGACAATACCGAGGGCATCCGCCTTGTTGTGCAATGCCGTGTTGAGCACACGGTTCTCGACCATATGGGCGAAAGGCTCGCCCGGTTCCGCTTCTCCCTCGAAGGTGAGGAACACGGGACGGACCGGATCGGATGTTCGCGAATCGGTGATGACCATTTCGGTGATAGGCTGGGCATCCGGCAGAATTTCCTGCCAGCAGCCGAGCTTGTCGAGCATCCGCGAGGCGGCCGCGGCGATGGAGGAGGCGCGGGGATCGTTTTTCCAGGCGCCCGCAGGCGCGCCGTCGATCACCGTCACGGAAAGGTGCGGGGCCGCTGACCTGATTGCGACCGCCGTGACAAGGCCGACATAGCCGCCGCCTGCAATCACCACATCGTTATTGCGCGCTGCTTCCTGCTTTTTCCGGACGGCCATTTGTCATTTCCTTTCGAGAATCTATCTCACGATAGCATTTCCAGCAAAAGTGCGAAGCGGTTTTGCGCGAGGCAAATGCTTGGAAACAAAGAGATAGAGCGGTTGCGCGATTCTGGTTTAGCTGGAACCGCTCACGCGCTGTTTTGACATATATCGCCGGTCAGGGAACCCGATATTTTGCCGCGGTGCATGCCGAAACCTGCCGTCTGCTCCGCGGCCAGGGACAGCTTTTCCCGCGCGGTTCTTGACAGGTTCCAACGCTCCGGCTCAAACAAGAACCCGAAGCATATATATGGTTGCAGGAGACAGGCTGTCCATGTCCGATGAAGAAAAGTCCGGTATCGAGCAGACGGCGGCAATGCGCGAACTGCTATCGATCCTCGATCTCGAAACGCTTGAGGTGGACCTGTTCCGGGGCAACAGCCCGCAGGTGGGCTGGCAGCGGGTTTTCGGGGGGCAGGTGATTGGGCAGGCGCTGATTGCCGCGCAGCGCACAGTCGAACCGGAGCGCCATGTGCACTCGCTCCATGCCTATTTCGTGCGGCCCGGCGATCCGGCCATCCCCATCGTCTATGAGGTGGACCGCATCCGTGATGGTTCCAGCTTCAGCACCCGGCGCGTTCTGGCCAAGCAACATGGCAAGGCAATTTTCTCGTTATCCGCTTCGTTCCAGATCGACGAAGGCGGGCTTGAGCATCAGATGCCGATGCCGGAAGGGTTGCCTATGCCCGAGCAACTCGTCGGCGATCGCGACATCAAGGAACAATATCTCCATATGGCGCCGCCCAATGTCCGCAAATACTGGGAGCGGGAACGGCCCATCGAGATCAAGCCCGTATCGCTGACCCATTATTTCTCGCGGGAGAAACTCGAGCCCGTCCAGCATGTATGGGTCAGGGCGCGCGGCATTGTGCCGGATGACCGGGCACTGCAAGCCGCCATTCTCGCCTATCTTTCCGATATGACGCTGCTCGACACGTCGCTTCATCCGCATGGCCGGACTATTTTCGATCGCGACATGCAGGTGGCGAGCCTCGACCACGCCATGTGGTTTCATCGACCGTGCAGGCTCGATGACTGGCTTCTCTATACCCAGGATACGCCGAGCGCTTCAGGCGCACGCGGCTTCAATCGCGGCGCGCTCTACACCCGCGATGGCGTGCTGATCGCATCAGTCGCGCAGGAAGGCCTGATCCGCGTGCACGAGGAAAAGAAATGATTAATTATTAATCATGAGCTGAATAGGCGATTAAATTTGAGGCATTTCGCTGTTGGCTGGCGAGATGCCGAGGGGTAAAAAGCGAATCGAATGAATCAGTTAAGGCATCATTCGGTCTGAAGCTGCATCCGTGGCACCACGTTCCTAGCTGCGAATTTCCGCATCCGGCGTGCCGAATGTCATAAAATTTGCGGTTAGTTTGCCTGCTTCGGCCAACTGGCATGAATTTTGTTTCTCTCTGTTTGAACCGGTCTTTCCAGCGCAGCCGCGTTTGAAGCCGCCCTTCGACGGAGATATTCGATGCTCATAACAGGAAGAAACAAGCAAACGGCCCTTCTGGCCAGCCTGCCCGCGCTCCTCGCCATGGCGGGAACGGCGAGGGCACAGGAGGCCGCCCCGACACCAACCCTCGATACGGGCGATACGGCGTGGATGCTGACTTCAACCGCGCTGGTGTTGATGATGACGATACCGGGTCTGGCGCTGTTCTATGGCGGCATGGTGCGCAAGAAGAACGTGCTGTCCACAGTGATGCAGAGCTTTGCGATCACCTGCCTCATGTCCGTTCTGTGGATGGTTGCAGGCTATTCGCTCGCCTTCACTGATGGCGGTTCGCTGAATTCGTTTATCGGCGGGCTGTCCAAGGCGTTTTTCTCCGGCGTCACGATGGGATCGCTGACAGGGACCATTCCCGAATATGTGTTCATCACTTTCCAGATGACCTTTGCCGTCATCACGCCTGCGCTTATCGCCGGATCGTTTGCCGAACGCATGAAGTTTTCCTCCATGCTGGTGTTCCTGACGCTATGGCTGTTCATCGTCTATATCCCGGTTGCCCACTGGGTCTGGGGCGGCGGCTTCATGGCGTCGGATGGCGTGCTTGATTTTGCCGGCGGCACGGTTGTCCATATCAATGCCGGTGTCGCCGGTCTGGTGGCTGCCCTCATTCTCGGCAAGCGCGACGGCTACGGCCATACCAACATGGCACCGCATAATCTGGTGCTCTCGGTCATCGGCGCTGCCCTTCTGTGGGTCGGCTGGTTCGGCTTCAATGCGGGCTCTGCTGTCGGGGCCAATGCGCTTGCTGGCGTTGCCATGCTCAACACGCAGGTTGCGACCGCTGGTGCTGCGCTGGCCTGGATGTTCGTGGAATGGGCGGTTGCTGGCAGGCCAAGCGTGCTCGGCATTATTTCGGGCGCTGTCGCGGGGCTCGTCGCCGTCACGCCTGCCGCCGGTTTCGTAAATCCGACTGGCGCGCTCATCATCGGCATAGTGGCCGGTGCGGTCTGCTACGTGGCGGCTGTGAAGATCAAGCATGCGCTCGGGTACGACGATTCACTCGATGCCTTCGGCGTTCATGGTGTCGGCGGCTTCGTCGGCGCGGTGCTGACCGGCCTCTTTGCCGATGCGGCGATCAACCCGGCCAGCGAAGGCGCCACCATCGGCAAGCAGTTCTTCGGCGCTGCTGTCACGGTCGTCTACACGGCCATCGCCACCGCGATCATTCTTTACGTGGTCAAGGCCGTCATGGGCCTGCGGCCCAGCAAGCAGGCCGAGATCGAGGGGCTGGATATCGCGCTGCATGGGGAGTCGGTGCAGTGAGGATGGGAGTAGGGGAGTAGGGGAGTAGGGAGGTGTTTCCCTGCTTGTCGGGCTTTCGGAAGGCGCGGGCGATCCCCGCGCCTTTTCCTTTATTTGCCGAGCCTCATGCATGGTTAATGAGGAATTAACCATCCGACGATTAGGATCGGACCGATTCAATGTGCCCGGAGCAAGTCCGCTCAGGGGCCAGCAAATATTTTCGGTTCGGGACAGGCTATATGCGGCAAGGATATTCGCCCTCATACCCGCTGCGTGACGAGCGGATTACGGAAGACAGGCTGAAACTGGCCAATCTCTTCCGCAGGCAGTTCTATATCCTGTTTGGATTGGGGCTTCTGGCGCTCACCGGCATGGCTGTCGGCGCGCTGGCGACATGGAATGTCGCCGATCCGAGCTTCAGCCACGCGACCGACAATCCGGTAACGAATGCGCTGGGCTATCCCGGTGCTGTGTTCTCCGATATTGCCATGCAGTTTTTCGGCCTGGCGAGCGTTCCCGCCCTGCTTCCGCTTGCTGTCTGGTCGCTGCTGATGATGACGCGCGGTGGCATCGGGCGGGTGGCCAAGCGCAGTTTTGCGTGGCTGGGCGCCGCACTCCTGTTTGCGGCGATTGCCAGCTGCTTCGCGGTACCGGCAAGCTGGCCGATGCCGATTGGTCTCGGTGGCGTCTTTGGCGACATGATCCTGAAATTTCCGGGGCTTTTCCTTGGCAGTTTTCCGCAAGGGGCCATCGCCTCGGGCATTGCGCTCATCCTTGCTGTCCCGGCTTTCTGGCTCTGCCTTTTTGCCAGCGGCATCGTCGGGCGCGGGGCAGGTGTCGTCAATCCTGCGCAAGCCTCAGCCCGCCGCGGCGCGGAAGATGATGACTTTGCCCCAGATGAAGACGATGAAGCGTCCGCTGGTGGCGGTTTCCAGCTTGTCGGCGCGCTCACACATCTGGTTTTGACCACGACCGCCAATTTCAAGCGCCTGACCGGGCTTGGCCGTCGCCGCCCGCGCGAGGACGATTTCGACGATATGCGCGTGGTGCGCCGCAACGCCGAAGCGCGCAACGCGCCGCGCAGGGAACCGGGTTTCGGGGCGCCTGCCGCCGTCGACGACGCGCCGCCTTTCGATATGGACGATATGGATGACGACACGCCGCTCGCCGGTCAGGAATGGCATGATGCGCCGCCGCCTCGCGCCCGCAAGGCGCGTGTGGAACAGGCCGTACCGTCGCCGAAGCCCGGCCCGCGCGCCCAGCGCGAGGCGCAGCCCTCCTTCCTCAAGGACAATGGCGTTTTTGAAATGCCGTCGCTCCATTTCCTTGCCGAACCGAAGCTCGTTCAGCGCGACCCAGCGCTTTCCAAGGACGCGCTGGAACAGAATGCACGTCTGCTTGAAGGCGTGCTGGAAGATTTCGGCGTGCGCGGCGAAATCATCAATGTGAAGCCCGGCCCGGTGGTGACGCTTTATGAGCTTGAACCGGCTCCCGGCATCAAGTCCTCGCGCGTCATCGGCCTTGCCGACGACATTGCCCGCTCGATGAGCGCGATCGCGGCGCGCGTTGCGGTCATTCCGGGCCGCAACGCCATCGGTATCGAACTGCCGAACCCGAAGCGCGAAATGGTTTACCTGCGCGAAATGCTGGCAAGCCGCGACTTCGAGCAATCGAAGGCGAAGCTGGCGCTGGCGCTCGGCAAAACCATCAATGGCGAGCCGGTCATCGCCGATATCGCCAAGATGCCGCATGTTCTCGTGGCCGGCACCACCGGTTCGGGCAAGTCGGTGGCGATCAACACTATGATCCTGTCGCTGCTCTATCGCATGACGCCGCAGGAATGCCGCCTCATCATGATCGACCCCAAGATGCTGGAACTCTCCGTCTATGACGGTATTCCGCATCTGCTGACGCCGGTTGTGACCGATCCGAAGAAGGCGGTTGTCGCGCTCAAATGGACTGTGCGCGAAATGGAAGACCGTTATCGCAAGATGTCCAAGGTCGGCGTGCGCAACATCGACGGCTTCAACCAGCGTGTCGGTCTGGCGCAGAAAAAGGGCGAGCCGATTGCGCGTACCGTGCAGACCGGCTTTGACCGCAATACGGGCGAGGCGATCTACGAGACGGAAGAACTCGATCTCGAACCGATGCCCTATATCGTCGTGATCATCGACGAAATGGCCGACCTGATGATGGTCGCGGGCAAGGATATCGAAGGCGCGGTGCAGCGTCTGGCGCAGATGGCGCGTGCGGCGGGCATTCACGTCATCATGGCCACGCAGCGCCCCTCGGTCGATGTCATAACCGGCACGATCAAGGCCAATTTCCCGACACGTATTTCGTTTCAGGTCACATCGAAGATCGACAGCCGCACCATTCTGGGCGAGCAGGGCGCCGAACAGCTTCTCGGCCAGGGCGACATGCTCTTCATGGCTGGCGGTGGGCGCATCCAGCGCGTGCACGGCCCATTCGTTGGCGACGACGAGGTGGAGCGCATCGTGCAGCATCTGAAGCTTCAGGGCGTGCCGGAATATCTCGACGCCATCACCGAGGATGAAGACGACGACGAGGGCGGCAGCGGCCCGGCTGGTACCGGCAATCTGGAGGATTCCGACGATCCGTATGATCAGGCCGTTGCGGTGGTGCTGCGCGACAAGAAGGCTTCGACCTCCTATATCCAGCGTCGTCTGGGCATCGGCTATAATCGTGCCGCCTCCATCATCGAACGCATGGAAGAGGAAGGCATTGTCGGCCCCGCGAACCATGCCGGAAAGCGCGAAATACTGGTGCCCACCGAAGATGACTATTAATGGCCATACTAGCGCCAAACTGGCGGTCTAATTAGCTACCATGATGAAAAGAGAAAGTTTGTCGATGATGCTCTCCCGTTTGTCCGCATTTGCAAAAGCTGGCCGTCTCGCTGCTGTGCTGGGCATCGGAGCGCTAGGATTGGGCGTGGCGCTGCCGGTTCTGACGCCAGCCGTGGCGCAGGCTCAAGGGGCAGGCGGCAGTGGGGCTGCGGCACAGCAGATTGCCGATCATTTCTCGTCGGTGCGCACCATGACCGGCGAGTTCGTGCAGTTCGGCCCGAAGGGCGAGCAGACGGGCGGCACTTTCTATATCGAGCGTCCGGGCAAGATTCGCTTCAACTATAACAATTCCCCGATCCGGGTGATTTCCGATGGCGAATCGGTCGTCATCAACAATCGCAAGCTCGACACATGGGACCTCTATCCGCTTTCGAAGACGCCACTGAAACTGCTTCTGGCAGACCGCATTGATCTTGGTGGCGGCCGTCTTCAGAATGTGAAGCAGGAGCCGGACATGACCACGCTGGTGCTGGGCGACAAGTCGATCTTCGGCGATTCGAAAATCACCATGATGTTCGACCCCAAATCCTACGAGTTGAAGCAGTGGACCATCACCGACGCGCAAAAGCTCGACACCACTGTCATGATCTTCAACGTGCGCAGCGGCGTGCGTTTTACCGACGATATGTTCAAGATCGACTATCAGCGCATCGCCATGAAGCGTAAAGGTCAGTAGCCGTCAGTTTGTGACAGGCAATCCGTTTGCATTTGCCGGATAAATGATTAGGTTCGCGGCATCTTTTTCGTTGCTGCGAGTCCTATCTTCATGGCTTTTTCCGTTGCTACCTGGAACATCAATTCCGTTCGCCTGCGCATGCCGTTGGTCGAACAGTTTCTGCGCGATTATCAGCCGGATGTTCTGTGTCTTCAGGAAACGAAATGTCCCGACAATCTGTTTCCGGCCAAAGGGTTTCGCGCGCTCGGTTATGAACATATCGCGATCAGCGGACAGAAGGGCTATCATGGCGTGGCGACAGTTTCCAAGCGTCCGCTGACGGGCGTGGAAAAGATCGGTTTTTGCGATATGGGCGATTGCCGTCACCTGAGCGCGGTGGTGGAAGCAGGCGGCAAAAAGCTCCGCATCCATAATTTCTACGTGCCCGCGGGCGGGGATGAGCCGGACCCCGAGATCAACCCCAAGTTCGCGCACAAGCTGGCCTTTCTTGAGGAAATGCGTGCAATTGTGGCCGACCGGCAGGATGGGCTGTCATCTATCCTCGTTGGCGATCTCAACATCGCCCCGCTCGAAAACGATGTCTGGTCGCACAAGCAGCTTTTGAAGATCGTCAGCCATACGCCGATAGAGACCGAAACGCTGGAAGACCTGCGTGTGAAGGGCGGCTGGAGCGACCTGATGCGGCATCTGATTCCGGCAGACCAGAAAATCTTCACCTGGTGGAGCTATCGCGCCAAGGACTGGGATGAATCGGATCGTGGCCGCAGGCTGGATCACGTCTGGGGTTCCGCCGATCTTGAAGGGCATATGCAGGGTCTGCAAATCCTTCGCGATGCGCGCGGATGGGATCGTCCGTCCGATCACGTGCCAGTTATTGCGACATTCGATCTGGATTAACAGGATCGCAAGGCCTATATAGGACGCAGTCAAAACAAGGAGAGAAGAACGATGGATCGGATGGCACTGTTTCAAATGACCAGTGTTTTCAATGTTTCCATGGTTCGCGATGTCTTCTCTTCTCACACTTCAGGATGTTTCCTGCGTTACGGCTGATGGCCGTCCCCTCTTCGAATCCGTCAATTTCAGCGTAGCCGAAGGCCGCATCGGTCTGGTTGGGCGCAATGGTGTCGGCAAATCGACGCTGTTGCGCATCATGAGCGGGATGCTGCTTCCGACGAGCGGGAATGTGACAGCCAATGGAAGCATCGGCGTTCTACGGCAGAATGTCGGCGGCAATGCTGCCATGACGCTTGCGGATATTTTCGATGCACGGGCAGGCTTCGATATTCTGGCTCGTATTGAACGGGGGCTGGCCAGTGACAGCGATCTGGATGAGGCCGACTGGCTTTTGCCGCAGCGCTTCACCGACGCGCTGCAGGAACTTGGCCTGCCTGATTTGGCTCCCGACACCCGCATTTCAGCCTTGAGCGGAGGTCAGCAAACACGCGCGGCGCTTGCCGCCCTTATCTTCCACAAGCCCGATCTTATTCTACTGGATGAGCCGACCAATAATCTCGATCGCGCCGGTCGTTTGGCCGTCGTGGAACTTCTCTCCGGCTGGCGTGGAGCAGCCGTCGTGGTCAGCCATGACCGTGAGCTGCTGCGGACCATGGATGCGATAGCGGAATTGTCCCCGGCGGGGCTTCGCTTCTATGGCGGCAACTGGGATTTCTATCAGGAGAAGAGAGCTGAGGAGCGTGAAACGGCGGCACGCGATCTTGCAACGGCGCGGCGCGAGGTCAGGCAGGTCGAACGCAAGGCGCAGGCCGCAGCCGAAAGACAGGCACGCAGTGACGCGCGCGGCCGCGCGTCGCGGGCCGATGCGGGAATGAGCAAGATGCTGCTCGATGCCCGGCAAGACCGTGCGCAACAGTCGAAGGGGCGAGGCGATGCATTGGCGGAACGCCAGTCCACCCAGGCAAACGAACGGTTGCAGGAGGCCCAGGCGAAAGTCGAGCGGGTGAAGCCGATGCATTTCGATGTGGCAGGCGCAGTTCCGCCGTCCGGGCGGGTGATGCTGGAGATGCAGAATGTCTCAGGCGGACCTCAAGCCGACCACCCGGTGATTCGTGACCTGTCGCTGAAGATTGTTGGAGCCGAGCGTGTGGTGGTTACGGGGCCAAATGGTGCAGGCAAGACCAGCCTGTTGCGGCTGATGATGGGCGATCTTCAGCCTGTGGCCGGAACCGTGATGCGTCCGGCGCGTCTGGCGATGTTCGACCAGCAGATGAGCCTGATGGATCGCGACCAGACGCTTTATGAAAATTATCGGCGCCTCAATCCGGGCTCCAGCGACAACGACGCGCATGCGGCGCTGGCGCGCTTTTCGTTTCGCGGCGAGGGTGCTTCACGGCTTGCCGGTAGCCTCAGCGGCGGTGAATTGTTGAGGGCTGCACTTGCCTGCGTTCTCGGTGGAACGAGGCTTCCCGAACTGCTGATCCTCGATGAACCCACGAATCATCTCGACCTCGATTCCATCGAGGCGCTGGAAACCGCACTCAACGCCTATGAGGGGGCGCTGATCGTCGTGAGCCACGATCAGGCTTTCCTTGAGGCTATCGGGACGGGAAAGAGGATTGATCTTTGAAGAGGGTCAGTCGCCATTCAAGCGCGGCGCGACTTTTTCGATTTCGCCGATCAGCTGGAGCAGATCGCGGCTGATGTGGGAATGAAGTACGGCTGCCGCTTCCGGATATTCTTCTAGGATACGCCGAAAGATCGCGCGGCTGATACGTACGACTTCCGTTTCCTCTTCGGCGAGAGCGCCTGTCAGTCGGCTGGTTTGCGCGATCAGCGCCATTTCGCCGATCATTGCGCCTGGCCCGACGGAGCGGATCGCGATCCGCCCCTCTTCGCTATCGTGAAACAGGGTGATGTTGCCGGAGACGACGATATATCCGCAGTCCGCGCTTTGTCCCTCACGGAAAAGCTCTCGCCCTGCTCTGAGAACGAGACGTTCCGCACCAAAGGCAAGCAGCCGCAGCTGTTCGGGCGTAAAAGACTCGAACAGGCCTACGGAACCGAGAATGCGAATATCATCATCAAGCGCCATGGATCGTCAATACACCTGCATCGGGCGCCGTCCATCATGGGACAAGCTTGTATCCCCCGCTTTCTGTGACCAGAAGCGCCGCATTGGACGGATCTTTTTCTATTTTCTGTCGCAGACGATAGACATGGGTTTCCAGCGTGTGCGTGGTAACGCCTGAATTGTAGCCCCACACTTCTTCCAGCAGGACATCGCGACCGATAACCTTGTCGCCGGCGCGATAGAGGTACTTGATGATCGCCGCTTCCTTTTCGGTGAGGCGAATCTTGCTGCCCTTCTCGTCGATGAGCAGCTTCTGGCCGGGCTTGAACGTATAGGGGCCGACGATGAAGGTCGCATCCTCGCTCTGCTCGTGCTGGCGCAGCTGCGCGCGCACGCGCGCCAGAAGCACCGCGAACTTGAACGGCTTGGTGACGTAATCATTGGCGCCCGATTCGAGGCCGAGAATCGTATCCGATTCCGTATCGTGCCCGGTGAGCATGATGATCGGCGCCTTGAAACCACCCTTGCGCAGCAGTTTTACGGCTTCACGCCCATCCATATCCGGCAGGCCGACATCCATGATCAGGAGGTCCACAATGCCGTTTCGCGCAGTCTGGATGCCCTTGGTGGCATTGTCTTCCTGCAGGATCTGGAATTCTTCGCACAGCTCCAGCTGTTCGACGAGGATGGAACGGAGATCTTCGTCATCGTCCACAATCAGTATCGTACGGCCTGTCATGCCTGTCCTCGTTACTCTTTGATTTAAATGGCTCTTGGTGTTTTATGACATTTAATGGAGGCAAGTTGAAGCGGCGAAACGTGAAACAGGTTTTCGCGCCCGCCGACAACGGTTTTTAACATGCATGACACGGAGGCGGGAGCTTGGCCAGATACACAATTAGCCGGGGAATCGGCGTTATCGATGTGCGGGCCAAACCGGGCCACAAAACGCGCGGCTTGCTTGTTGCGGGCAATCTGGTGCTGGAATGTGCTCTTGGCAAGGGGGGAATCAGCGCTTTCAAGCGCGAAGGCGATGGCGCGACGCCTCTGGCAACCATGCGGCTGCTCTACGGATACAGGCGTGGCGACAAGGGTTTGTTGCCATCCTCACGGTTGCCGCTCGGCCGCGTCCGCCGTCTGGACGGCTGGTGCGATGCGCCGTCCGATGCCAATTACAACCGTCCCGTCAGGCTGCCTTATGCGGCAAGCCACGAGGATATGTGGCGGCGCGACGATCTCTACGACGTCTGCATTGTCATGGATTGGAACATCGCGCCGCGCCGTCGCGGATGTGGCAGTGCGATCTTCTTCCATCTGGCGCGACCGGGCTATACGCCGACCGAAGGCTGCATAGCATTGAAGCGCGCCGACATGGCGCGCCTCCTGCCTCATCTGACGGACCGGACTGTCATCCGCGTCCTGAGATAGTTGCCTCAGTGTGCGGCAGCTATTCTGACCTCATTGCCCTTGGCATCGTAGAGCTTGCCGTTCAGGAAATAGTCTCCGTCATGCAGCTCAGCGATATTGTGATGGCGGATGATGCGTTCGGTTCCTTCCGCAAAGACCGACATCTGGTTGCTGTTGCCGAGCTTGATCTCATTGAACATCAGGTTGAGCGCAATAGCCATCAATGCCGCCGAACTGATGCCGGAATGAAATATGGTTTCAAACCAGGTCGGGAAGTGATGATAGAACTGCGGTGCGGCGATGGGGATCATGCCGAAGCCGATCGAGGTCGCCACGATGATGAGATTGATGTTGTTCTCGTAGTCGACCTTTGACAGCGTGCGGATGCCGCTCGCAGCCACGGTGCCGAACAGGACGATGCCCGCTCCGCCCAGAACTGCAGGAGGAACGCAGGCAATCACCCGGCCCATCACCGGCAGGAGGCCGAGCGTGATGAGGATTAGCCCGCCGGTTGCGACGACATAGCGGCTCTTCACGCCTGTCACAGCAACAAGGCCGACATTCTGCGCGAAGGCGCTCTGCGTGAAGGAGCCGACGACCGGCGACAGGATGCTTGAAAGCATATCCGCGCGCAGGCCATTGGCGAGGCGGCGCGAATCCACTTTCGTACCGAGGATTTCACCGACAGCCAGAATATCCGCTGAGGTCTCGACCAGCGTAACCATGATCACGATGAACATCGAGAGCGTTGCCGCAAAGCTGAATACCGGCATGCCGAAATGGAAAACCTCCGGCAATGCCACCATCGTGCCTTCGCCCACCCGTGAGAAATCGGTCATGCCGAGCGCCCAGGCGATAAAGGTTCCGATGACCATGGCAAGCAGGATCGAAAGCCGCGAAATCGTGGCATTGCCCATCTTGCTTAGAATGAGAACGATGACCAGCGTGAGCCCTGCAAGGCCGATATTGGCCATGCTGCCGAATTCCGGGCTGTTGCTGTCGCCGCCCATTGCCCAGCGCGCTGCAACGGGCATCAGCGTCAGGCCGATGGTGGTGATGACGATGCCGGTGACGAGCGGAGGAAAGAAGCGCGTGATGCGCGAGAATATCGGCGTGATGATAAGGCCGATCACGGCTGCCGCGATGACGGCTCCCAGCACGACTTGCAAGCCTGCTTCGCCCGTCTGGCTCGACGTGACGATGGCGACCATGGTGGCGACGCCCGAAAACGAGACGCCTTGAACAAGCGGAAGCTGGCAGCCGAAAAAGGGAATGCCGATGGTTTGCAGGACGGTCGCAACACCGCCCGCAAACAAGGATGCGGTGATCAGCAGGCCGATTTCGGTCGGGCTGAGACCAGCCGCCTGGCCGATGATCAGCGGAACCGCGACGATCCCTCCATACATGGTCAGCACATGCTGAAAGCCGTAAGCCAGGTTGGCAGTGACAGATAATTTTTCATCTTCGGGACGCGAAAGCGCATCCGCCCCGGACTGGTGCGTATTCAATGATACTCCCTCCCAGCAGGCGCGAACGCGTCGTCAGCCTGCTCTCTCCGTTCTCCCTGCGCCCGATCATCGTGGCATGCCTTCCGGCACCGAACCGACGATGAAATGCGCGATGTCTCCTCCAAAGACATGTCGTAGGAGTATAACCGGAGCCGTCCGGTTGACTGTGCCTCTTTTGCTTGAAATTGTTTTCGATGCGGGAGCGCTAATGCTGAGGGGTCACCCGTCGATTTTGGCGCGGGCGTCTCGCATCGCATCGCGCAGTACCGCGAAAATGTACGGTTCCAGCGATTGGGCGACATTGAAGCGCAGAAAACCGCTTGCCGTTCGCGACGCGCTGAAGACGTTGCCGGGTGCCAGCAGTACGCCTTTTTCCAGAGCATGCCGGGCAATCTGGCCGGAGTCCAGCCCGTCCGGCAATTGCGCCCAAAGGAACATGCCGCCCGGCGGCTCGGTCCAAAGAGTGAGGCCCTCCGCTTTCAGGCGGTTGGCTGTCAGCGTCATGGCGTCGGCCAGCTTGGCGCGCAGGCTGTCTACATGGCGGCGATAGGTGCCGTCCGTCAGAAGTGCATGCACGATCTGCGGCGACAGTGCATTGCCGCCGAAGCTGGTGGCGAGTTTCAGGTCGGTCAGCCCGTCGATCCAGTCGCTACGCCCGGCGATATAGCCAACGCGGGCCGCTGCCGACAGCGTCTTGGAGAAGCTGCCGATATGCAGGACGCGATCGAATCCGTCGAGTTCGGCAAGCAATGGCGCGGGGGAGGGATGAAAATCGCCGAAGATATTGTCTTCAACCAGCGTGATGCCATGCGCTTCGGCAAGCTTCAGCAGCCGGTGCGCGGTGGCCGGAGTCATTGAGCCGCCGGTCGGGTTATGCAGCCCGGCATTGGATATATAGAGTTTGGGCGCGTGTTCGCTGGCAGCTCTGGCAAAGGCTTCGAGGTCAGGGCCGGTATGGCTATAGGGCACGCCGACGAGTTTGACGCGGTGTGTCAGAAGCACGGCCTGAAAGTTGAAGTAGCAGGGATCATCGACCAGAACCGTATCGCCCGGCTGGAGCAGATAGCGGCAGATGAGATCGATGGCCTGCGTGCCGGAATCGGCCAGCAATATGTCGCCGCTCGACACGTCGATGCCCTGTTCGCCAAGCCGGTGCGCAAGATGCTGGCGCAGGGGACGAAAACCAAGGGGTTCGCCATAGGTGGCAAGATTGCTTGTCTCGTCACGGGCGACCATGCGCATGGCGCGACGGATCGCGTCCTGCGGGAGCCATGCGTCGGGAAGCCAGCCGCATCCGGGTTTAAGCGTGGCGTCGCCTGCTTCAAGCGATTGCCGCATGACCCAGAACGGATCGATCTGGCGCTCCTTGTGTGGCGTGTTGGTGGCGAGCGAAAGCGGCTGGCGCGCGCGCTCCGAAACATAGAAGCCCGCGCCGCGCCGCGACTGGATGATACCTTCTGCCACCAGCCGGTCATAAGCTTCAACGACGGTGGATTTCGAGACATTCATCGTTTCGGCGAGGCGGCGGATGGAAGGCAGCCGCGCGCCCGGTGCGAGGCTCATCGCGGTAATGCGTCCGCGAATAATGCTCATCACCTTTTCAACGAGCGGCACCCTGTCGGCAGCGATGTTTTCGTCGCCAGCCTCAATTTCCCCGCCTGCATAGGCGGCTTCTACAGCTTCGAGGCTGCGCAGCAGGCCCGTCGAAATCATCTGTACTATCCTTCGTACCAGTACAGTTTGTCGAAATTGTCCGGGAACTGTCCCTGATTATTCGGGCAGTTTCGCGGCATTGTCCTGCGAATCTTTATACGATTTTAGAGAAAGCCGAAAAGACACAATGAACAAGAATGTTGGGAATAAGACTGGGGGATGGATCAACGGGTTTTTGGGCGTATTGATTTTTTCCGGGTCGCTGCCTGCGACACGGCTGGCGGTAATCGATATCGACCCGACCTTCCTGACAATGGTGCGCGCATCGATTGCAGGTGTGCTGGGACTGGCGCTCCTGCTGGCGTTCCGGGAACCTTTTCCACGCCGTAACGATGCCATTTCGCTGATTGTGGTGGCGCTTGGCGTGGTCGTCGGCTTTCCGCTGCTGACGGGGCTTGCGCTCCAGCATATGACCTCCGCCCATGCGATTGTCTTTATCGGATTGCTGCCGCTCGCTACCGCAATCTTCGCTGTCCTGCGCGGCGGCGAGCGCCCACGCCCGATGTTCTGGCTGTTTTCGGTGGTGGGAAGCCTGATTGTCGCTTCCTATGCCTACGGACAGGGAAGCCAGTCCACGCTGCTGGGCGATGTGCTGATGCTTGCCGCTGTCATCGTTTGCGGTCTGGGCTATGCGGAAGGGGCACAGCTTTCGCGCAGGCTCGGCGGCTGGCAGGTCATCTGCTGGGCGCTGGTGTTCTCGCTGCCGCTCATGCTGCCGTTAAGCGTGATGACGCGGCCTGAGACATGGGCAGGCATCGGCGCACCGGCCTGGATAAGTCTCGGCTATGTTTCGCTGTTCTCTATGCTGATCGGCTTTTTCTTCTGGTATCGCGGCCTTGCGCAGGGCGGAGCCGCCACTGTCGGCCAGTTGCAGCTTCTCCAGCCCTTCTTTGGGCTTATGCTGGCTGCCGGCATAGCAGGAGAATCCGTCAGCATGGGGATGGTGGCGACGGCGGCTGTAGTCGTTGCCTGCGTGGCGGGTGCCAAGCGGTTTGCCTAAATAAATGCCCAGACGGTCGTGCGCTTGACTTCCGCGTCTTCCAGGGCGCGGGTCACGGGCACCGTGTAGACGGCAAACTGTTGCAGCTTGTCCTTGGGCAGATAGGCGCGGCCCGGATCACCAACTATGATACGGGCGCCGCGTTGGCTAAGCTTCGAAAACCAGGGAATAAGCCGCTCGGCGAGCGGCTTTTCATAAAAGACATCGCCTGCCAGAACCACATCCCAGCCGGCATCGTGCCCGATGAGGTCATCCAAAGAGGGGGAAACCGATACGCCATTGGCCTCAGCATTGAGTTCGATGGCTGGGCCCGCGAAGGGATCGATGTCAGAAGCCAGCACGCTTGATGCGCCGGCCCGCATGGCGGCAATGGCGACAAGGCCGGAACCCGATGCAAAATCCAGCACCGTCTGGTCCTTCACCGTTTCGGGATGATCCAGAATATAGCGCGCCACACCCTGACCGCCCGCCCATGCGAAAGCCCAGAAGGGCGGCGGAAGGCCGATAGTGGCGAGCTCTTCCTCCGTCTTGTGCCAGAGGTCGTGGGCTTCATCGGCCAGATGAAGGCGAATTTCCGGCACATGCGGCGGCGCTTGCAGACTGGTGTTGGCCAGAATGAAATCGCGCGCGCTTTTATGAGCCGGATCGAGCATCAGATATCTTTGACATCCAGTCCGCCCATGCGGCAGACTTCGATCCATTCGTCTTCCAAGACCGGCTGTACCGAAAGACGCATCGAGGTGACGAGCGCCATTTTCTCCAGCTTCGGATTGGCCTTCACATCTTTCAGCGTCACCGGCTTCGGCATATCGCGGACAGCCCGGATATCCACGCATTCCCAGCGCGGATCGTCCGTTGTGCTGTCATGGTGCGCCAGCGCGCAGACCTCGACGATGCCGACAACTTCCAGCCCTTCATTGGAATGGTAGAAGAAGCCCTTGTCGCCCAGTTTCATGGCGCGCATGTTGTTGCGCGCCTGATAATTGCGCACACCGTCCCACTGCTCGCCTTTTTCGCCACGGGCTTTCTGCATTTCCCATGACCATTTGAACGGTTCGGATTTGAACAGCCAGTAAGCCATCAGTCACAAGCCTCAAGCGTTGGCCGGATTGTTGATCACCCAGTTCCACGGACGCACGGTCACGCTGTCGAACAGGCCCGCCAGCGCATAGGGATCGTTGGCGGCGATCTCTTCTGCTTCGGCCTTGTCGGCGGCTTCGACAACGACCAGACTGCCATTCGGCTTGCCGTCTTCACCAAGGAAGGGCCCTGCAAATTTCAGCCCGTCGCCAAGACCCTTGAGATAGTCGAGATGCGCAGGGCGCGTATCGAGGCGCACTTGCAGGTGGTCCGGCTTGTCGTTGCACAGAAGAGCAAAAAGCATCGTCAATTATCCTTTCCGTTGAGCATGATCTTGTCCGAAAACCGGTTCCCGCTTTTCGGGATCACGCTCTAATCTTCGGTCTTGAGTGGTCGGGTGAGCAGAGCCGTCACGGCTTCGTCAATGGTGATGGTCCCATCCAGCAGCGCTCCCGTCGCATCGATGATGGGGGCGGAGATGGCGTGTTTGCGGCATAATTCGGCGGCGATCGGCGCGGTGGCCACGCCTTCGGCAAGCGGGCGGTTGGTGAGGTCTTCGCCTCGTCCAAGCGCCAGCCCGTAGGAATAGTTGCGCGACTGCGACGAAGAGCAGGTCAGCATCAGGTCGCCGAGGCCGGAAAGGCCCATGATGGTTTCGGGTTTCGCCCCCATGGCCTGACCGATGCGGCGGAGTTCCGCAAATCCGCGCGTGACGAGGGCCGCCTGTGCGCTGGCGCCAAAGCCGCGCCCGACGGCGGCACCGGCGGCAATGGCCAGCACATTCTTCAGCGCGCCGCCGATCTCGACGCCCTTGAGATCGGTTGTCGAATAGCAGCGGAAAGCCGGGCCGGACAGGAGTGCTGCAAGCTGGTCGGCAGTTGGGGCGTCCTCGCAGGCAACGGTCACAGCGGTCGGAAGCCCTCTGGCGACGTCTGTTGCAAAACTTGGACCGGATAGCGCCGCAATCCGGTGGTTCGGCAGAACTTCCGCCACGACCTCCGACATCAGCCGCCCGGTGTTGCGTTCTATCCCCTTGGCGCAAAGCACGACGGGTGCGCGTTGCGCTATGAAGTCGGACAATTGCGAAAGTCCGGCACGCATGGCCTGCGCGGGGATGACGGCCAGAACGGCATCAGCACCCTCCACGACAGCCGCCGCATCCGTACTTGCATGAATAGCGTCGGGAAGCACGATTTCGCCCAGATAACGCGGATTGCGGTGGGTCCGGTTGATGGCCTCGACCGTTTCGTCATCGCGGGCGTAGAGCCATGTATGGTGGCCGCTGCTGCATGCCATGGCTGCAAGGGCTGTGCCCCAGGCACCGCCGCCCAGAATGGCGATTTTCGTGCTCATGCCTTGGCTCCGCGTCGTCCGGTTCCGATCAGTGGAGCCGACTTTTCATCGAGCGGCCAGCGCGAGCGGGGTGCAAGGTCGAGCTTGTCCGGCGCCTCTGTCGCGGCCCGTTCGGCACCAGCCCAGGCGATCATCGCGGCATTGTCGGTGCACAGATCAAGCGGTGGAGCGACAAAGCTGAAACCATGCCGGGCGCAGAGGGTTTCGAGCGCGGCGCGCAGGGTCTTGTTGGCCGCAACCCCGCCAGCAACAACGAGCGCCGGTGTTTCGCAATCGGGGAATTCATTCTTGAAGCGTTCAAGCGAACGACCCACCCGGTCGGACAGCGTGTCGGCGACCGCAGCTTGAAAAGAGGCGCACATATCGGCCACGTCCTGATCCGACAAGGGAACAAGTTCGGTTGCCGTCTGGCGCACTGCGGTCTTGAGACCGGAAAAGGAAAAATCGAGCCGTGCTTCGCCTTTCAATGGCCGCGGCAGGGCGAAACGCTTCGGATCGCCCTGAAGCGCCATGCGTTCGACTGCCGGGCCGCCCGGATAAGGCAGGCCCAGAAGCTTTGCGGTCTTGTCGAAAGCTTCGCCAAGTGCATCGTCAATCGTGGTGCCGAGGCGCTCATAGTCGCCAATGCCGCGCACCAGCACCATCTGCGTGTGACCGCCGGAAACGAGCAGCAGCAGATAGGGAAAAGGCAGGTCATCGGTCAGCCGCGCCGTCAAGGCATGGCCCTCCAGATGATTGACGGCATAAAACGGCTTCTGAGCCGCCATGGCCAGCGCCTTGGCGGTCATCAGCCCGACGATCAGCCCACCGATCAGTCCCGGCCCTGCCGTGGCGGCGACGGCATCGACGTCGGCAAGTTTCATGTCGGCGTCGTCCAGTGCGCGGGCAACCAGCCGGTCCAGCGCTTCGACATGGGCGCGCGCGGCGATCTCCGGCACCACCCCACCATAGGGTTCGTGCTCGGCGATCTGGCTCAGAACCACATTGGACAATATCCGTCCTTCGCCCCGATCGTCCCGTTCGACGATTGCGGCGGCTGTTTCGTCGCAACTTGTTTCTATTCCAAGAATGCGCATTTGCGGTTAGACCCTGCCTGTCTCATAATTCATTTGAAAAATCCGGTACCATGGACGGCGCAATATGCAAACAGCATCCTTGAAGAATGGCACGTTGAAGATAGGCACGCGGGGCAGCAAGCTTGCTCTCGCCCAGGCTTACGAGACGCGTCGCCGCCTGATGGAGGCGCATGGTCTTCCGGAAGAAGCCATCGAAATCATTCCCATGTCGACAGCAGGCGACCGCATTCAGGATCGCGCGCTTTCCGAGATCGGCGGCAAGGGGCTTTTTACCGAGGAGATCGAACAGGCGCTGACAGACGGCCGAATCGATCTCGCCGTCCATTCCACCAAGGATATGCCGACGGTTCTGCCTGATGGTCTTCATCTTTCCGTTTTTCTTGAGCGCGAAGACCCCCGCGATGCCTTTATCGGCCGCACGGCCTCCCGCCTTCTCGATCTGCCGCAGGGAGCGACGGTCGGATCGTCATCCTTGCGTCGCCAGGCCTTGATCCGCCGCCTTCGTCCAGACATTCAAGTGGTGATTTTCCGCGGCAATGTCGATACCCGCCTGCGCAAACTGGGAGCAGGGGAAGTCGACGGGACGTTTCTTGCTTGTGCGGGATTGCGGCGTCTGGGCCTTGGCGATGTCATTACCGATCTGGCCGATCTGGATAGTTTCCCGCCCGCGCCGGGACAAGGCGCCATCGGGATCGAAACCCGTATCGGCGATACGCGCATCGATGCGCTGCTGGCCCCGCTTGCGCACCGCGAAACAGGCATAGCGCTTGCTTGCGAACGGGCGTTTCTGGCTGCGCTTGACGGTTCCTGCCGCACACCGATTGCCGGACTTGCGACCGTGAACGGCGATACGGTTTCATTCCACGGCATGATCTTGAAGCCGGATGGGACTGAGGCGCATGAGATAAGGGCCGAGGGACCGACATCGAATGCTGCCGCACTCGGCACGGACGCAGCAGAGCAGTTGCGCGCGAAGGCCGGTCCCAAATTCTTCGAGGGCTGGGAGTAGATTTGGCGGGGCGAGCACACATCGCATCTCTTGGCCGGGTTCTGGTGACGCGGCCGCAACCGGCAGGCGCCCGGACCGCCGCGAGACTGGCGTCGAAAGGCTATGAGCCGGTTTTGCTTCCGCTGAGCCGGACCGTTGCGCTTTCTTTTGCTGTGCCCGTCGGCCCCTTTGCGGCTTTGACAGTGACAAGCGCCAATGCCTTTCACCACATGGACATGGAACTGCTGAAGCCGTTTCTTGACCTGCCGCTCTTTGCCGTGGGGCAGGGAACGGCGCAGGCGGCACGGAAGGCTGGTTTCGGCTGCGTGATCGATGGCGGCGGCGATGCTGTTCGGCTTGCGGCGACCATGCAGCGCGAACTTCCCGAACAATCCCGTGTTCTCTATCTCGCCGGGCGGGTGCGTCAGCCGGTTTTCGAAGACGAGATGCGGGCCGCGAAACTCGATATGCATGTTGTCGATGTCTACGATACCGAAACGATTGTTTACACGGCTGCGTCACTTCAAACCGCGCTGGGCGACACGCCTTTTGCCGCAGTCATGCTTTATTCCGGTGTTGCGGTGATGAGCTTTGTGGATGCGATGCGCGAAATCGAGCCGCCCATTGATGCGAAAACGCGGTTTTTGTGTATTTCCGGCCGTGTGGCTGACCGTTTGCCGCCCAACTGGAGGGCAAATGCCCTTGTTGCAGACCATCCTGATGAAGAAGGGCTTTTCCGGCTGTTTGCCAAACTTTGACTCATTTTGGCGCAACCTTCCTTCATCTGGCGATTTTATCTGATAGAGTTTGAGTCAACCAATCGGCACTTTCGAGAGGATCCATGGCGAAACCCGGCACTCCGCGACATTCCAAACCGGCCCGTAATCCTGTGACGATCAATCTCGATCCATCGGACGTGAAGCGGGTTGACGAACCGGCGAAAGTGACGCCAGACGCGGAGCCGGTAGGGAGCTTTTCAAAACCGGAAAACTCAAAGCCGGAAGCCGCGAAGCCAGCGGCTTCGCCCAAACCGGAAGCAACGACTGCAGAAAAGATCGTGAAAACGGAAAAGCCGGAAAGTACGGCATATGCCAAACCGCCCTTTACGTCGGGTGTGAAACCGGAAACCCAGCAGCCAGCGCAAAAAAGCGGTGCGGGCGCGTCGCATCTTCTGGCTGGTATTGCTGGCGGCGTGATCGGCCTTGGTGGTCTGCTGGCGCTGCAATGGGGCAATGTCGTCCCTTCTCCCGGCGCGAAAGTGACGGCGGAACAGCTGGCGCATATGGAACAGCAGATCGCCGATCTGCGCAGCAATCCTGTGCCTGCGCCGCTTGACGATGCAAGCCGTGCACAGCTTGCGGCGCTGGAAAAGAATGTTCAGGCGGCTGAGATCAAGGCAGAGGCAGTCGCGGGATCGTTTGCCGATCTTCAACAGCAAGTGGCGGCCTTGCCGAAGGAAGCCGGGCAGCAGGCAGCAGCCGATACCTCCGCCCTGTCCGAACGGCTCGATGCGCTGGAAAGCAAACTTTCGGCGGCACAGAGCCGGGCCGAGGAGGCAACAGCCGGAGTGACGGGGAACAGCGGCACGATTTCATCGCTCGAATCGAAACTGACCTCCTTGCAGGAAAAGGTCAGTGAGGCTTCACGCCAGCCCGACGCGACGGCGCTCATCGCAGCGAATGCGCTGAAAACGGCGATTGATCGGGGCGGTTCGTTCAAGGCGGAACTGGACACTTACGCGTCGGTCGTGCCGGATGAGGCGTCCATTGAACAGTTGCGTGCTCATGCCGATAAAGGCGTTCCGACTGTCGCCGACCTGAATGCGTGGTTCGGCGCCGTCGCAAACCGGATTGTCGCGACGGAGAACAAGCTGCCTGCCGACGCCGGAATTTGGGATCAGCTTGTCGCCAGCGCCAAAGGATTGGTGAGCGTGCGCCCGGTGGCCGGCAATGTCAGCGGAACTGGCGTCGGACCAACCACCGCCCGTATGGAAGCGGCTCTTCAGGCTGGCGATCTGGAGCGCGCGCTCAGCGAATGGGAACAGTTGCCTGCCGATGCCAAGGCGACCTCGCGGGAATTTGCTGATCAGATGCGAGCGCGGCGGGATGCCGATGTGCTGGTGCAGCGGCTTGTTGCGGACAGCCTGAAACCCAGAGCATCCACGGGCGAGACGGGCGGGGCCGCGGCCTCTTCCGGTCAATAGGAGGCAGGCCGATGCTACGTGTCCTGTTTTATCTCGTCATTGTTGCCGCCCTTGGGTTCGGTTTTGCGTGGCTTGCGGACCGTCCGGGCGAGATTGATGTTACTTTCGCGGGCAACCATTACAATGTGCCGCTGATAACCGCCGTTGCGGGGATCGTTGCCCTTGTCGCGGCCATCCTCATCCTGTGGTGGCTGGTGAAAAGCATCATCCAGTCGCCATACACGCTGCGCAGGCATTTTCGCGCACGCAAGCGCGATCGCGGCTATCAGTCGCTTTCGACCGGCCTGATCGCTGCTGGAGCCGGTGATGCGGAAGCAGCCCGCCGCATGACAAAACAGGCGGGCAAACTGCTCAGTTCCGACCAGGAGCCGCTGATAAAGCTTCTGGAAGCGCAGACAGCGATGCTGGAAGGACGCACGGAAGATGCCCGCAGGGGCTTTGAAGCGATGGTGGAGGACCCCGAGACACGTCTGCTCGGTCTGCGTGGCCTTTATATCGAGGCCCAGCGTGTCGGCGCCCGCGATGCTGCCCGCCATTATGCCGCAGAAGCAGCCGGTCAAGCGCCGCAGCTCGAATGGGCTTCGTCGGCCATGATGGGGCAGCTTTGTGCCGAAGGCGACTGGGATGCGGCGTTGAAGCTTGTCGATGCGCGCAAGCAGGCGCTTGCCCATGGCAAGGATGTGGTGAAGAAGGAGCGCGCCGCGCTTTTGACTGCCAAGGCGATGGCGATTGTCGATGTCGACCATGCGCAGGCAAAGGCCTTGGCGCTGGAAGCAAACAAGCTCGCCCCCGATCTCGTGCCTGCCGCCGTGGTTGCCGCGCGCGCGCTTTTCGCCGATGGCGATGTACGGAAAGGTTCGAAAATTCTGGAAGCGGCCTGGAAACGGTTCCCGCAGCCCGACATTGCTTCGACCTATGTCTATGCCCGATCCGGCGATACGGCTCACGATCGTCTGAAGCGCGCGAAGCACCTCGTATCATTGCGCTCCAACACTGCCGAGGGCAGTCTCGTTCTGGCGCGGGCTGCCTATGAGGCAGGCGATTATCGCTTCGCCCGCGACAATGCCGAGCAGGTTCTGCGTGCGTCGCCGCGCGAGAGCGCCTATCTGCTGCTTGCCGATATTGAAGAAGCCGAAACCGGCGATCAGGGCAAGGTTCGTGAATGGCTGGCGCGGGCGGTCAAGGCCCCGCGCGATCCCGCCTGGACTGCCGATGGCTATGTTTCGGAACAATGGGCGCCGGTCTCGCCGGTCACCGGGCGGCTCAACAGCTTTGAGTGGAAAGTTCCGGTCGTGGAACTCGCTCCGGCCATTGAAGCGGAAAAGCCCGAAATCAGGGGGGCGGTGGACGTAAAGCCGGTTAATCAGATTGTTCTGGCGGAGCCTGCCGTGGCGGATCTATCCTCCCCTGCGGAAAGAAGAGCGCCTGTCCGGGACGTGGTGGAAGCCGAAGTTGTTGTTCCGGCTGCCGAGCCCGTCAAACTGTCGCCTGCCACTCCGACACAAAAGGCCGGTGAGGTAAAGCCATCTGTGGCTGACGTCGTGACGGCTGACGAGGACGCAGAAGCCGCGCCGCGCCGTGCGCATATCGTTGTGGACGATCCGGGTGTCGACGAAAGCAAGGCTCCACAGAAAGCCCAGAGCGGGTTGCGGCTTTTCTGATCCGGGTGCTCCAATCGTTGCCGAAAAACAACGCGGTGCCTCTCTTGGGCGATAAACGGCTGTGCAAGACCGTTTATCGCCTTGCCTGACGCATTCAGCTCGTTACCTTCGATGTTGCTAACCGATGTGCCGGAACCAACATGGTGATCGGCAAGCAGTGAATGTGGCAGCGAGGTTGAATGTTCGATCGTCTTCTGGATTTTTTAAAAGAACTTCCTGCAAACGGTTTTCGTGACCGCAGTGAAAAATTTTCCAATGACGATCCCAGGCTGGCTGCCGCTGCCTTGCTTTATCACATCATGGACGCCGACGGTGAAACACGGGAAAGCGAGCGCAAGAAGCTCTCTTCGGTGCTGTCGCAAAAATATGATCTGAAAGGCGACAGCCTGAAAAGGTTGATCCGTGCTGCGGAAAAGGCTGATCAGGAAGCCGTCGACCTGTCGGATTTTACCTCGGTTTTGAAGCGCCAGCTCGACTATCAGGCCCGGCTCGATCTGGTCGCTCTGATGTGGGATATGGTCTATGCCGATGGCAAGGTGAGTGAAGTCGAGGCGGATGTGATGTGGCGGGTTGCCGAACTCGTCGGCATTCGCGAAGACGACCGCAACGCCATTCAGGACCGCATGGACAAGGCGAACCGAAGCACGCCTGCGTCCTGACGGATTGCTGTGTTGCGAAGGCTCAGGTTCGTCCCTGCAAGTGGCGGGCCTTGCGCAATTGCGGGAACATCGCTGCCCAGGCAATGGCGACGGCGATAGATCCCAATCCGCCGATGACGACTGCGGGAACAGCGCCAATGGCGGCCGCCATCAGACCGGCACGGAATTCGCCCAGCTCGTTCGATGCGCCGACAAAGACCATGTTCACCGCGTTGACGCGACCGCGCACGTGATCGGGCGTCCACAGCTGCATCAGCGTTTCGCGAATGTAGACGCTGATCATGTCGGCGGCACCGGCAAGCGCCAGGGCAATGACGGACAGCCAGGTCAGCGTCGAGACACCGAAGATAATATTGAAGAAGCCGAAGAGGCCGACGAATACGAACATCACCCGGCCCGCATGATCGCGGATGGGATGCCCGGCCAACCAGATTGCCGTCAGAACAGCGCCGATGCCGGGAGCGGAGCGCAGCAGGCCCAGGCCCCAGGGGCCGAGATCGAGAACGTCGCGCGCATAGACGGGCAACAGGGCCACCGTTCCGCCGAGGAGAACGGCGAACAGGTCCAGTGAAATCGCGCCCAGAACGATCTTTTCCTTCCAGATATAGCGGAAGCCCGCCAGCATGCTTGTCAGCGAGCGCTGTTCGGCAAGTGTGTGCTGCTTGGGCTTTGGAATGGAAAAGATCAGAAACGAGCCAATCAGCAGGAAGACCGTTGCAACGGAATAGGCCGCTACCGGCGAAATGCCGTAAAGAAGGCCACCGGCAACTGGACCGACGATCGTGGCCACTTGCCATGCCGATGAATTCCACGACACGGCATTGGCGAAATCCTCGGTTGGAACGAGATTGACGACCAGCGATGCTGAAGAGGGTCCGAGAAATGCGCGCGCCACGCCGAAAAGTGTCAGTGCGGCAAAAACAGTCAGGGGCTCGAACAGGCCTGCGAGGGTCAAGCCGAGCAGTATTGCGGTCACCACGCTTTCCAGAATGAGCGAAAGTCCCATGATGAAACGCCTGCCGAAGCGGTCGGCAGCGGCACCGGTTACCAGGACCAGCAAGAGGGCCGGTAGAAATTGCACCAGCCCGACCATGCCCAGATTAAAGGCGTCGCGGGTGAGATCATAGATCTGCCAACCAACCGACACGCTTACGATCTGAACCGCAAATGCGCTCAGGAAACGGGCGCCCCAGTATTTTTTGAAGGCGGAGTGCCGGAACGCGGCATAACGATCCGCAGAAGAAGCATCGGTGGAGGAGGGCATTGCTCACAACATCTAAAGCATTTCCGAGCAAAAACTGCGAAGCGGTTTGCTTCGGATAATGCGCAACAACAACAAGATAGATGTTACTTACAGTATCCTTCCCATGATCGGAACCACTTTTTGTGGCCTGCTGTCCGTATTGAGAGAAACGCACCGTTGAAAAGAAAAAGGCCGGCTTGAACCGGCCTTTCATCGTGTTGTCGTTCTGGATCAATCCTTGCCGAGAAGGCCTTTCCAGATGATCGCGCCGATGACTGCGCCGACCAACGGTGCAACCCAGAACAGCCAGAGCTGACCGAGTGCTGCGGTTTCGGCAAATAGAGCGACGCCGGTCGAACGAGCCGGATTGACGGACGTATTGGTGACCGGGATCGAAATCAGGTGGATCAGGGTCAGGCCAAGACCGATGGCAATCGGGGCAAAACCAGCCGGAGCGATGGAAGAGGTCGATCCGAGAATGATGATGATGAAAAACGCCGTGAGGACGATTTCAATAAGCAGGGCTGCCGTCAGGCTGTAGCCGCCGGGCGAGAGTTCGGCGTAACCGTTGGAGGCAAAGCCGCCCGCGGTGAAGCCCGCCTTGCCGGAAGCGATGACATAGAGCACCGCTGCAGCAGCGATTGCGCCCAGAACCTGTGCAACCCAGTACGGGATAAGGTCCTTTGCCGGAAGCCTGCCGCCAATGACGAGGCCCAGCGAGACAGCGGGATTGAAATGGCCGCCGGAAATACCGCCAACGGCATAAGCCATGGTCAGGACCGTCAGACCGAAGGCGAAGGCAACGCCGAGAAAGCCGATGCCCAGTTCAGGAAAGGCTGCGGCGAGGACGGCGCTGCCGCAACCCCCGAATACAAGCCAGAATGTTCCGAAAAATTCAGCCGACAATTTGTTCAGCATGGAAATCCCCAGGGTTGGTGTAGTGAAACTGCCGCATGCGAATCATTTAGCAAGAAGCATATAATCACCTTTTTCTTTCGACAATCATGTTTAACTTGATCGAAGGCGCCTGTTTCCTGTGGATTTATCCCCTCATCTCAGTAAACAGGGAGGCTATTCTTCTTATATTCGAACTTGCTTTTATATCTCTTCTAATTCGGGTTCTGGTGGACATTCGACGTCGCCCGACGGGAGTTTTTTAAAGCCGTCGAACCCGTCTGGCTATATTGCGGAAAGGGGGCGCGGCACGTTATAAGCACAGATGTCGAACGGGCGACGCTCTCCAGCGCAAAAGCGATTGGCGGGTGGTTCGCGGGGCAGATTGGAGTTGTCAGCCTTGAACACTCATCGTGGGACGAAAACGCAAAGGCTCGTTTCAGGAGCGGTCAAGGTCGTTCCCATTGTTGCAGCTCTGTCGGGCTGCACGGCGACGGCATGGACGGAGAAGGTGAAGATCGACAGCACGCCAATGCCGACCGAGTGCGCAGGCTGGCAGAAGATCGATCTCAAACAGCGCACCACATTGGTTCTGCTGCGTGAAGACCCGCGCCTCGTGGTCGAAATCGACTCACATAATCTCAAGGGCCGCAACCTCGGCTGCTGGCAGTAACCTGCCACTTCAGGTCGGAGAAGCCAGTCGCACATCGATTTTCTCGACGGTGCCGCGCAGCGCCGGCAGCAAGGTTTCGAAGTCGATATAAGCACCTGGTTTCAAGATTGTTTCCCCGGGCGCCAGACGGCGTTCGCGTTTGCTGCCGTCGCTATAGGTAATCATGACGATCAGCGGCGGCGTGGCGCGTTCCTCGGATGTAGTGTTCCGGATGCGTCCGCCGACATTCAGAATATCGCCCTTATCATGCACGCCGACGCTGGTTTTGAGATTGGTCAGTTGAAGCGCCGAAACGAGTGGCAGCATCGATTGTCCGCCGGAAGCGGGCTTGTCGGCAAGCAGCGTATGTCCCCCTGCGATCCAGAAAGCCGTGGTCGCGCAAAGAGCGACGAAAACCCAATACCCGAATCCGGGCCAATCGCTGGCCGGACCGGTTTCCGACAGGAATTTGCGCGAAGCGAGCGGCTTTTGCGAAATGACGGAGGAGAAGAATTTTGGGCGAGGCGAAACCGGGAGGATGGTTTCGAATTCGGCGTCCTCGACCGCTTCCTCATCAGAAACAAACCATGCCGCCGGAATTTTTCCACGCGAAGACGCACGCGATATCTGCGCTGTCGATGGGTGTTTCGCCATCATGACGTCATCTTCCTTTGCGTTTTTCGCTCCTTCGGCCGATGCCACACACTGGCTCATAATGGTTAATGCTTTCTGGCTACAGCTGCGGACCTTTACTTTTTTCGAGTACATGGGCCGGGATTTAACCAAACATTAACCATAGGGGATAAAGGTCGATCTGATATCGATGTCATCCGTGCGCCTGTCAGCGTACGGGCAATTTAAGAGAAACTGCCGGTGATACGTTTTGAGAATGTCGGCCTGCGATATGGAATGGGTCCTGAGATCCTGCGCGATGTCAGTCTCCATATTCCGCCGCGTTCATTCCAGTTCCTGACCGGCCCTTCCGGGGCGGGAAAGACTTCGCTCATGCGCCTTCTCTTCATGGCGCTGAAGCCGACGCGCGGTCTTATCAATATTTTTGGCAAGGACGTTGCGCGGCTCAATCACGCGGAAATCCCGCTTTTGCGCCGCCGCATCGGTATCGTGTTTCAGGATTTTCGCCTGCTCGACCATATGACCACATACGAGAATGTGGCGCTTCCGCTGCGCGTGCGCGGAAAGGAAGAGGCGACCTATCGTCATGAGGTGGAAGAGCTTCTGCACTGGGTAGGGCTGGGCGACCGCATGAATGTCTTGCCGCCGGTTCTTTCGGGCGGCGAAAAGCAGCGCGCCGCAATCGCGCGGGCGCTGATCGATCAGCCGGAACTGCTTCTCGCCGACGAGCCGACCGGCAATGTCGATCCGCCGCTTGCAAAGCGTCTCTTGCGTCTTTTCACCGAGCTGAACCGCTCGGGCACGGCTGTCATCATCGCGACCCACGATCTGTCCCTGATGGATCAGGTCGATGCGCGGCGCATGATCCTCGAACATGGGCGGCTCGACATCTATGATTGATGCAAAGAACGCCTTGCAACGCAAGCTGGAGGATGTCCGGGTCCGTTTCGAGGACCTCAAGGACATGCTGCTCGTTCGTATCGGCAAGCGCCGGAAACGCCAGGGACCGAGCCCCATCGTTCCCGACGGCAGTGTGACCGGCACGGCACTCGTCATCGTGATCGCCATCATGACCTTTCTGGCATGTCTGACGATGGGCGGCGTGACGCTTGTTCGCGCCTCGGCGGCTGCATGGCAGAGCCAGATCGCACGCGAGGCCACGATCCAGATCCGGCCAGTCGACGGACAGGACATGGAAAAGGCGCTGGCTGAGGCAAGCGAGATCGCGCGCGGCTTTGCCGGTGTGAAGGGCACCAGCATTATCGACAAGGCGGCCACCGCGCGGCTGCTTGAACCGTGGCTCGGCAGCGGCCTCAATGTCGATGAATTGCCCGTGCCGCGGCTGGTCGTGGTGACGATTGATGAGACTGCCCCGCCTGATTTCGAAACCATGCGGGCTGAAATCACACGCGCCATTCCGGCTGCGACTTTTGACGATCATCGGACCTGGGTCGACAGGCTGGTCTCCATGGCACATACGACGGTGTTCGTGGGTACAGGGGTTCTGTCGCTTGTGATCGCGGCGACCGTTCTGACCGTAATCTTTGCCACGCGCGGGGCAATGTCCGGCAATGGCCACATTATCGAGGTGCTGCATTTCATCGGCGCCGAATCAAAATTCGTGGCGCGCGAGTTTGAATGGCATTTCTTCCGCACGGCGCTGAAGGGAGCACTGTGCGGAGGAGCAGCGGCGATGCTGGTTTTCCTGATCTTTTCCTGGTGGGCATCGAGCCACATGGCGACGCCTGAAGGCGATCAGGCGGCTGCCATGTTCGGTAATTTCGCTATCGGGCGGGACGGCTATATCGGGGCTGGCATCATTATCATTCTGGTGAGTTTTCTCACCATGCTGACCAGCCGGCTGACGGTAATCCGCCAGCTCGCCACCATGGACGGTCCGGGGGTGCGCTCCGAATGAGAACCTTCTCCGATACAGGCGCTTTCAAGGCGAGATTTTCGACCGCTTCTCCGACTTCTCGCCGCAATGCTGGCTATGATGGAAGAAGAGATGGTGCGCGAATCCCGCAAGTGCTATCGGGTGGGCGACGGTTGCATGATGATGCAGTGGCACAGAAGCAGGCAGCAAACGGATTTTCCACGGGAGATGTGGTCTGGCGGCGCAGCCGGAACCGCGTTTCCCTGCAATCTTTTGCACTTGCGTCCGGTAATTTCCTATGGTCTGTCATGATGCGCATGTTCAGACGTTTTCAGCCGGTTTCCATCGTTCTCTTTGCTATCCTTCTGGCGTTCCTCGTCGGCTTCGTCGTGTTTGGTGAAAAGGTTACCAGCATGCAGCCGCCAGCCATTGACGAGCCCGCCGATGCGATCATCGTTCTGACCGGCGGCCAGTCCAGAATTCAGGCTGCCGTCAATCTCCTGAAGGACAAGCGAGGAAAGCGGCTCCTGATTAGCGGCGTTCATCCGGCGACCAATGAAAAGGCGCTGCAGCGTGCGACCCATGCCGATCAGAACCTGTTTGACTGCTGCGTCGATCTCGACCGGTCGGCGCTCAACACCATCGGCAATGCCACCGAAAGCGAACGCTGGATTCGCACGAACAACTATCGCCGCGTCATCCTGGTCACCAACAACTATCATATTCCACGCAGCACGCTGGAAATGTCCTATCGCATGAAGGATGTCGAGTTCATTCCCTATCCGGTCGTGAACGGAGAACGCCACGAGCATAGCTGGATTGCCGAAGGCGACACATTGCGCGTGCTCTTCATCGAATATGTGAAGTATCTGGGCGCCGCAGTCCGTGTGGGCGCAAGCGGGTTGTTTGGAACGCAGCCCGGGCAAAGCGCGACGGCGGAAAACTGATCTCTCAATCGGATTGCGATTTCCTGATGGAAATAGCCGATCTTCCTGATATATCGGTGCCGTCACTTTCCGAAGAAAGTCCAGAATTCGTGCGTGATCGTTCGCCGGAAGCCGGAAACGAAAATGCTTTAGCCAGGGTCTCCGCCGACTGATGCTTCTCTACCTGCGCTCAATCTTGTTCAATGCGGCGTTTTATATCTGCACAATCGTTCAGATGATCGTCTATACGCCCTTTTATTTCCTGTTGCCCCGCAAGAAGGCCTGGATCGTGCCGAAGCTGTGGGCGCGGGTCAATCTCTGGCTCCAGAAGCATATTGCCGGAACCAACTGTGTGGTCGAGGGATTGGAGAACATTCCTGAAGGCGCTTATATCTGCGCGCCAAAGCACCAGTCGGCCTGGGATACCTACGCTTTCCTGCCCTATCTCGATGATCCCGTGCTGATCCTGAAACGGGAATTGATGCTCATTCCGCTTTTCGGCTGGTATATTGCCAAGATGAAGATGATCCCGGTGGATCGCGGGTCCCGTGTCAAGGCGCTGCACTCCATCACCAAGGGAGCGGAAAGGGCGATTGCGGACGGTCGCCAGATTCTCATTTATCCCGAGGGAACGCGCCGGGCGCCGGGCGCTCCGCCGCAGTACAAATATGGCATTGTCCATCTCTATGAAGCGCTCAATCTGCCGGTGGTGCCAATAGCACATAATGCAGGCCTTTACTGGCCGCGCCGCAAGTTTCTGCGTTATCCGGGAACCATTCGCGCTCGTATTCTGCCGCCCATTCCGCCGGGCCTGCCGAAAGAGGAATTCCTCAAGCGGCTGATCGAAACGACCGAGACGGCTTGCGATGAATTTCTGGTCGCGGCCAGCCGCGATCCCAACCCGCCCCCGATGCCGCCGACCGCCGTTCAAAGACTGAACGAGCTCGGTGCCTAACCCTCACAGCATGTTAACGGCCTGATCACGTTCAATTGCATTGCGAGAACGACAATTCACCGCGTTTTCTTCAACTTTCGTTTTTCTTGCACACAATCTTGAAACCCGTTATCAGGGCCCGACACGAAAGGACACATCATGAATATTGATGCCATCTCCATCGGCTCCAATCCTCCTGAAGACGTCAACGTCATCATTGAAGTGCCTGTCGGCGGCCAGCCGATCAAGTACGAGATGGACAAGAAGGCCGGCGCCCTCATTGTCGACCGCTTTCTCTACACGCCAATGACCTATCCGGGCAATTACGGCTTCGTGCCGCATACGCTTTCGGAAGATGGCGACCCGATCGACGTTCTCGTCTGCAACACCCGTCCGCTGGTTCCCGGCTGCGTGATCAACGTGCGCCCGATCGGCGTTCTGGTCATGGAAGACAATTCCGGCAAGGACGAGAAGATCATCGCCGTTCCGTCGCCGCACCTGACGCGCCGCTACGAAAAGATTCACGACTATACCGATATGCCGGAGATCACTCTGAAGCAGATCGCGCACTTCTTCGAACACTACAAGGATCTGGAACCCGGCAAGTGGGTCAAGATCGGCGACTGGGGCGATGAAGATTACGCTCGCAAGTTCATCGTCGAAGCTATCGAACGCGCCAAGGGCAAGTAAGCGATAGCTATCCGCTCTATTGAAAACAAAAGCGCCCGGCAATGTCCGGGCGCTTTTGTTTTAAGGCTTGCTTATGATGCGCTTACAGGAAAAGCGGCAGCAGCGTCGTCCACATGAACTGGCGGATGAAGAAGATAATCAAAAGCAGGATGATCGGCGAAATATCGATGCCGCCGAGATTGGGCAGAAGATTGCGGATCGGGCGCAGGACAGGCTCTGTCACCTTGTAGAGAAACTCGCCAATCGACGCCACGAAACGGTTGCCGGAATTGACGACATTGAACGCATAGAGCCATGAGAAGATGGCACTCGCAATAATGATATAGGTGTAGATATCGAGCGCCAAATCAATGGTGCGGAACAATGCGATCATGGAGGCCTCCTTGCCAATTGGCCGAGATGTAGCGGTTGCATCGGTCAAGAACAAGGGCTGAGCATTGGAGCGCAGGAATTTTGAGAAGCGTTCTGTCTGCTTCCAGCCGCTTAAATAATCGAATTCTGGTTGATATTGCGGTGAATGAGATCGTTGACATGCTCCAGCCAGTGATCGCGTACCCGCATATTGCGCAGATGCTGAAGCGTGTTGACGACATAATCCACATTGGCGCCTGAATCACCTCGAGCGGACGCGACGATTGCCGCCGCGTTCTCGGCTGACAGCGATCCGGCATATTGGATGTGGCGGCGGTCCGCGACATAGGTGACCGCATCGACACTGCGCCCGTCGGCAAGACGCAGACGGAGATGCTTCTCGTGATAAACGTGGTTCGACATTTCACGTTCGCGCAGATAGGTCATGACTTCGCCGGTCATGTCGCCGGGCACGCGAAAAGCGATACCGAGGCAGGAGCCGCCGGCGTCCAGCCCGAGGACCAGTCCCGGTTGATCGGGAGTTCCGCGATGAACATGCGAATAGATGCATAGACTGCGCCTATAGCCGTAAAGGCGCGCGCGTACGGTCTCCACATGCGCAAAACCCGGTCGCCACATCAGCGATCCATAACCGAAAACCCAGAAATCGTTCATTCGCCTGTCATTGAAAGCTGTGGTCATGAGGGTATCCATATTGTTTAGTGAACGCCGATTTCCACCGGTAATCAACGGATATCCTTTGTTTTTTCTTCTTCGCCACTTCAAAAGGCACATTCCTGCCATAATATGGCCAACAGTCGGGAGGAGCAAAATAGGGCGGGTTTGGGTATCGATCTCAACCCTGCGGCGAGGCTCTTCGAAACAACTGTTTGATTCATGCAAGGCTTTTGAAATGGCGCATAGTGGAATGAACGCACCAAAGGCCAGAAAGCGTCCCATCGCGCTCATCGTCATTCTGGTCGTCCTGATCGCCGGCTATACGGCGGGGTGGTTCTATATCGCAAACAGGCTTGAGGCGCGCGCCAGGGCCGACATGGCCAAGCTTGCCGCCCAAGGCGTGGGCGTGAAATGCGAAGACCTGCGCATGGGCGGTTATCCGCTGCGCGTCAATGTCATTTGTGACAGCATTTCCTGGCAGCGCCCTTCCGAAGGCATGTCGTTTCGTGCCGGGCGGTTCACGTCCGGGTCGCCGGTCTATGCTCCGCGTTCTCTGTCAAATGACCTGACGGGACCTGCCTTCATCGAATTTCCGGGGCTGGAGCCGCTTGAGGTCAATTGGAGCAGGTTTACTTCCAACACCCGGCTGGCGCGTCCATTCCCGACCGAAATCGAACTGGCTGCGCGTGAGGTCACGGTTGGCCTTCGCACCGAAACCACGAAGACGGAGCCTCTCAGCACGCTCGAGCAGATGGATTTCCGCATGAGCGAGGCGGATGGCGCCTTGAAGATCAATGGACGCTTTGCTGGATTGAAGCTTGCCAAGGCGGCGATTGGCAATACCGCCAGTCCTGAAATTGACGGTGTGGCCGATATTGACGTATCCGATGCGGCCACGCTGCTCGCGAGGAGCGATACGCCTTTTCACCAGCGGTTGCGCGGCCATTCCGGCACGGTCAATCAGGCGTTCCTGTCCATGCCCAATGGAGCCATGGTTTCTGTTGCGGGACCGTTTTCGGTCGATGCGGACGGGCTGATCGAAGCCGATGTCAAGCTTACGCTGGTCAATCCGCAATCACTGGCGCAGGCGGGACAGACAGCATTCCCCGAACAGGGCGGCAATATCGCGACGGTTCTGTTTGCTCTCTCGGCCATGCCCAAGGACGAAAACGGCAATCCCGTGATGGAGATCGCCGTGCGCAAGGGCAAGGTCAGTGCCGGATTTATTCCTCTCGGAAGGTTGCCGGCGCTTTAAGGGAATAAGGGAGTAAGGCAGTAGGGCAGTATGTGCCGCCCTATGTGCGCGTCGCGGCCTGACGTCCGAAATCCGGTGCATCCACTTCCTGACCCGCATCGATGATGCCGCGCCGCACGGCGCGCGTGCGCGTGAAAAGGTCGAACAGCGCTTCACCGTCGCCCCAGCGGATCGAGCGCTGCAGCGAGGCAAGGTCTTCCGAAAAGCGCCCGAGCATTTCGAGGATGGCATCCTTGTTGTGCAGGCATACGTCGCGCCACATCGTCGGGTCGGATGCGGCCAGACGCGTGAAATCACGGAAACCGGAAGCGGAATATTTGATGACTTCCGACTTCGTCACCTGTTCCAGATCGCTGGCCGTGCCGACAATGTTGTAGGCGATGATGTGCGGCAGATGCGAGACGATGGCCAGCACCAGGTCATGGTGCTGCGGGTCCATGCGATCAAGCCGCGAGCCGCAGGCGATCCAGAAGTCGCTCAGCTTTTCCAGTGCCGCTTCATCCGTGTCGGGCAGCGGCGTCAGGATGCACCAACGATTGGTGAAGAGCTCTGCGAAGCCCGCGTCCGGACCGGAATATTCCGTGCCTGCCAGCGGGTGGCCGGGAATGAAATGCACGTTGCCGGGCAGTTCCGGCTGCATCTGCGCAATCACGGAAGCCTTGGTGGAGCCAACGTCGGTGACGATGGCGCCGGGTTTGAGATTTGCCGCGATCTGGCGCGCGACAGTGCCTGACGAGCCGACCGGCACAGACACGATGACGAGATCGGCATCCTTGACGGCCTCGGCGCTGTCCGTGGTGTAGCTGTCGCCAAGCCCCAGTTCTTCGGCGCGCTTCAGTGTTTCGCTGCTGCGCGTGGCGATGGCGATGTGATTGGCAAGCTTCTCACGCCGAATGACGCGCGCCAGCGAGGAACCGATAAGGCCGATGCCGACCAGGGCGATCTTGTTGAAATGGACCGTGGACATTGTTCTACTTCAAAAATTCGGTCAGGGCGGCGACGACGCCACGATTGGCTTCTTCCGGTCCAACCGTCATGCGCAATGCATTGGGGAAGCCGTAACCGCCGACGCGACGCAGGATATAACCACGTCTGGAAAGCCATTCGTCGGCCTTGTCCGCCGAATGCACGGCATCATCGGGGAAATGGATCAGCAGGAAATTCGTGACCGAAGGCGTTACCCGCAGTCCAAGCTTGGTGAATTCCTCGGTCAGCCAGCCAAGCCATTTGTCATTGTAGGTAATCGATTTCTCGACATGGGCGCGATCGCGGATCGCGGCCGCACCGGCGGCAATGGCGGCAGAATTCATGTTGAATGGCCCGCGGATGCGATTGACGGCATCGATGACGTGCAAGGGCGCATACATCCAGCCGATGCGCAGGCCCGGCAGCCCATGGATTTTCGAGAAGGTGCGTGTCATGACCACGTTCTCGTTGGAAGAAACGAGCTCGAGGCCGGATTCATAGTCGTTGCGGCGTACATATTCGGCATAGGCCGCATCGAGAACCAGAAGCACGTGCTTGGGCAATCCGGCATGAAGGCGACGGACCTCCTCGAAAGGCAGATAGGTGCCCGTCGGATTGGCCGGATTGGCGATGAAGACGATCTTGGTGCGCGGCGAGAGGCCAGCCAGAATGGCGTCCACATCGATACGCTCGTTCTTTTCCTTGACCGTGACCGGCGTTGCGCCAGTGCCGAGCGTCTGGATCTTGTAGACGGCAAAACCATGCTCGGTGATGATGGTTTCGTCGCCTGGAGCAAGATAGGTCTGGCAGATCAGGCCGAGCAGCTCATCGGAGCCGTTGCCGCACAGGATATTCGCTACGTTGAGCGCCTGTGTTTCGGCAATTGCCTGACGCAGCGCGAGCGCCTGCCCGTCGGGATAAAGCTCCAGCCTTTCGCCCGCGTGTCGATAGGCGTCGATAGCATGCGGGCTCGGACCGATCGGCGTTTCGTTGGAGGAGAGCTTATAGACCTTGGCAACGCCTTCCACATGTTCCTTGCCGGGTACGTAGGCTGCGATGTCGAGCAGGCCTGCCTTGGGCTGGGGACGGGTAAGGTTCTGCGTATCGGTCATGATTTTGGCTCCGCCAAAAGGTCGATGTTGAAGGTATGATGGGGCATATCCCGCCATTGCGTCCAAGTCGAGAAAAACCTTGTCCGGTGACAGGTATGGATCGCCGCAACTGTACGTTTTTGCGGGCGTTGATGCGTAAATGTGCTAGTTTTTATGCTCCGGTGTGTACGGTCGCGCCGAGACTTTGCGTAATCCCCCGACAGGTGTTCCCTGCGGTGCGAGAACCGGAACGAAGACACGGCGCGACGAGCGCTGGGCGACAGGCAGTCCCTGATAGAGCCGCTTCTGCGCTTCCACCACAAGAACGCCTGAAAAGACCGGCCACAATCGCCGTCCCATGCCTTCCAGCGCAAGGCAGGGCCGCATCATCCAACGGCGCGTGGCGGGCGGAAAATGCAGGGCATCACTCACCGTGCTGACGGTGAAATTCGCCTCGCGCAACAAGGTGGTGAGCTGGGTGCGGCTGTAAGGGCGCCCGCTGCCGAAAGGCGTATGTTCGAAGCGCGCCCACAGGCCGCGCCGGTTCGGCACCACGATGACAAGCCGCCCATTGGGGGCGAGGACGCGCCACATCTCTTTCAGCGTTTCCGTCGGGTTTTCCGCGTATTCCAGAGCGTGCACCATCAGTACGCGATCGATCGAGGAATCGGGCAGCGGCAATTCCTCATCGAAAACGAGGGCCGTTGCCGTTTTTTCAGCCGAAGGCCAGGCGACGGCTCCCTGGCCTGCCGGCATGAAGGCGAAAGTGCGTTCGGTATCGGCGCTGAACCGGTCGAGATAGGGCAGGCTGTAGCCCATGCCGACGAGCCGTTCTCCCGGCACATGACCCCACAGCCCGGCCAATGCCATACGGATCGCGCGCTCTGCGAGATGGCCGAGGGTCGTGTCGTAAAATGATCGCAGTTCGATGATGTCCGGATGCATGGATGCCACGCTATATGAATTCTCGACGCTGGGAAATGGAGAAGCCGGAGCATCTTCATGTGATGGGGTGCAATTTCTTCAAACCATGCTATAGAGCGTGCCTTTCCGGCACCTTTGACGGGGCCGAAGTCTGCGCGAAAGCGAACGATCAGGAGAAGCAGCAGATGCCCGAAGTCGGTGGCAAGTCAATCGAAGTGCTCTTTAGCCCGGACGAGATTGCCGATCGCAATCTCGATCTCGCCAAGGCCATTGCCGAACGCAAGTTCCACAATCTGCTGACGATTTCGATCCTGAAAGGCTCCTTCATTTTTGCGGCCGATCTTATCCGCGCCATGCATGATGCCGGTGTGGAGCCCGATGTGGAATTCATTACGGTTTCGAGCTATGGCAAGGGGACGACCAGCACGGAAGTTCGCCTGCTGCGTGATATCGACAGCGATGTGCGCGACCGTGATGTGCTGCTGATCGACGATATTCTGGAATCTGGCAAGACATTGAAATTCGTGCGCGAACTCATGCTGGAGCGTGGCGCGCGCAGTGTTTCCATCGCTGTTCTTCTCGACAAGAGTGTGCGCCGCAAGGTCGATCTTGATGCCGATTTCGTGGCTTTCGAATGCCCGGACTATTTCGTCGTCGGATATGGCATGGATGTCGGACACGCCTTCCGCCAGCTGCCTTATGTTGGCCGGGTGATGGAGTAACCCCGTCCGGCGTCTGTGATATCAGATCAATCGAATTTCAGCAGGCGCTGCAGATATTCCTTTTCCATCTGCGGCGTCAGCGCATTGCCGAGCTTGCGGCGGATTTCGTCGAGAATTTCCCGCGCACGCTGAATATCGATCTCGCCCGGAATTTTGACGTCGTCGTTAATACTCTCCCCGGTACCCTGCTGACGGCCAAGCGGATCACGGCCCTTGCTGCCGTTGGCTCCGCTTTGCCCCTGGCCTTGCTGGCCCATGGCCTGCTGCATTTTCTGCATCATGTCGCGCCCGCCGCGCCGCAGCGCATCGAGCGCATTGCCCTGCTGATCGCTTGCTTCCGCGCCTTCGCTGCGGCCGAGCGCATCCGTGGCATTGCCCATTGATCTTCCGGCGTCCGAAAAATCCTTGCCGGGTTCCAGCCCCATGCCCTTCAGATCGTCCATCAGCTTCTGCAAATCGGATTGGAGGTCCTTCTGCTGCTGTTGCAGCTTGCGCATGGCTTCCGCCATATCAGGCGGAACATCGCCCTTTCCGCTCTGGCCTTGTTCGTTCTGGCCCTTTCCGCTCTCGGATTCACCGCCCATCGAGCCGTCATCGCCGGGGAACATGTTGTCGCCGAATTCGCCTTCGCCATCGCTGCCGCCGAACTGGCGCTGCATCTTCTGATCGAGATCGAAGGTCTCGTTCATGGTCTGCTGCTGGCGTCGCATCAGCTCGCCGAGCTTGTTCATCTGCTGCTGCATCTGGCCTTGTTGGCCCTGCTGACCTTGTCCCTGACCCTGCTGTGCCTGTCCCATCTGCAGATTGTCCATCAGGCTCTGCAATTGCGACAACAATTGTTCGGCCTGATCCCGCGAGCCCTGCCGTGCCAGATTCTCGATCTGGTCCATCATGCGCTGCAGGTCCTTTTCGGTCAGCATCCGTGCATTGGGGTCAGGGGCGGCGCGGCGTGCGTTCGGATTTTGCTGCTGGCGCTGCGCAAATTCCCGCAGGAAATCCTGCATGGCCTTGCGCAGTTCGGCGGTCAGCTTCTCGATTTCTTCTTGCGAAGCCCCGTTCTGAAGAGCGTTTTTCAGCGCCTCCTGGGCCTGTCGCAGGCGCCTCTCGGCGGCGGAAAGATTGCCATTTTCGATGCCGAGAGCGACCTGCCACATATAGTCAGCCGCATCGCGCAGGGCATCATCGCTGTTGGCCAGACGAAGGCGGGTGCGGATCGTCACCAGTCCCAGATAATGGGCGGCATTCTTGATGGTTTCTTCCGGACGTAGCGTAATTGCCGACAGCATGTCGAGCACATGCTCACGTTGCGTCGCATCAAGCGCGAGAATCCGGCGCTGCTCCGCGATGGCGCGAGCGAGCGGGTTGCTGAAAGGCCGTTCTGGCAAGGTAATGACCTTGGTTTCACTGCGGCCCGTTTGTCCTGCGGCATCGGTCACAACCAGCGTGAGTGCAACCTTTTCGCCTGCCCATGGATGTTCGGTCAGGTCCTTTGACGTCGTGGCGTCACTCACACCGCGGCGCGGCAGCGCCAGCGACAATTCCGGCGCATCGTAAAGCGGTGCGGCTTCCTCGTCATCGTCATCGTTGAGCGGAATAATCTCACCTTCGGCCTTTATCGGCGCATAGTCGTCATCGATCTGGTAGGCGAGCTGCAAAGTGCCATTCAGCGCGTGCCCCGGTTCTTTCGTGAAGCGGATTGCCGGCGGATTATCCGGCGTGACAGAAAACTTCCAGCGGGCATCGGTGCCGGAAAGCGCCAGAGTTTCATCCCGCTGCAAATCGTAGCGGAAATTGCGGCTTCCATCGACGAGAGCCTGTTCCGCAGGTTGTTTCTGGTCTTCCTCGGCATTTATCGGCTGCACGTCACGGCGCTCGCCCTTCGCATCGGTGGCAGTCAGGCGTTCAGAACCGCCGCCGATCACACGGACCGAGAGAATGCTGCCTTGCGGTACGTTGATTGGGGCCTGCTCACGATCATCCGTGACGGTCAGGAAGACCGGCGCGCGCCCGGTATAGCGCGGCGGCGTCACCCATGCATCAATGCGCGCAACGGCTGTGCCATCGCCGGGGCGGATGTGAAACGCATCGGCAATGCGCCCGCTGTTGGGGCTGAGGCTGTAGGCAAAGGCGGTTACGAAAAGCAGGGCAACCAGCGCGCGAATGCCGAACGGGTCATGTTCGGGAACGCGGGTATAGGGCAGACCGGATTGCAGATTTTTCAACCGGTCCGCCATGCGGCGCTGGTGTTCCCGCCACAGGGCGACAGCGAACGGATCGTGTTCTCCGGTTGCCATATGGCCTGTCTGGACGGCAAGCGGTTCGTGAACAAGGCCGTTGATCGCTTCGATGCGACCTGTAACGTCACTTTCCGTCGGGGAGCGAAACCGAAACGGCAGGCAGAGCGCAATGAGACCGGCAAGGCCGAACAGCGCCAGCACGCCGATATGCAGCCATCGCGGCATCATGCCGAACAGGCCGAACCAGCTCAGGCTGGCAAACAGGCCGACAAGAAGAATCAGCGGCAGGATAAGAGGCCAGAAACGTTCGAAGCCGATAGAGAGACATGCACGCAGACGCAAACGGCGCAGGGCGGCACCTTCCCCGGAAAAGAGCCGCAGGACAGCATCCCGCGGGGCGCGCGACCTGTCTTTCCTGTCGTTGCTACGATCCGTCATCTGGGCTTTCTGGCGTGTATCGCGTTTTCATCTTGCAACAGGATAACACGCATCATGGCAAAGGCGAGGCTTTGCCATGATAATTGTACGGGTGGAATTTATAACCACTCCGGCACGGAATCGAGCGCCAGCAATTCCTCATAGGTGCGGCGCGGCCGAACCACATGATAGCGGTCGCCATCGACCAGCACTTCGGGGATGAGCAGGCGACTGTTATAGGTACTGGAGAGCACGGCCCCATAAGCGCCGGTAGTGCAAACGGCGATCAGGTCGCCCGGAGCAGGCTTTGCCACTTCCCGGTCGAGCCCCAGATAATCGCCTGTCTCGCAGACCGGGCCGACGAAATCGGCACGGATACGCGGGGCGTCATCCTTCGGCAGAACGACCGGCTTGATGTCGTGGAAGGCATCGTAAAGCGTCGGGCGGATGAGATCGTTCATCGCTGCGTCTACGATGACGAAATTCTTGGCGTCGCCCTCCTTCACGAAGATCACTTCCGTCACCAGAAGTCCGGCATTGCCAACAATCAGGCGACCCGGTTCGAACACGGTCTTGAGGCCCAGCGGCTTGATATGCTTGGCGACGATTTCAGCATAGGCAACGGGCAGGGGCGGCGGCGTATTGTCGGTACGGTAAGGAATGCCGAGACCGCCGCCAACATCGACGTGGCGGATATTGTGGCCGTCGGCCTGCAATTCCTTGACCAGTTGCGCCATCAGGGCAAACGCGTTGTCGAACGGTTCCAGGTCGATGATCTGGCTGCCGATATGCATGTCGATGCCGACCACATCGAGGCCGGGCAGGCTTGCCGCACGAGCATAGGCTTCGCGCGCCTTGACGCGCGGAATGCCGAACTTGTTTTCGGATTTGCCGGTTGAAATCTTGGCATGGGTCTTCGCGTCCACATCGGGATTGATGCGCAGCGATACGGATGCGACCTTGCCTGCCTTCACGGCACGGGCTGAAAGGATTTCCAGTTCCGGCTCGGATTCGACGTTGAAGCAGTAGATGCCTGCTTCCAGTGCAAAATCCATTTCGTGCGGGGTCTTGCCGACGCCGGAAAAGAGGATCTTGTTGGCCGGAATGCCCGCAGCAAGCGCCCGGCGAATCTCGCCTTCCGAAACGGTGTCTGCACCGGCGCCAAGCTTTGCCAGCGTTTTCAGCACGGCCAGGTTGGAATTGGCCTTCAACGCGTAGGTCACCAGCGTTTCCATGCCAGCGAAGGCTTCGCTGAACACGCGGAAATGGCGCTCAATGGTCGCGCGGGAATAGACGTAAAAAGGCGTGCCGACGGCCTGTGCGATTTCAGGCAGGCTGACATTTTCGGCGTGAAGGACGCCGTTGCGATATTCGAAATGGTTCACGGAAAAGGTCCTGCAGCAGAAACTTACAACAGCTTGTCGAGGATGATCGGCTTGTCTTCCTTCGGCTTAGGCTTGGTGTGACCTTGTTCGTCCGTCACGACGGCGGATGGCGGCAGCTCCAGCGGGCCTTTGCGACCGCAAGCAGCGAGCGTGGCCGCGAGCGCGGCGATCAGAAGCACGGAAGAAATGGCGGAGCGGCCTGTCATCAGCTTTGGTTCCCGGAATATGTGTGTACGCTAGGTCTAGCGCATAATATCTGAAAGTGAAATCACCCCTTTGCGAGATGATTCCACATGACATCATGTTAATTGGCCATCAGGCTTTTACGATGCGCTTCTTCCAGTAACGAATCTGGCGGCGCACTTCCTGCGGGGCGGTGCCGCCGAAGGACTGGCGGCTCTTCACTGATTTTTCGACCGTCAGATAGCCGAAGATGGCATCTGTGATGCCTGGATGGATCGACTGCAATTCCTCAAGCGAAAGCTTTGCCAGATCGATCTTGCGGCTTTCTGCCAGAGCGACGGCGCGACCTGTAACATGGTGGGCCTCGCGGAAGGGAAGTCCCAGTTCACGCACCAGCCAGTCGGCAAGGTCGGTCGCGGTCGAATAACCGGAGCCTGCGGCCTTTTTCATCGCGGCCACATTGATCGTCAGGTCACGCACCATGCCAGCCATGGCTGCAATGGCGAGTTCCAGATTTTCGGCCGCGTCGAAGACCTGTTCCTTGTCTTCCTGCATGTCCTTGGAATAGGCGAGCGGCAGGCCCTTCATGATGGTCAGAAGTGCAACCAGCGAGCCGTTGATGCGGCCAGTCTTGGCGCGAACCAGCTCGGCGGCGTCCGGGTTCTTCTTCTGCGGCATGATCGACGAGCCGGTGGAGAAAGCATCGGAAAGCCGCACGAAGTTGAATTGCGGCGTCGACCAGATGACGATCTCTTCGGCAAGGCGTGAGAGGTGTCCGGCGCAGATGGCGGCAAGCGACAGGAATTCCAGCGCATAGTCGCGGTCGGAAACGCTGTCGAGCGAATTGCGGGTTGGTTCGCGGAAGCCGAGCGCCTTTGCCGTCATGTGACGGTCGATCGGGAAGCCGGTGCCTGCAAGGGCAGCAGCGCCCAAAGGCGATTCGTCCATGCGCTTGATGGCGTCACGCACGCGGGACAGATCGCGGCCAAACATTTCCACATAGGCCATGCAATGGTGGCCGAATGTGACGGGCTGAGCGGTCTGAAGATGGGTAAAGCCCGGCATCACGGTTGCCGCATGTTCTTCGGCGCGCTCAAGGAAAGCTTCGATCAGGTTCTTGAGGGCGGCTGCGGTCTTTTCCAGTTCCTGCTTGACCCAGAGACGGAAATCGACAGCCACCTGATCGTTGCGCGAGCGGGCGGTGTGCAAGCGTCCGGCGGAAGGGCCGATCAGATCGGCCAGCCGCGCCTCGATATTCATGTGAATGTCTTCGAGCTTGCGCGAGAAGGTGAACTTGCCGTCCTCGATTTCTTTCAGGATGGTTTTGAGGCCGTCCTCGATTTTTCTGTGGTCTTCCGCCGCAATAATGCCCGTCTTTGCCAGCATGGCTGCATGGGCAAGCGAACCCTGAATATCCTGCGCATAGAGCTTGCGGTCGAAACCGATCGATGCATTGATCTCTTCCATGATCGCATCGGGCCCTGAGGCAAAACGGCCGCCCCACATCTGGTTGCTTGATTTTTGTTCGCTCATGCTCATATGCCCCGAGTGACGAATTGGCGGAATATTGGAAAGAAGTGACGCGATATGGCAGAAGACAACGAAAAGGCGAATTCCGAACAGCATACGAAATCGGGAAATCGCAAGATCGTCCTTCTTGCCGCCCTTGCCGGTGTCATTGCCGGTATCGTGGCGGTATACGTGATGGAGCGGCCTTCTGGCAATGTGGTAGCGGCTAATGTTTCTGCCGAAAATGACGAAGCGTCTGCCCAATGCGCCCTGAAAGCCGATGCGCTGAAGGCTCTGGATGCGGCGGCAACCGGAAGTGTGGCTGCGATGCGCGCCGCCGAAAAGCCGATTTCCGTCGCGCATATCGCCTTCACAGGCCCGGACGGCAAGCAGATGACGCTTGCCGATTACAAAGGCAAAACGCTGCTCGTCAATCTTTGGGCGACATGGTGCGCGCCCTGCCGCGAGGAAATGCCAGCCCTCGATAAGCTGGAAGCTGAAAAGGGCGGGGCCGATTTCAAGGTCGTCGCGATTAATATCGATACCGGCTCTGACGACAAGCCCAAGGGGTTTCTAAGCGAGATCGGCATCAAGAATTTGACGTTGCACCGCGATGCCTCAATGGCGAGCTTTAACGAGCTGAAGCGCAAGAATCTGGCTTTTGGCCTTCCGGTGACGCTGTTGGTCGACAAGAATGGCTGCCAGATTGCGTCCATGAACGGCCCCGCGCAATGGGACGGCGCTGACGCTATAAAGCTGATCGAGGCCGCGAAATCGCTTTAGACAGTAAATCCGGCGCGTTTCAACCGCGCGATGGCAAGATCGAGTGCGGATAGAAAAGCTGAGCGATCTTTAGGTGAAAATGGTGCGGGGCCGCCGGTGATTTCTCCGGCGGAACGCAAACTATCCATCAGATTGCGCGTGGCAAGCGTATTACCAATGGTGCTTTGTGTGTGCACACGCCCATTGGGTGCGATCACCGAGGCACCTTTTTCGAGTGAGCGGCTGGCCAAAGGAATGTCGGCAGTAACCACAATGACGCCGGGACGGGCATTCTCCGCGATCCAGTCGTCGGCGGCATCGAGCTTGTCCGATACGATAACCCGTTCCACACGCTCTGCATCCCGCGGAATGGCAATGAAACTGTTGGCCACCAGCATGACTGGCAGATTGTGCCGTTCTGCGACGCGATAGATTTCAGCTTTCACCGGGCAGGCGTCGGCATCGACGAGAATGCGGATTGTTTCGGATTCACTGTTCATGCCGCTTCATAAAATGCGGGCAGCTGTTTGGCAAATTCAACGCTGCGATCAGTATTATGCGATAGGCGTTCGTTGCAAACCGGTATAAGGCGAGCCGCGAAAGTGAGAGTTCCGCCATGGCCGCCCGTTTCTTCCCCATCATGTTTGTCCTGCTTTGGGCCACAGGGTTCATCGGCGCGGGGCTTTCCATGCCTTATGCGGAACCGTTCACTTTCATGGCGGTGCGTTTTTCCATCGCAGCCGCCATCATGACGCTTTGGGCGCTGGCAAGCCGGAGCATCTGGCCGAAAGGCAATGTGCTGCTTCATGCGGCGATTGCCGGCTGTCTCATCCACGGCGTTTATCTGTCCGCCTTGTTCTGGGCCGTTCACCACGGCCTGCCTGCCGGAATGTCCGGCCTTGTTGCCGGTCTTCAGCCGATGCTGACCACGCTGATCGCGGCTATTCTGCTCAGAGAACGGGCGAGCGGAGGCCAGTGGGCCGGGCTGCTGATCGGCTTTTGCGGTGTCGCCATGGTGGTGTGGCCGAAATTTTCGGCGGGCAGCGGTGTCGACCCGAAAAGCCTTGCGGCGGCTTTCGTGGCTGTGGTGGCTATCAGCACCGGCACTGTCTGGCAGAAGCGGTTCGGCACGGCTGGCGATCTCAAGGCGGGAACGGCGGTGCAATATATTGCCGCCGCCACTTTGACCGCTCTCTGCGCCTTCGCCTTCGAAACACGCGTGATGATCTGGTCGCCATCGCTGATCTTTGCGCTTGTCTGGCTGACGCTTGCCATTTCCATCGGCGCCATTCTGGCGCTTCTCGTCATGATCCGCGAAGGTGCCATGTCGAAAGTCGCATCGCTGTTTTATCTGGTCCCGGGAACGGCTGCGATCATGGCCTATCTGATTTTCGGCGAGACACTGTCGGCCATCCAGATTGCAGGCATGGTGGTGACGACGCTTGGCGTCGCGCTGACGACGTTGCGTCGGGCATGATCGCGAAAACTTAAGAGTTGAGTTCTGGCTGCTGTTCGCGCTTGCGGAAAATCATGATGGCGGCGTTTATTTCCGCACCGATGATGAAAATTGCCGACAGCATGTAGAGGAAAACGATTGCCACCATGATCGAGGCCAGACCTGCATAGGTTGTCACATAAGTGGCGAAGGTTTCGAGATATTTGGCAAAAGCCATCGCGGCAGCAAGCCAGGCGATGAGCGTGAGCAAAATACCGGGCAGAATGTCACCCAGACTGCGGCGTCCGGCAGGAAGCCAGATATGCACCATGAACAGTGCCAGAACCAGAACCGCCACGGCCACCGTATAGCGCCAGAAGGAAATCGTGCCCGTGAACGGCGCTACATCGGGAAACCATTGTTCGGCAAGCCGCACGGCAAGCGGGGCCAGAACCAGCAGAAAGCTGATCGCCATCAGGCTCAGCGTGCCGACGAGAACGAAGCCCAGGCTCTGCAGGCGGCAGAAAATGATTGAGCGCTGGTCGGTGACGCGATAGGCGCGGTTGAGCGCGATCCGCAGCGCTTCGACACCGTTGGAAGCAAAATAGGCGGCCGCGATGACGCTGAGGGTCAGAAGTCCGCTACGCTGCACGGTCAGCACGTTCATCACCTCATTGGCGATGGGGGCCGCGATGTTCGATGGCCACATATCGAAAATGACATGCACCGCCGTATCGGCGAATTCCTTCGTGCCGAGAAAACTCGCAAGCGTTGTGGCGAAGATCAGGAACGGAAACAGTGCCATCAGGCCGGAAAGCGCGATATGGCTGGCGAAAGCCCATCCGTCGTCCGAACTGAAATGACCGATGACGTCGTAGGTAATCTGACGGAGAAAACGTTTGATTTTTCGCATCCGCAGATCTGTCTCCGAAGCATTGGCCTGTGTTTCAAGGCCTTAAATCTAGCATCGGTCTGCGGATTGCAAGGGCAGACCCCGTTTTAAACCGCTTCCGAATCAAGCAAGCTTGGCGAAACGGCAGTGGGAAACAGATAGATGACCTTGGCAAAAACCGGTCAGGAGCGACAGCGCAGTATCATCATCACCGGCTGCTCCTCCGGTATTGGCGCCTATTGTGCCGAAGCGCTTCACGGTCGGGGCTGGCGTGTATTTGCAACCGCCCGCAAGGATGCGGATATTGCGGCGCTCAGGGCAAAGGGAATTGAGGCGCATTATCTCGACTATACGGAGCCCCAGTCGATTGCTGCTCTTGCCGATGAAGTGTTGCGTCAGACTGACGGCAAGCTCGATGCCTTGTTCAACAATGGCGCTTATGCCCAGCCGGGCGCGATAGAGGACTTGCCGGTCGAAGCCTTGCGCCAGCAGTTCGAGGCCAATTTCTTTGGCTGGCATGATCTCACCCGGCGCGTGGTTCCGGTCATGCGCCGACAAGGTCATGGGCGGATCGTGCACTGCTCGTCGATCCTGGGGCTGGTGCCGATGAAATGGCGCGGGGCTTATGTGGCGTCCAAATTCGCGCTTGAAGGGCTGATGCTTGCGCAGCGCATGGAGCTGGAAGGTTCCGGTGTCGATGTGTCGCTGATTGAGCCCGGTCCGATTGCCTCGCGTTTTACCTATAATGCTGCGAGCCACGCCAAGGCCAATATCGATATGGAAGCGTCGGTTCATCGCGAACTTTATCAGCGCCAGATGGCGAAACTGGAAAGCGGCGGCACAAAATCCAAGAACAAGCTTGGACCGGAAGCCGTCTATGCTGTACTGCTTCATGCATTGGAGGCGCCGCGTCCTCGTCCGCATTATGTGGTGACGAGACCGGCGAAACTTGGGTCACTGGCGCGGCGCCTGATGCCTGCGCGCTGGCTCTACCGGATGCTGTCCGACCAGTCATGAGGTCAGGAACAGTGCGCATGGGAAGGAAGTAAAATGGACGTTCTGTTCAAGGGCGCGGCAATGGTGGCCATGTTTGCCGTGGCTGTCGTTCTGATTATCGGCCTGCGCAACATGATGCGTGGCGGTGACGGCAATTTTTCCAACAAGATGATGCAGCTACGCGTTTTCCTGCAGTTCATCGCCGTGCTCCTGATCGTTGGGGCGATCTATTACGCGCGTGTGAAAAACGGTCAGTAGGTATGGTCAAGCTCAACAAGATCTATACCCGCACAGGCGACAAGGGTACGACCGGACTTGCCAGCGGGCCGCGGCGGCTGAAGTCGGACCTGCGTGTCGAAGCCTATGGCACGGTGGACGAAACCAATGCCTGCATTGGCATGGCGCGTCTTCACACTGGCGGCGACGATAATCCCCATGCGCTGATCGATGCGATGCTGGGCCGTATCCAGAACGATCTTTTCGACCTGGGAGCCGATCTTTCCACGCCGGATGACGGCAAGCCGCTCGCTTACGAACCGCTGCGCATCGTCGCATCGCAGGTCGCGCGTGTGGAAGCCGATATCGACCTCCTCAATGCCGATTTGCAGCCGCTGCGCTCGTTCATTCTTCCCGGCGGTTCGCCTGCATCGGCAGCGCTGCATCTTGCGCGCACGGTTTCACGTCGGGCCGAGCGGCTGATGGTTGCGCTTGCCCGCGTCGAGGGGGAGGTGGTTTCGGCGGAGGCCCTGCAATATATCAACCGTCTTTCCGATTTCCTGTTCGTGGCATCGCGAACCGTCAACGATAATGGCGCGCAGGACGTGCTCTGGGTGCCCGGCGCCAACCGCTGATCAGACACCGCGTCTGTTGCCCCAGATCAGCACGTGAAGCTGGGGCAGGACATGCGCTTCGTACCAGCCATCCGCAATCACATTTTCCACCAGCCATTCCATCCGCCGCATGATACCGTCGATGTCGATTGCGGCATCATGCGCTTCGGGCGGCGGCGGGGTGTGATTGCCGGGCTGGAGATAGACCGGCAATCGCGTGTGTCGACTGGCTACGTCTTTGGCGAAGGCATAGTCCTCATCATCGAAGATGACGAATTTCAGCACTGTTCGCGGTGCTGTACCTGCAACCTCGACACAAGCCGCCAGCGCATCGAAATCAGTGCTCATGCCGCTTGAGGGCGGCTTCGGACTCAGTACCAGCGTATCGAGCGCGGAGAACCAGCACTGTGCAACCGAGCCTTGGGTTTCAAGCGCGAAACGATAGCCCTCGGCTTTGCCATGCTCGATCAACGGTCCCAGGGGCTGAATGGCCGGATTGCCACCGGAAAGTGACACCGTTAGCGGCTTGTTTTGGGAAAGTGCCGTCACTTCATCCCAAATTGCCTCGACGCTCATCGGTTTCCATTCGCGGCGAAAGCGGCTTTCGACGGCATGCAGACTGTCGCACCAGGAGCAGCGGTAATCGCAGCCCCCGGTTCGCACGAAAACCGTCGGTTCACCGATCAGCACGCCTTCGCCCTGGATCGTGGGCCCGAAAATTTCCGCGATTCGTATGTGTGTCACGGTCTGTACTCGGCCCATGTCTTGGGCGTTTCACTGACCCGCACGGCGGAAATTTCCGGCCAGCGTGCATGGCACCAATCGAAAAAATGCCGTGCCAGTGTTTCAGCCGTGCTTTGGTTGTGGCCCAGAACATCATTGAGATGGCGATGGTCAAAACAATCATCGATATAGCGCTTGAACGGCGCCAGCTCATGATAATCACGGACAAAACCGTGCTGGTTCAGGTCGGGCGCGGAAAGCTCGACTTCCACGATATAGTTGTGGCCGTGCAGCCGGGCGCATTGATGATCGGCTGGCAGGCCGGTCAGCTGATGCGAGGCGGAAAAGTGAAATTCCTTGGTGATACGAAACATCAGACGTTTCTCCGTGCTACGGTATCGCGCCAGAAATCCGGATCCTCATAGAGCGTCGGGTCTTCGATGCCGGCAAGATGGAAAGCCTCGCGCCGTTCGACACAGGTGCCGCAGCGTCCGCAATGATGTTCGCCGCCCTTGTAGCAGGACCACGTCGCCGCAAAGGGCGTGCCATATTTTGCGCCGTCGATAACGATGTCGGCTTTCGATGCATGCACATAGGGCGCGAGCAGCTTTATGTCCGCATAGCCGTCCAGTGCGTGGTTCTGCATGGTCTGGAAGGCATCGATAAATCCGGGGCGGCAGTCAGGATAGATGAAGTGGTCGCCGCCATGGACGGCAAGTGCTACCGCTTCGGCCTTTTGCGCCGCCGCGACGCCGAAGGCGATTGCCAGCATGATCGCATTGCGGTTCGGGACGACGGTGATCTTCATCGTTTCTTCGGCATAGTGTCCGTCAGGCACTTCGACATCGTCGGTAAGGGCCGATCCGGTCAGGCTTGCGCCGATATTGGTGATATCGATGATCTGGTGGGGGACGCCCAGCCTTTCGGCACAGGTTTTGGCCGAATCCAGTTCCTTTTTATGACGCTGGCCATAGTCGAAGGAGAGCAGGGCGGTGAGCTGATGTTCGGTTGCTATTCTGTAAGCAAGCGAAACGGAATCGAGTCCGCCGGAGCAGACGACGAGCGTTTTCATAAGTCAGGGTTCCTTGTTTTGACCGGGTAGGCTGCGACCGGATTGCGGAGCGTTACCTAAAGCATGGCGCGCTGCTTGTAAACGACATGAAAATGGGAGGTGTCGGGTTGCGCAGTTTCGGAATGATGTCCTGTCAGAATAAATTGATTTTAATCGATATAGCGGCTCATGCCTGATTGACGTGCACGTCAACCGTCTTTAGGTTTCGTGCCGGTTCCCGGCGGATAGGCAGCGCATTTGCGTCATCATCCAAGTTGCGCCGGTGCCGCTTTCATGTCGGATTTTGACATGCGGGTGGGAGTTCACGGCGGCATAGTCGTGCTGCAAGAGTCATTGAAGAGGTAATCGCGGATGAAAGTCCTTGTCGCAGTGAAACGGGTTGTCGATTACAACGTTAAGATCCGTGTAAAGGGAGACGGTTCGGGGGTTGAGCTTTCGAACGTGAAGATGTCGATGAACCCTTTTGACGAGATCGCGGTTGAAGAGGCGATCCGTCTGAAAGAAGCGGGCAAGGTGACGGAAATCGTCGCGGTTTCGGTTGGCCCGGCACAGGCGCAGGAAACGCTGCGCACCGCACTTGCCATGGGCGCGGATCGCGCGATCCTGGTCAAGACCGACGAGACGGTCGAGCCGCTCGGCGTCGCCAAGGTTTTGAAGGGCGTGGTCGAGGCGGAAAAGCCGGATCTCGTCTTCCTCGGCAAGCAGGCCATCGATGACGATTCCAACCAGACCGGCCAGATGCTGTCGGCATTGCTTGGCTGGAGCCAGGCGACGTTTGCTTCCAAGGTGGAGCTTGCCGACGGTTCGGCCAAGGTGACGCGTGAAGTCGATGGCGGTCTCCAGACCATCGACGTGAAGCTTCCGGCGATCGTCACGGTTGATCTGCGTTTGAACCAGCCGCGCTATGCGTCGCTGCCAAACATCATGAAGGCCAAGAAGAAGCCGCTCGATGAAAAGTCGCCTGCCGATTTCGGCGCTGATATTGCACCGCGTTTGAAGGTTCTAAAGACCGAAGAGCCGGGCGGCCGCAAGGCTGGCGTGAAGGTCGGTTCCGTCGCAGAACTGGTCGAGAAGCTGAAGGCTGACGGCGTACTTTAAAGAAATCGGAAGGGACAAGACAAATGGCTATTCTTCTTATTGCCGAACATGACAATGCAACCCTTTCCGACCAGACGGCCAAGGCGCTGACGGCAGCGGCCCAGATCGGCGGCGATGTCGATATTCTGGTGGCTGGCAAGGGTGCAAAGGCTGCTGCCGATGCGGCGGCAAAGCTCAAAGGCGTGCGCAAGGTTCTGCTGGCCGAAAGCGATGCGCTGCAAAACCAGCTGGCGGAGCCGATGGCAGCGCTGATCGTGGAACAGGCTGGCAATTACGACACGATCATCGCCCCGGCGACAACCTCGGCCAAGAACATCCTGCCGCGCGTGGCAGCGCTTCTCGATGTGATGCAGCTGTCGGAAATCATGGAAGTGGTGTCGGCTGACACGTTCAAGCGTCCGATCTATGCGGGTAATGCGATCCAGACGGTGCAGTCCACGGATGCCAAGAAGGTGATCACGGTACGCACGGCTTCCTTCTCCGCAACAGGCGAAGGCGGTTCGGCTGCGGTTGAAAGCGTCAATGCAGCTGCCGATCCGGCACTGTCGAGCTTCGTTGGCAATGCGCTCTCGGATTCGGATCGTCCGGAACTGACTTCGGCCAAGATCATCATCTCCGGTGGTCGTGCACTCGGTTCGGCCGAAAAGTTCCAGGAAGTGATCCTGCCGGTTGCCGACAAGCTGGGTGCTGCGGTCGGCGCAAGCCGTGCGGCCGTTGATGCGGGCTATGCACCCAACGACTGGCAGGTTGGCCAGACGGGCAAGGTGGTTGCACCGGACCTTTACATCGCTGTCGGCATCTCGGGTGCGATCCAGCATCTGGCCGGCATGAAGGACAGCCGCGTCATCGTCGCCATCAACAAGGACGAGGAAGCGCCGATCTTCCAGGTCGCCGATTACGGCCTCGTCGGCGATCTCTTTACCGTGCTGCCGGAACTGCAAAAAGCGCTTTGATCGATCAGAACGCGGCGGGCAGGTCCCGCCGCTTTCTATTTTGGGGCCCTCATAGACGGAAGCGCTGTTTTTGCCTTTCCGTGAATGAGGGCTGTATCTGTCTCGGACAGAATTGGTATACTCAAGCATTTCCAGCAAAAGTGCGAAGCGGTTTTGCGTTGGATAATGCGTGGAGACAGAGCATTTCCAGCAAAAGTGCGAAGCGGTTTTGCGTTGGATAATGCGCAAAAACAAAAGTTAGAGCATATGCTCTCGGCGTCGGCTCCGTTGCGGGGCGGCTGAATGAAGGAGTTGTGATCGTGGCAATCAAGACGGTAGGGGTGGTCGGCGCGGGGCAGATGGGCAGCGGGATTGCTCACGTATGCGCGCTGGCCGGGTTCGATGTTCTTCTTCACGATGCGGCAGCGGACCGGCTGGAAAAGGGCATTGCCACCATCAATGGCAACATGGCGCGCCAGGTTGCGTCGGGCAAATTGCTGGAAGATCAGCGCGCAGCCGCGATGAAGCTCATTCGTCCGGCAAATTCCATGGAGGATCTGGCAGGCGTCGATCTGGCTATCGAAGCAGCAACCGAAGACGAAACCGTCAAGCGCAAGATTTTCGCGCAGCTTTGTTCGGTTCTGAACCCGGAAGCGATCCTTGCGACCAATACGTCATCGATCTCGATCACGCGCCTTGCATCCACAACGGATCGCCCGGAGCGTTTCATCGGTATTCATTTCATGAACCCTGTTCCGGTGATGAAGCTTGTCGAACTGGTGCGCGGCATTGCAACGGACGAGGAAACCTTCCGCAAGTCGAACGATTTCGTGACCGCGCTTGGCAAGACGATAACCGTTGCCGAGGATTTTCCGGCCTTTATCGTCAACCGTATCCTGTTGCCGATGATCAACGAGGCCATCTACACGCTTTATGAAGGCGTTGGCAGCGTCGAGGCCATCGATACGGCCATGAAGCTTGGCGCCAATCATCCGATGGGGCCGTTGCAGCTTGCCGACTTCATTGGTCTGGATACCTGTCTCTCCATCATGCAGGTTCTGCACGACGGGCTGGCGGATTCCAAGTATCGCCCATGCCCGCTTCTGGTCAAATATGTCGAAGCTGGCTGGCTGGGTCGCAAGGCGGGCCGAGGCTTTTACGATTATCGCGGCGAGCATCCGGTTCCGACGCGGTAAGTCGCTCCTTCTTCTGCGCATGAAAGGCCGGATCGAACCGGCCTTTTTCAATTGTGGCGACAATTCGCGGGCTGTGGAAAAGCTTGAACATCCTTACCATTAACTTACCCTTAACCATATGAGTTCAGGGCTTATTCATCTTTGATTGTTAAAGTTTTCATTAAGATGTTCGGAAATGAAAAACGTTTTATCGTCCCGGTTGGACGAGCATGACGGGCATCCATTCCGAATAGCGTGTTTTTGACGAAGGTTAAGACGATGAGCATTCTTGTTCAGCTGCGTGACAGCGTTAATGTCATCCGTGAGTTCGTCGCACCGAGCTATAGGCCCGAGCGCCATTATATGCGCGGACCAGGTCCTGCTTGCGCTGCGCGTACGCACCATTGATATGAGTGCCTGAGCTTCCGTTTGCCCGGCGAGCGGATCGGCATTGAAAAAGTAAAGCCAGAACGGTTGTCCGCTCTGGCTTTTGTTTTTGGTCCTCACGGGGGAGGTGGATTATTCCAGACCTTCGAACAATGCTGTTGAAAGATAGCGTTCGGCAAAGGATGGAATGATGATGACAATGTTCTTGCCGGCATTTTCGGGACGCTTGCCGATTTCGACAGCGGCGGTCAGTGCAGCGCCGGAAGAAATGCCGACCGGAATGCCTTCAATGCGGGCAAGCAGGCGCGCATTGGCAAAAGCATCTTCGTTGGAAACCTGAACGATTTCGTCATAGACGCCGGTATCGAGAGTCTTGGGGGCAAAGCCTGCGCCGATGCCCTGAATCTTGTGCGGACCGGGTGTGCCGCCGGAGAGAACGGGTGAATCTTTCGGCTCCACCGCGATTACCTTGAAAGACGGCTTGCGCCCCTTGATGACCTGCCCCACACCGGTGATCGTTCCGCCGGTGCCAATGCCGGAGATCAGGATATCGGCTTCGCCATTGGTGTCGTTCCAGATTTCTTCAGCCGTCGTCAGGCGATGAATTTCAGGATTGGCGGGATTTTCGAACTGTTGCGGGATGATCGCGTTCGGGTTGCCTTCGGCAATGGCTTCCGCCTCTGCGATGGCGCCCTTCATGCCCTTTGCTCCTTCGGTCAGCACCAGTTCGGCGCCAAGAAGCTTGAGGAGTTTGCGGCGCTCTACCGACATGGTTTCCGGCATGGTGAGGATGAGGCGATAGCCCTTGGCCGCAGCGGCAAAGGCAAGCGCGATGCCGGTATTGCCGGAAGTGGGTTCAACGAAAACCGTCTTGCCCGGCACGGCCCTGCCGTCGCGTTCAAGCGCTTCGATCAGCGCCAGGCCGATGCGGTCCTTCACGCTGGCCAGAGGGTTGAAGAACTCCAGCTTGGCCAGAAGGTTCGCTTTCACGCCCTTTTCCTCGGCAAACTTGTCGATGCGCACCAGAGGCGTATTGCCGATCGTGTCGAGAATGGAATCGTAAATGCGGCCACGGCCTGCGGTTTTGCCAGCTTGCGGTTCGCTCAGGGGCTTGTTCATGGCGTGATCTCCCTTTTTGTCACGCGAAGTTTAAGAGGAAACTGCGCAAAAGCATAGTTGGGCATGTGCGCTTGATAAGGCAAGTTTGGAAATTTATTCTGTATAACTGTGAAAATTAGGAGTAAATTCCATCGTAATTGAAAGGACGCGTATTAGCCTTGAATGAAGCTCGATTGATCCGCGTCAATGCGCCCGGACAGGCAGGCGCGCATCATCGGACATCAGGCAACAGGAGAGTACGCATGTACACGAACATATTGATCGCGACAGATGGATCGGAACTTGCCGAAAAAGGTGTAGATCAGGGCGTGGCGCTGGCGAAGGAAACAGGAGCGAAGGTGACCTTCGTCTCCGTGACCGAGCTGTTGCCTTCCTATGGCATTGTCGTTGCAGCCGAATGGGCGTCCAGCCCGGCGGCGTTTCAGGAATATCGTGAGGCTATCACCAAGGCGGCCACGGAAATCCTGACGAAGGCCAAAGCCAAGGCAACGGAGATCGGTGTCAGCGCTGAAGCGGTTCATATCGAGAATCAATCACCGGCGCAGGGCATTGTGGAGGCGGCCAATGCCAGGAATGCCGATCTGATCGTCATTGCATCGCATGGCCGTCGCGGTGTGAACAAGCTGCTACTGGGAAGTCAGGCGGCGGAGGTCCTGTCGCTCAGCACGGTGCCGGTCTTGGTCATCAAGTAATCGAAGGCATTTCTATCGGGCATCTTCCGGCATTGCAGCGATTTCGCGGAAGCGCGAAACAACGCAAGAAGATTCCCGGAAACCTCTGTTAAGCTCTTCCTGTCCGAATACGGACGGGAGGGTTTTCTCAAGGAGGTATTCATGACTGCGCCACGGCCTTCAAAGACCATGTTGGGCAATCATCCGCTTCATCCTGAAACACAGATGCTCAACTATGGCTACGACCCGGAACTTTCTGAAGGAGCGGTCAAGCCGCCGGTATTTCTGACGTCGACTTTTGTGTTCAAGACGGCTGAAGACGGGCGCGATTTCTTCGATTTCGTTTCCGGTCGCAAGGAACCGCCCGCTGGTGTGGGTGCGGGTCTGGTCTATTCCCGTTTCAACCATCCCAACAGCGAGATCGTTGAAGACCGTCTGGCCGTCTATGAGGGCACCGAGAGCTGCGCGCTGTTTTCATCCGGCATGTCGGCTATCGCCACGACGCTGTTTGCCTTTGCGCGCCCCGGCGATGTTATTTTGCATTCGCAACCGCTCTATGGTGGCACAGAGACACTCCTTGCCAAGACGTTTCTCAATTTCGGCGTCGAGGCTGTCGCCTTCGCTGACGGCGTGCATGAAGCCTCGATAGAGCAGGCGGCTGAAAAAGCCATTGCCAAAGGGCGCGTTTCGGTGATTCTGATCGAGACGCCTGCCAACCCTACCAACAGCATTGTCGATATTGCCGCCATCCGGCGGGTCGCGGAAAAAATCGAACAAAAGCAGGGACATCGACCGATCATTGCCTGCGACAATACCTTGCTCGGGCCGGTTTACCAGAAGCCGCTCGACCATGGCGCGGACCTTTCGGTCTATTCGCTGACCAAATATGTCGGCGGACATTCGGACCTGATTGCCGGGGCGGTCCTGGGCGCGAAGGCCATTGTCCGGCAGGTCAAGGCATTGCGCGGCGCTATTGGAACGCAGCTCGATCCGCATTCCTGCTGGATGCTCGGTCGTTCGCTTGAAACGCTCGGGCTGCGCATGGAGCGCGCCAACAGCAATGCCCTGGCAATCGCGGAATTTCTGCGCGACCATCCGAAGGTGGAGAAGCTGCACTATCTTCCATTCGAGGATGAAAATTCGGATGTTGGTGCGCTGTTCAAGCGCCAATGCACGGGGGCAGGATCGACGTTCTCTTTCGATATCAAGGGCGGACAGGCGGCAGCCTTCCGTTTCCTGAATGCGCTGCAAATATTGAAGCTTGCGGTCAGTCTCGGCGGCACGGAATCGCTTGCAAGCCATCCTGCTGCGATGACCCATTCGGGCGTTCCCGTCGATGTGCGAGAGCGCATCGGTGTGCTGGAATCGACAATCCGGCTTTCCATCGGCATCGAGCATCCCGAGGATCTGATTGCCGACCTCGCGCAAGCGCTCGAAGCGGCTTGAAAACCTTATGCGACAGAAAGCAGCGACCGGTTGTCGCTGCTTTCTCGAAGAAGGCCCCAATGCTAATTCAGTATGGTCAATTCAAGACATATTGGAGGGATAATGAGGGGTAAATTTATATTAGGCGCCGGGTTGCTTCTGGCGCTCACGGCTTGCACGACCAATCGCATTCCAGAACAGTTCAGAACCGATCATCATATGGGCGAAGCGCGATATTTTCAGTCTCGCTGTCCTCAATATAAGGCGGTTGATGCCGAGCGCGCAGTGTTCGTGTATTGTATGGCAAACAAGGCTTACAACAGGGAGTGTAATCCAGAGCGAACTGCGAAGAGCTTCATCGAGGGCTCGCTGGACGGCTATAAGAGCGCAAAGCTGCGCTATCAGAATGTACCGGATAAGAAGGTCTGCTCCATTGCCGAGAGCAAATATGGCGTGAATGGCAGTGAAATGAAGCAATTGCTGAAGCGCTGAGACGGCCTGCTGCGGAGGTGTGCTGAATGCCTTCGCAGTTTTCCACCATTATTGATTGATGAGAATGGTGCGGGTGGTCGGAATCGAACCGACACTCCTTTCGGAACCGGATTTTGAGCCCGCAAAAGTCGCCTAGTCTCAACCCCGCCGTTATGTATCCGCATTTGCGAAAATCTACTACGATCAATGATTTAGCTTGATCTTGGTGGCTTTCAAAATGCTCCATGCTTTTCGGCAATCGCCGGGAGCCGTCCCTTTAAATGCCCCTATTCGGCTCCTGAATTTTTGTGCGTTGGAGACAATAGATGGCCAAAATCAAGCTAACCAAGACCGCAGTCGACGCCGCAACTGCGAAGGACCGCGACTATGAACTCCGGGATACGATCGTACCTGGCTTCATGCTGAAAGTCACGCCCGCCGGCGGCAAGATCTTCATGCTGCAATATGTGAGCAACTCCGGTGTCCGTCGGAAACCCGCCCTGGGTCGGTTTGGCGAACTGACCGTCGACCAGGCGCGCAATCTCGCTCAGGATTGGCTCGCCGAGGTCCGGCAAGGCCGCGACCCAGGCGCCGAAAAGACTGCGGCTCGCACGGCGCCGACCATGAAGGAGATGTGCACAAAGTTCATAGACGAGTATTCTAAGCTCCACAACAAGCCGAGAACTGTCGAAGGGAACGAGACGAATATCAAGAACCATATCGTCCCGCGGCTCGGGCGCCTGAAGGTCCACGAGGTCACGCGTGCCAATATCTCTGAGTTCATGACCGGAATGGCTGATCGGCCTATCATCGCAAACCGGACGCTCGCCCTCCTGCGCAAGATGTTCAACCTCGCAGAGCTCTGGGGGTATCGTCCAGACGGCTCCAACCCCTGCCGGCATGTCCAAAAGTACGCCGAGAAGGGATCGACACGCTTCATCACCGACGAGGAGTTGCGCAAGCTATACACTTATCTCGATCAAGCCGATCGACAGGGCTTGGAACATCCCTTCATCGTCCTCGCGATTCGCCTCCAATTTGAGTTCGCCGCCCGCATGTCCGAGATCCTTGCTCTCGAATGGGATTGGGTCGATCTTGAGCAGCGAAAGGTGACGTGGCCGGACAGCAAGACCGGCGTGATGACCAAGCCCCTCAGCGCCGAAGCTTATCGTCTGTTGAGCGAAGCCCCGCGCTTCGGCGACTCGCCATTCGTTTGCCCGTCGATCTTCGACCCTTCTGTGCGGATGACCGACAACACCTATTCCCAGGCTTGGCGACGCATTCTTCAGCGCGCCGGCGTCCCTCATGTCGGCACGCATGGCATTCGCCACCGTGCCGCCACCGACATCGCCAACTCGGGAGCGCCCATCAAGGTAGGCATGGCGTTGACTGCGCATAAGACGGTCACGCAGTTCATGCGGTACGTCCACACGGAAGACGATCCTGTCCGAATGGCCGCCGACGCAGTGGCCGCAAATCGGCGTTCGGTCACAGGGATCGGTGCGATCGTTCCTCCGCCCGTTCACCCTTCCGCCGGATGTGACACGACAGAGGAGGCCGTCGCCCCGATCATAACGGCTCCGGACTTCCAGGAACCGGCGTCACCGCCTCCCGGATTTGAAGATGGCAAGTACACCTCAAGGACTAAGCTCGGAAACTATCGTCCATTCAGGCACCGGACTGGTGACAACCGGGCTGTCCCGCCGGGTACGCGACGCGCCGAGGCGACGGAGGCGGCCGAATAGGCCTCATCCGACAGCTCCGTAAACACTCCCTGAATCAGAAAGGAACACCCCATGGCACGACCGAACAATCGGGCGAAGTGGCCCTCCGCTCAACTTCTCACACGCGCCGTCCATGTCGACGAGGCCGGTCCTGTCCGCTTTGTCGATACAGAAGCGGCGGCAAAGTATCTCGCACTCGATGCCCATACGCTCGAGTGTTACCGCTCGCTCGACAGTGGGCCGGCATTCTACAAATTCGGCCGTTACGTCCGCTATGCTGTTTCTGACCTCGACGCCTGGGCGGAAAGCTGCCGACGATCGACTTCCGCCTCTCCTACAGCACCGCGGATTTTTGCCGTTGACGCCTTATAGCTTGAAAGCTATATCTTGCGGAAGTCTAGTTCCGTGCAGCCTTCGAAGCTGAGGGATTGGCCTACGAGCGCGAGGTTCGTATCACCGTCACCAAGCTGTTGACCGACTGCGGCTCACAGTTTGGCCGGCTCTATGCCGACGCGTTCAAAGGTTCGAAGCACTCCAACATGAAGGAACTGAGCTTTGAAGCAGCCGACGAATGGCGAGCAGCATTCGCCGTCGATCCACATCGTCCGGCAGCCCTGCTCGTCGCTGGTGACAGACCCCGCGGAAGTCGGAAGTCTTCTCTCGGCGTATGGTCGCAAAACCGGGTTTCAGATTCTCCGGGCATCTAGAAAGCTGAAAACCGCAAAGGGAAATTGAGATGGCGCGGGGCATGATCGATATCATCGCCGACCTTCCTGCGAACGAGCAGCAGGAGATCGAAGCGCGCTATCACGACCTCAAGCAGGAGGTCGAGGGCCTTCGCGAGCTTCGTCAGATCGCCGGAAAGGCGCAGGAAGACGTCGCGACCGCCCTCAAGATCAAGCAGCCATCGGTTTCCAAGATCGAGAAGCAGGCCGACATGTACCTGTCGACCCTACGCGGCTACGTGGAGGCGATCGGCGGGAAGCTGGAGCTTACCGTCAAGTTGCCGTCGCGACCGCCGGTCAGGATACAACATCTTGGCGACCTTGCTCGCTCAGGAGACCCAAAGCCCGCCAGGCGCGGGAGCACAAAGCCATAAGAAATTGCGTTTGGGGGGTAATGGGATTTGAGTCCAGAGACGTTAGCGCGACTTCTCGCTTCAATGAATGCTGGCCGCCTGCTGGTAGTGTGCGGGGCGGGCCTCTCGATGGCTCCGCCGAGCAGGTTGCCGTCGGCAAAGACAGTCGCGGAGCACTGCTTCGACAAGTACCGGCTCGAGGTGGATGCCGGGTGCGATGTCGGACTGCGCGAAAACCTGGAGGCGCTGGCCGAGCACTTCGCCGCTACGAACACCCTCCAGTCCATTTTCATCGATCACTTGGTCCCGTGGGGCTCGTTTGTTCGTCCGTCAAACGCCGGCCACGCAGCGATCGCGGACTTCCTGCTCACGCGAGCGGCCGCAGCAGGCATATCAAGCAATTACGACACGCTCATTGAGCGAAGGGCCTGGGACTACGGCGCCGACTTCAGGGGCTCTCTCGATGGCGACGAGGCCATCGTCGACGCGGTCCACCAAGCCCCTCTGTTGAAGTTTCATGGTTGCTCGCACCGCGATCGTGGATCAACCGTCTGGGCGCCGTCTCAGCTCGATGACCCGGTCATCTCCGCCCGCATCGAGCGCAGCAAGACATGGATGGCAGCCAATCTGCGGCAGAAGGACCTTCTCGTCATCGGCTTTTGGTCCGACTGGGAATATCTGAATGCCGTGATCGGTGGAGCGCTGATTGACGTCCAGCCGCTCTCTGTCACCGTCGTGGACCTTTCGCCGACCGATACGCTGGAAGAGAAAGCGCCGCAGCTCTGGCAAATCGCGCATGCCGACAACGTGCATTTCGAGCACGTCCGCGAATCCGGCGCCGATGTGCTTGATGAACTGAGGCGAGCGTTCTCGACGAACTACCTACGCCAAGTCTTGGCTGCCGGCAGAGCCGCCATCGAGGCATCCGGCATCCAGTGTGATCCCGCCTGGTTCGACGTCGCCGACTACGACAGCGAGACCCTATATGGACTCCGTAGGGACGCCGAAGGCGTTCCCGTCGGGCAACCCGCTACTCGGATCCGACCCGGTAACGTTGAGGCCTTGGGATACTTCCACCTGTTGCTCCGTCAGGCCGGTGCGACGCAGCGCCCGGACGGTTATGATCTCAACGGACGCCGAATCCGGGTGATCAACGGAGCTGAGGCGGTGCTTGGCTCCCTGAGGACACGGTTCATCGAACCCCCCGCCGCTGTAGAGTCAGATATAGTTGTCGCAGTGGGTGCTACTGATCTCGGCCTCCCGAGCAATGTCGTCAGGGGTGGACGAAGCGGCGACCTCATTCGACCCGACGCTACCGGAGCCTGGTTCGATCTGAACGGCGCTAGAACGGAGTTGAACATCTAATGGACATTTCAACTCAAGCGGAAATCGTGCTCCGGGATGCGCAGTACGAAACGTGGTCATGGCCTGGCCCGAACGGCCCGGTGACGTGTTTCGAGAGCGCCGCCGTCATGGGCTTCGTCCATATTTTCGAGACCGCTGAAGCGCTCATGGCCGGTTGGCAGGCTGGCCAAAAGGGAGCCTTGGCGCGGCACGCCGCCTCCTTGCGCGGAGCCGGCACAAAGGCATGGAACGTGTATTCGGTGTTCCTCACCGCTGAGCGCGCGCCCGCGCTGGCCCGGGCCATCGAGCGGATAGAAGAGGACTTCACGCTCACCCGCAAGATCGCCCGCATTGCGGTGACGACGGCCGAGGACGTGGAAAGAGCATTGCTCCCGCTAATGGCGATCCGCTCGCAACCAATGTTGGGCGCTTCGAACTTCGAAGACCGCCTTCGCGCCCGATTGAAGGATGTTCCCGCCGACGCTGTTACCGCGTTCCTCAACGAAACGCCGGCAGCAGACGTCGCCCGCATCCTGGGAGCGAAATCATGAAGCTCGACTATGTAGAGGTTTGCGGATTCCGGGGCTTCCGCGACAAGGTGCGGATAGACTTCGGGAGCGGCTTCACCGTCATCACTGGCCGCAACGGCGTCGGCAAGAGCACCCTATGCGACGCCGTCGAGTTCGCCATCACCGGCTTGATCGAGAAATACACCGTGGAGAAGGCAGCCAAGGAGAGCCTCGCCGACTATCTCTGGTGGCGCGGCTCGGGAATACCGAAGGCGTACTACGTCACAGCTTCCTTCATTAGAGACGATGGCGAGCCATTCACGATCACTCGGACGCGCGAAAGCGGCGCGGATCATTCTCCCGAGGAAATCCACGCAGTTCTCTGCAGCGGCCCTGCGCCGGACGACGCGCTACGCCAGTTGACCCGAACGTCCATCATTCGAGACGAATGGATCGCGGCATTGAGCCTGGATCTTTCCGAGACGGAGCGTTTCGATCTCGTCCGCTCCGCCCTCGGGGCACTCGAAGGATCGGAGGCGGCCGCTAAAGCCAAAGAGGTCGTCGCGGCGGCCGATGCCGCTCACACCCGCAACGAAGCGGCCTATGAAACCGCACGCACGAGGTTGGGCGAACGCCTGACACAGCAGTCCGAAATCCAGGCCACCCTCAGCCGATCCGGTGACGTCTCGGCCGCGTTGGCGGTCATAGGCGCCGCCGTGCCAGACGCGCCGACAGAAATGGTCGCGCGCCTTGAGGCCGCCCGCGCCGCCCTGGCAGAGGGGCGGGCGCGCACGGCTCGGATCGCAGAGGCGATCGAAGACGGACGAGAACTCCTCACGCTCCAGCAAACCTTCAATGCCCCCGAAGCGGTTTCAGCTCGCCAATCCGCGATAGCCGAGTTGAACGCGGCGAGGCAAGCAAAGGACATCGCTCTTGAGGCAGTCACCGCGGCCGAAGCGTTACTGGCGCGAGAAGAGGATGCCGATGCTGTGGCCGCCTCCCTCGCGATGCTCGTCGAGCATGGCGAGCGCCTTGGCGTCCATGACGACCATTGCCCACTCTGCGCCGCCCACCGAACCTCCGAGGAATTCGCGGCCGGTCTGGCCGCGGCGCGACGGCGGATATCGAGCCTATCCTCGGGTGTTCAAGAAGCGCGCAGCACACTGGGCGCGGCCAGCGACGAGGCGCGAGAGGCTTCAGCCAACTTTACGAGAGCTGAGGCCGATCTTGCAGCCCACCAGGCCGAGGAACGCAATTTGCGCGCGGCCGAGCAAACTCATGCCGCCCTCTTCGAGCGTTGGAACATCGACCGACGCTTCCTCAGCGACCCTGATGCGCTCGAAGGCTATGTCGAGGCCGAGCGCGATAGATTGATTGAGCTCGAAAGAGCGTTGCTCGTACTCGAGGCATCCCAGTCGGTCTCCCGCATGGCGTCGATCGAGAAGAATATCGAAGGCTTGCGCGAAGAACTCAACAACCTCGCGGATGCCGTCGGCCAGTCTCAAACTGCACTATCGCACGCCCGCGACATGGAGCGTTCGGTCAAACGTGTCAGCGCCGAGATCATCGATGAACGGCTGGCGCAGATCAGTCCGCTGCTCAATGAGCTCTACCAGCGATTAAGACCTCACGCCGATTGGCGCACCATCGACTACAGCATCCGAGGCGACATAAAACGGTTCCTGAGCTTGAAGGTCGGAGACGGCCTCAATCCCCAATTCGTCTTCAGCAGCGGCCAGCGGCGCGCGGCCGGCCTGGCATTCTTGTTGTCGGTCCATCTGGCGCGGGCCTGGACGCCCCTGCGTTCCCTTCTTCTCGATGACCCTGTTCAGCACATCGACGACTTCAGGGCTCTCCACCTCGTCGAGGTTCTTGCAGCGCTGCGGCTGGATCGCCGGCAGATCGTCTGCGCGGTCGAGGATCCTGCTCTCGCCGATCTTCTCTGCCGGCGTCTGATCAGCACGACTGACGAGCCCGGGCGTCGATACGACATCGATCTCGGTCCGGAAGGTGCGACGAGCATTCTAATCGCTGAAGATGTCCCGCCCATGCCTGTCGGAGTGTTGCGCGGCGGCCTTCAGATGGTGAGTGGAGGCTGATCAGTTGCGGGGGAACCCCCAAGCGCTGCGAGCCTACCGGACGATCGCCCACTTCTGTTGGGGGCGAAAAGTCGAAGCCTGCCATCGAACGGGTCGATGAATCTTTCTTGACTCTCCCGCTTAAAAGGAAGAACAAATAGAGAACATGAAACCCAATCCGCCATCGGAGGTCAGGAACGAGCTTGCGGCCCGAGCCCGCCATAGAGTCTTTGCGTGCGCAGTTCGAGAAGATCGAAGGCAGAAGCCGGCGCGTCAGATCGGGTGCTCCCCTTCGGGATCGCCGAGATGGACTCGCGACTGCCCGGCGACGGCCTGGCACGCGGCGCGCTTCATGAGGTGGCCGGCGGCGGAAACGGCGCCGTCGATGGTGCTGCCGCCGCGCTGTTTTCCGCCGGCATAGCCGCCAGGACATCCGGAAAAGTTCTCTGGTGCATCACGCGTCCCGACCTTTTCGCGCCCGCATTGGCTCAGGCAGGGCTTTCATCCGATCGCGTTGTCTATCTGGAGGCCGGCGACGATAAGACGGTCCTGGCCTGCATGGAAGAAGGGTTGCGCCACGGTGGCCTCGGAGCCGTCGTCGCCGAGGTTGCGCGGCTATCCGGCGCCGCCAAAGTCGACCTGTATCGGTTGCCCCTTTCATTCCGACGCAGCATGGCGACACATCCGTGACACTGATCCCGAAAGCATGTGCATACCTATCACGCCGTCGAATGTGTGATCTGCGAACGGCAGCGACACCGCATCGGCACGCCGACCATTCACCTCAGCAAATGGCAACGGCCGGCACCGGTCCATCGCCTCCTCCACCATGCCGTCCGACAGGTCGGCAAGCGCCAGGCTGATCCCAGCCGGTAGCTGCTGGGCAACCGCTTGCCAGAACCAACCTGGGCCGCAGCCGATATCGAGTATCCGATCTGCTTCCTTGATCGGCAGGTTCTGCGCCACCCATTCGAACCAACCGATTTCGGCTATCGTATATTCGCTGTTTAGCCGAGCCCGCGCTGCCAGTTTCCGGCTGTCGCCATACTGTTTGGTGCTTCCCGAGGTGATGGACGACATGCCGCCCCCTTCTTTCGATTGTCTTACGTGTCTCAAAACTTCCTGCCAGACCTATCAGCCGGCGAAATCATCTTAAAGAGAGTAAGAGGAATGACGGGGTTTTCGTGACGGGTTGGAGACGAGAGAGAGGCTCTCGGCGCCCGTCGCGGAGACTACCACGATGGCCACTGCTGCTCAGAAAATCACTCTGTCGTCTTCACGCGACATCCCCTTCAACAAGTTGGTCCTCAGCCAGTCGAACGTCCGCAAGGTCAAGGCTGGTGTGTCGATCGAGGAGCTGTCGCAGGACATCGCCCGCCGTGGCCTGCTCCAGGGTCTCAATGTCCGCCCTGTCGTCGATGCCGACGGCAAGGAGACCGGCATGTTCGAGATCCCCGCCGGCGGTCGCCGCTACCGGGCGCTGGAACTGCTGGTCAAGGCCAAGCGCCTGGCGAAAACGGCCCCTGTGCCCTGCGTCGTTCGCGAAGCCGGCAGCGACATTCTGCTCGAGGACGACAGCCTAGCCGAAAACGTCCAGCGCGCCCCGCTCCATCCGCTCGATCAGTATCGCGCCTTTCAGGACATGCGCCTTAAGGGCATGTCAGAGGAAGAGATCGCCGCTGCTTTTTTCGTCTCTGCCAATGTCGTGAAGCAGCGCCTGCGGCTGGTATCCGTCGCGCCTTCGCTGCTCGACCTCTATGCGGAAGATGGCGTGACGCTGGAACAGCTCATGGCCTTCACCGTCAATCCCGACCATGCCCGCCAGGAACAGGTGTGGGAGGCGATTAAGGATTCCTGGTTAAAAGAACCTCATCAGATCCGGCGCATGCTGACCGAGACCACGGTTCGCGCATCGGACAAGCGCGCGCAGTTCGTCGGAATCGACGCGTATGAGGCCGCTGGCGGCATCGTGTTGAACGACCTCTTTCAGTCCGACGATGGCGGCTGGCTGCAGGATGTCGCTCTGCTCGACCAACTCACCGACGACAAGCTGAAGGCGGAAGCCGAAGCGATCGGCGCCGAGGGCTGGAAGTGGGTCGATGCCCGTGTCGAGGTCCCCTATGGCTACGGCCACGACCTGCGCCGGCTGATCGGCACCACGGCTCCACTGACCGAGGAGGAACAAGCGAGCTTCAATGCCCTGACCGCGGAATATGAAGCGCTGGAAGCCCAATATGCCGAAGCCGACGAATATCCCGACGAGGTCGACGAGCGTATCGGCGAGATCGAGACCGCGCTCGCCGCTTTCGAGGATCGTCCCGTCGTCTACGATCCGGCAGAGATCGCCCGCGCCGGCGTGTTCATCAGCATCGATCGCGAAGGCCACCTGTCTGTCGATCGCGGCTATGTCCGTGCCGAGGACGAGGCGCCCATGGCCGTGGACGGTGAGGAGGGTGCACAAAGCGCTTCCTTCGATCCGTCGACTTCGATTCCCGACGCACAGCGTGCGGTTATCATCGTCGGCGGCCAGCCGGCCGAGCCGGAGGAAGAAGAGACCGAGGTCATCAAGCCGCTGCCTGAGCGGCTGGTTTCGGAGCTGACGGCGCATCGGACGCTGGCGTTGCATGACGCCGTGGCCAACAATCCTAATGTCGCCATGACGGCACTGCTGCACCGGCTGGTGACGGAGCGTTACAACTATTCCCGTCCAAACGGCTGCCTGGAGGTCAATGTCCGCCACCACTTCTTCAGCGCCCAGGGCGCGGATCTCAAGGACAGCCTATCGGCCAAGGCAATCCAGACGCGCTACGAGGAATGGAAGGCGGACCTGCCGACCGATGACAATGCGTTGTGGGACTGGATCGCCGCGCTCGACGATGCGAGCCGCATGGCTTTGCTCGCCCATTGCGTCGCCTATGGCGTCAATGCGCTCTACGAGAAGCCAAACCCGTTCAGCGGTAGCGGCATCTCCCAGCATGGCCTCGATCAGCGACTGGCCCACGCCGACCGGCTTGCCCGCGCAACGGGTCTCGACATGGTGGTGGTCGCTGGATGGCGTCCGACGGTCGAGAATTACCTTGGCCGCGTCACCAAGCCCCGCATTCTCGAAGCCGTCCGAGAGGGCGCCGGGGAGCGTGCCGCCTCGCTGATCGAGCATCTGAAGAAGGGCGACATGGCCAAGGAGGCCGAGCGCCTGCTCGCTGACACCGGCTGGTTGCCGGAGCCGTTGCGCCTGTTCGACGAGGCACCGGCGTCACCAGGTGGCGCCGACCGGGACGACGTCGATGCCCTGCCGGACTTCCTCGCCGGCGGTGACGACGATGCCGACCGTGACGATGTCGAAACGGCCCACCTGATCGCGGCCGAATGACCACTTGCGGGGCGGTCCCGGCCGCCTCGCTTTCTCCCACTTCATCCATCGGACCCGACAGTTGCCGGGCCGTCAATCTTTTGGAGACCACACCCGTGTCTGCTTCACTTGTTTTCGACATCGCCCCACTTGGCTCCTTGGTGGCTTATGCCAATGGAGAGCCCAAACCGCCTGCGCGCTTCACCAAGAAGCTCGCCGCATGGCAGCGGAACAATGGCGTCGGCCGCCTTGTCCGCAAGGAACCCGCCCGCGAGCGGCCGACCTATTCAAGTCCGCCATGCTTCACGCTGCATGAAGGCAATTTCGGCCAGGGTGGCATCATCCTCGTCACGATCATGCGGACCTACGGCATCGATAGTAGCCTGACCTTCCGCGTCGTCGAACGCCCGCAGGTCGGGCAGGTCCGCGTCTTGCAAGATATCGGCGATAACGTTGAACTTCTGCATCTCGCGGAAAGTCGGGATGCCGCCGAGCTCTGGCTGGCGAAGGCCGGTCACAGGCGCGCGCGTCTCGAAGACATTACGGCCGACGAGATTGGCGCCGATGTCGTCGAAGGGCGCATTGCCGCCTGACCAACCGATCCTGCCACCTGGCCCGCCGTCGAAAGACCGCGGGCCATTTTTGTTACCAGCAGGTCTGGCATGGCTATTCCAGATCATGCCCTCGCCAATTCCAGGACGCCTTTGTACTCAGCGGCCGGCGCTAGGTCCGCGTCACACTCCGCAAGCGAGGGAACACGATTTGCAGTAAGATCAGTGTATAGCCAGGGCTGGCGAAACGCTGCATCTACATAAGGGGTTACCGGCCCCGGTCAGATGCGAAACACCATCCCCCGCTTCCATTCGCTAACCTTGGTCCGATCCGGCTCCTCATCAATCAACCCGTGAAGGGTCGGCTTACGCGAGCGTGCCGCCCTCGCGGATTCGGGACATGCCCGAACGCACGAGGGTGATTGCCGATCCGGTCGGACACTTCGGGCGCCTGTCGTGCGGGGGATGGTCCCCCGCCTCCAGAAGACAGGAGCCGGAACCATGTCCTATGCAGATGCCACTGCATTCGCCGCCAGCCTCGCCGCCACCCTGATGGTCTCGATCGTTGTGTTCCAGGCCGGAGACGGCACCCACGCGGCCATGGTCGCTTCCGAGTTCGATGGCGACGAAGATATGATCCAGCTCGAAATCGATCCCTTCCAGTGAGGCTCAATCGCCTCACATCAACGGCCCGGAGCGCCTCACGCCCGGGCCTAAATGGGTGCGCGGCCGGCGCCACCACGCCCTTAGGAACCGAAGCAATCGTTTCGGCAACCATCGCCAGAAGAGTGAGAGGGCGGAGGTCACGGCCGTGATGGGACGAGGGTCGGGAGAGAGGCTTCCGCCGCCTGTCACGGAGTCATCCTCATGCGACACAGCACACCACACGCCGCCACCTTCACACCTGTCGAAAAGATCGCACTCAACCAGTTGGTCGCTCACCTGCGCAGCGCCGCCCGCTTCCCCCTTCGCGTCGCCGTGAGCGGGACAGCCACCTTCGTTGACGACGATGCCGAGGCTGAACCGATCTCCTTCGATCGCACCGTCGGTCTCGGCGAGTGCGGCTCGCTGCAAGACGCGATCATCGCCACCGAAATCCGCATCGCACACGACGATATCGAAAGCAGTGCGGGGGACGCGGTTCGGTTTTTGCCGCGCGTCGTCACCGTCATCGATCGCGAAGGACGGCTTGTCGCGGCAGGTGAAATCGGCGCGAAGGGAATCCGGTGGTGTGAGCCAGTAAAGTCCGACGGCGAGGCCCGCATGGTCATAGCCGAAGCCAGCCGCCTGCGGGGCGAGGCCATTGCCCAAACAGGTCTGGAAAATGCCGACGCGGCGCGGCGTCTGCGATTCGCCGCCAGTGTTCTCGAAGGCCGGCTCGTCGACAAGGTCTGGCGCGGGCCTGCCCGTGCGGCACTCCTCCAGGCCGCCTGACCTCCAACCACATCCCCAATCCATGCCCGGCCACCCGCCGGGCAGTGTCCTTTCTGGAGCCTGACATGCCCGACTATTTCACCCACTTCTCCTGCCTGCTCAATGTCCGCACGCCCAAAAATGCAGCCCGTGCGCTCGAGCTCTACATTCGCCTGTCCAAAGACGGGGCAACGGAAGAGCCGCCTTCTGATGGCTTCCTGCTGTCCATCGAGCCCGAATTCGGCGGCACTCAACTTTGGATGCGCGATGACGGGACCGGCGATCCCGAACGCCTGATCCAGTTCGTCAAACTCTGCGCCAGGGAATTCCGGCTGAGCGGCAGATGGGGGTTTCAATACGCGAACACCTCCTCGAAAGCCCGCATCAACGCCTTCGGCGGCGGTGCCCATGTTCTGGATCTGGCGACCAGCGAGACCATCGCCTGGACCTATACCGATGGCTGGCTCGCCGAGGTGCTGGACGCAGGCGAATCCGATGCCTGAGATCGCCGGAACCACCGTCTATCGCCTGCATGAACTGCCCGATGGAGCCAAGAACGAGGCCCGAGCATGATGGTTTCGAGCGTCCCGCTTCACGGCGGGACGCGATTTCCATTTCGGCCATGCCCGCTCCGTTGAAAGCCAGAGGGTGGCCGGGACGGATTTGAGCCGGTGCGGTCGAGAGAGAGCGCTGCGCGGCTCGACCCGTTCCCGCTCTCCCGAGGCTCATCCCGTGACCCATGCTTCCGCCGCCGCCCGCCTTCCAGATGTCTCCGATATCCCTGCGGTCGATACACCTTCCGCCATTCACCATGCAGCGCTTCTCCTTCTTCCCCATATCGAGCGCGGCCAGCGCGTCGATGCCGCCGCCCTGCGCGGCGCGATGGAAACCGCCTTCGGCGCCTCCGACGCCGCCGGCGCCTGGGACTGGAAGACCGCCTATGAAGCCTGCGAGGCGGCGACCGTTCTGTTTCTGCGCAAATACGGCAAGGCGCTGTTCCGTAAAGCCGGTTCTCAGGCGGCCTGCCTGCCGCTGCTAGCGAGGATCGCCGGCTTGCTCCCCACTCACACGCGCCGTTCCGAGCAGAGCCAGGCCTTCCAGCAGTTCTCGACGCCGATCCCGCTCGGGCTGATCGCCGCGAACGCCGCCGCCATCACGCCCGCCGACCGGGTTCTGGAACCCTCGGCCGGCACCGGCCTGCTCGCCATCCTGGCCGAGATCGCCGGCGGATCACTTGTGCTGAACGAGCTGGCCGACACCCGCGCCGATCTTCTCTCCCACCTCTTTCCGGCCGTTCCCATCACCCGCTTCGACGCCGCCCAGATCAATGATCACCTCGATCTAGGCATCGTCCCGACCGTCGTCCTGATGAACCCTCCCTTTTCGGTCATGGCCAATGTCTCCGGTCGGATGGCGGATGCCACCTATCGCCATGTAGCCTCGGCGCTGGCGCGCCTGGCTGATGGCGGGCGGCTGGTCACGATCACCGGCTCCAACTTCGCCCCCGATGCGCCGGCCTGGCGGGACGCCTTCGTCCGGCTCCAGGAGCATGGTCGCGTCGTGTTCACGGCCTCCATCGACGGCTCAATCTATGCCAAGCATGGCACGACGATCGACACCCGCCTTACCGTCATCGACAAGCTGCCTGCCGACGATCCGGCCGCGTTTCCAGTCTCGCCGGGGATTGCTCCGGATGTCGCCACCCTGATCGGCTGGATCGGCGAACATGTCCCGGCGCGCCTGCCGGTCGACGCCTCGGTCTCGGTTCCGATCGCTGCACCCACGGCGCCGCGCACCGTTCGCGGCTATCTCGCGCGCGCCGCCGCATCCGCTCCCGCTCGCGCTCTCGCGGAGCCCGAAGGCGTTGAGCTCGCCTACGAGGCCGTGGACTGGACGCCGGCCGAAGGCGGCCGGATCACGGATGCGATTTATGAAGAATACGGATTGCAGGCGATCCGTATTCCCGGTTCTCAGGCTCACCCGACCAAGCTGGTGCAGTCCGCCGCCATGGCCTCGGTGGCGCCGCCCAAGCCGAGCTACCGGCCGCGTCTTCCCGCCAACCTCGTCACCGACGGCCTGTTGTCGGACGCCCAGCTTGAGACCGTCATCTATGCCGGCGAAGCCCATGCGGACTTCCTCGCCGGATCCTGGACGGTCGACGAGACCTTCGACCTGGTTTCGGCCGCGACGGACGATGCGCCGAACGCCGTGCGCTTCCGCCGCGGCTTCATGCTCGGTGACGGCACCGGCGCGGGCAAGGGCCGTCAGTCGGCCGGGATCATCCTCGACAACTGGATGCAAGGGCGCCGCAAGGCGGTCTGGATCTCCAAGTCGGACAAGCTGCTGGAGGACGCCCAGCGCGACTGGTCGGCGCTCGGGATGGAGCGCCTGCTGGTCACGCCGCTGTCTCGCTTCCCGCAAGGCAAGGACATCCGCCTGTCGGAAGGCGTCCTATTTACAACCTACGCCACGCTACGCTCCGACGAGCGCGGCGAGAAGGTTTCCCGCGTCAAACAAATCGTCGATTGGTTGGGCTCCGACTTCGATGGAGTGATCATTTTCGACGAGAGCCACGCCATGCAGAACGCCGCGGGCGGAAAGGGTGAACGCGGCGATGTCGCCGCCTCGCAGCAGGGCCGTGCAGGCTTGCGCCTTCAGCACGCCCTGCCGAATGCCCGTGTCGTCTATGTCTCGGCCACCGGCGCCACCACCGTCCACAATCTCGCCTACGCCCAGCGGCTCGGCCTTTGGGGCGGCGAGGACTTCCCGTTCTCCACCAGGGCGGAGTTCGTCGAGGCGATCGAGGCCGGCGGTGTCGCGGCCATGGAAGTGCTCGCCCGCGACCTTCGTGCGCTGGGTCTCTACACCGCCCGATCGCTCTCCTATGACGGCGTCGAATATGATCTCGTCGAGCATCAGCTCACCTCGGAACAGACCCGCATCTATGACGCCTATGCCGGCGCCTTCGCCGTCATCCATAACAATCTCGACGCCGCCATGCAGGCCGCCAACATCACCGGCGGCGACACCGGCTCGAGCACGCTGAACCGGCAGGCCAAATCCGCCGCACGCTCGGCCTTCGAGTCGGCCAAGCAGCGGTTCTTCGGCCATCTGCTGACCAGCATGAAGACGCCGACCCTGATCCGCTCGATCGAGCGCGATCTGGAAGACGGCCATGCCGCCGTGATCCAGATCGTCTCCACGGGCGAAGCCTTGATGGAACGCCGCCTGGCCGAGCTTCCGGCCGAGGAATGGAGCGACGTCCGTGTTGACATAACGCCTCGCGAGTACGTCCTCGACTATCTCGCCCATTCCTTCCCGGTACAACTCTACGAGCCCTTCACCGACTCCGAGGGCAATATGTCGTCGCGACCCGTCTTTCGTGACGGTCAGCCGGTGGAGAGCCGCGAGGCTGTCGCCCGCCGCGACCGTCTGATCGAGAAGCTCGCTTCTCTTCCGCCCGTACCGGGCGCGCTCGACCAGATCGTCCAGCGGTTTGGAGCGGATGTTGTGGCGGAAGTGACGGGGCGTTCGCGCCGCATCGTTCGCAAGACCAGCCCTGGCGCTGTTGATCGTCTCGTTGTGGAGAACCGGGCGGGATCGGCCAATCTCGCCGAAACCGCCGCTTTCATGGACGATCAGAAGCGCATCCTGATCTTCTCCGACGCCGGCGGCACCGGGCGCTCCTATCACGCCGATCTCGGCGCGAAGAACCAGCGGCTGCGCGTCCACTACCTGCTGGAACCGGGCTGGAAGGCCGACACCGCCATCCAAGGCTTGGGGCGCACCAACCGGACCAACCAGGCGCAGCCGCCCCTGTTCCGGCCGATCTCGACCGACGTGAAGGCCGAGAAACGTTTCCTCTCGACCATCGCCCGCCGCCTCGACACGCTGGGCGCGATCACCCGCGGCCAGCGCCAGACCGGCGGTCAGGGCCTGTTCCGGCCCGAGGACAATCTGGAATCACACTACGCCCGCGATGCGCTCCGCCAGCTCTATCTCCTGCTCGTGCGCGGCAAGGTCGAAGGCTGCTCACTCCAGATGTTCGAGGACGCCACCGGCCTCAAGCTGATGGACGATACCGGCATCAAGGATGAGTTGCCGCCCATCACCACCTTCCTCAACCGCCTCCTGGCGCTGACCATCGAGCTGCAGGGCGTGCTGTTCACCGCCTTCGAACAGCTTCTCAACGCGAAGATCGAAGGGGCCATCGCCAGCGGCAGCTACGATGTCGGGCTGGAAACGCTCCGCGCCGAGAGCTTCGTCGTCACCGACCGACAGACGATCCATGTCCATCCCGGCACCGGCGCCGAAGCCCGGCTGCTGACCATCACCCAGCGCGAGCGCAACCGCCCGCTCACGCTTGCCGAGGCGCTCGATCACCTCAGCGACGCTCGCGCGAAGCTGCTGATCAACGAGCGCTCAGGCCGCGCCGCTGTCCAGATCCCGACCACCAGCGTCATGCTGGATGACGGCGAGATCGAGCGGCGAGTCCGCCTGATCCGGCCGATGGAGGCCCATAACGTGCCGGTCAAGATGATGGGCGAGACCCGTTGGGTCGAAGCCGATCCGTCGGACTTCGCCTCGGCCTGGAACGCGGAAGTGGCCGAGGTGCCGGAGTTCGTCGACAGCACCATCCACGTCGTCAGCGGGCTGTTGCTGCCGATCTGGAAACGGCTGCCGAATGAATCGACCCGCGTCTATCGGCTCCAGACCGATGACGGCGAGCGCATCGTCGGTCGCCGCGTCTCGCCCGCCTGGGTCGCGGGTGCACTCGCCACAGGCACGTCGACGCTGGCGCCGAACGAGGCCTTCACGGCTCTGATGGACGGCAAGACCATCCTCGACCTCACAGAGGGCCTACAGCTTCGCCGCAGCCGCGTCATGGGCGCCAACCGCATCGAGCTGTCCGGCTTCACCGATACAATGCGGGACCGGCTGCGGGCCTACGGCCTCTTCCACGAGATCATCTCGTGGAAGCTGCGGATGTTCGTGCCGATCGACGGCTCCGGCCCTGCCATCCTCGCCAAAGTCCTCGAGCGCTATCCCGTTCAGCGCGTCGGGGAACGGGAGGCGGCGTAAATGGCCCGACACAACGCCTCCGAACTGGCGATCCGCCTCGGCCAGCAGGCCGAGGCGGTGTGCAGGCGCTATCTGTCGAACGGCCATCGCGCCGGACGTTACTGGCTGGTCGGGGACGTACAGAACACGGCGGGTCGCTCCATGTTCGTACGCCTGATCGGCCCCGAAACCGGCAAGGGTGCTGCCGGTAAATGGACCGACGCCGCCACAGGTGAACACGGCGATCTGCTCGACGTCATCCGCGAAAGCTGCGGCCTTGTCGATTTCAAGGACGTGGCCGAAGAAGCCCGCCTCTTCCTCAGCCTGCCAAGGCCCGAGCCTGATCCGGTTCCCCGTTCCCGCCCGGGGAAAGCGCCGGCCGGATCGCCGGAGGCGTCACGGCGTCTGTTCGCCATGGCGCAGCCGATTGCCGGTACAATCGTGGAAACGCATCTACGGAACCGTGCGATTACGGCTTTGCACGAAACCGGCAGCCTCCGCTTACACCCGCGTTGCTACTATCGTCCAGAAGACGGCGGCCCGACCGAGACCTGGCCCGCGATGATCGCGTCCGTCACCGACCTTGACGGCGCCCTGACCGGCGTCCATCGCACCTGGCTCCTGCCCGACGGCAGCGACAAAGCCCCTGTCGAAACGCCTCGGCGCGCGATGGGCGATCTCCTGGGGCACGGCGTCCGTTTCGGAGTGGCGCAGGACGTCCTGGCGGCCGGCGAAGGCATCGAGACCGTGCTGTCGGCCCGCTCGGGTCTTCCCCGCATGCCGATGCTGGCGGCACTCTCGGCGGCGCACCTTGCCGCCATCCTGTTCCCGCCGTCGCTAAGGCGGCTCTATATCGTGCGCGATTCCGATCCGGCGGGAAATGGCGCGCGAGACAGCCTGGTCGAGCGGGCAAGGAGCGTCGGGATCGAGGCGATTGTCCTGTCGCCGGTGCTCGGGGACTTCAACGAGGATCTGCGCCAGTTCGGCATCGACGCCTTGCGGGCGGACTTGCGGGTTCAGATCGCTCCTGAAGACGTCAGCCGGTTTCTCGCGGCGTGAGGATGCGTCGGTCCCGCCGGGGAAGAGGCGCGGAGCAACCCGACCTGCCGTATCGATCAGAATGTCACCATGTGATGTCGGAGAGGCCGCCGCCCACGGCCTTCTGAGAGGGCGATCGGCCCACAAACGGGCCGGTTAGGCAATGGCCGCGTCCGGCTAATTTCCGCCGGCGGGGACGAGCCCCGCCTTTGCATCGCGAAGCAAATTAGCCGGACCCGGCCATCAAGGCCCTCGCGCGAGCGCGAGCGCTGCCAGCCCGTCCCGCCCGTGGGCTTCGTCGCCTGCGAAGGCCGCGATGGGCGCGGTCAGTCCGACAAAGGCGAACACCATGACCGACTACGAAGTTGCAGGTTTCGAGCCCCTCCACTCCTCATCCCCTACCGATCACATCCTCACCGAGCTCCAGCTCTATGGCTACCGTCCGTTCCAGGATGAACCGGACGCAAGGCCGCTCCCCGAAGGCAATGCCGTCGCCGGCGCTGTCGCTGATATCTTCGACGCCCTGATCACCACCCTGGCCGACACCCGCCTCGAACCCGACCTCGACGAGCTCCTCTGGTCGACCGTCAATCTCTTCCACCGCGCCACCGCCCGCATCGAACGCGAGCTGGACGACAACGAGCTCGCCCAGCGCAACAGCCAGCGCGAACAGGACGGCTCGGAGGTGAAGTCCGTCGAGCTGGAGCGGCTGACGGCAGAGGGGCAGACCTTCATCGAGCGGCGCAACAGCATGGAGCTCTTCCGCGACGTCGCCGCCGATCAGTTCGAACGCCACACCGGAACGGTCTGGCGGCCGCGCTCCGGGTCGATGGTCAACCACCGCAACCTGACCTCGGCCATGATCGACAGCCGTGACTTCCTCGCCGCCAAGCGTCGGGCGGAGAACGAGGTAATGCTGCCCGCCGGTCCCAGGGTCGCCTTCACCGGCGGTCTCGACTTCAACGACCATCGGCTGATCTGGGCCAAGCTCGATCAGGTCCACGCCAAATATCCGGACATGGTGCTGCTGCACGGCGGATCGCCGAAGGGCGCAGAACTGATCGCGGCTAAGTGGGCCGACAATCGCAAGGTTCCTCAGGTCGCCTTCAAGCCCGATTGGACCAAGCACGCCAAGGCGGCGCCCTTCAAGCGCAACGACGCCATGCTCGACGTCCTGCCGGTCGGCGTTATCGTCTTCCCGGGCACGGGCATCCAGGAGAACCTCGCGGACAAGGCCCGCAAGCTCGGCATCCCGGTCATCAAGTTCGAGGGCGGCGCGTAAAGCGCCGCCACATAGGTTAGGTTGATCGTACCGGCGTAAATGGTCGTAGCCTAAGCCGGCTGCGATGTCCTTCTGTCCCAGGCTTCCCGGAGGGACAGATGCCCTTGAAATAGGATTTCTGCCAGCGATCGCGCACGGCATCCGAGGTAGGATCATTTAGGTTGGTGTTGAAATCGTTCCTGCTTGAGGACCAAGCTTGATGCTCTCCCTCCAGTTCGGCATGCTCGGAGAGCTTGCGGATCGCAGGCATCACACTCTCGAGATGGCCTCGCCCGACCGGGAAGAAATGACAGAAAGGCTCATCCTCCTCGAAATCTATTCTTTGCCCCGGCCGCGTGAACTGCCAGTTCATTGTGAAGGTGTAGGGTGACCAGTCGGTTTCGATAATCCGAAAGCGGTGTTTGCCTATCACATTTAACTAAGCGCGACAGGCTGTTCCGATAACTGCCACCGTGAATTTGATTGCTTGAATGCGCCAACATCGGACATCCCATCCGCCGATCCAGTTCGTCCTTGTCCGCCCTCAGGTTTGCTGCAGTATCATCCGTGTGCCTTCTTTTCTTCGTGCTCGCTCCTTGCCAAGTAGTAGCAACATTGAATTTTTGAAGGATTGAAAACTATGGATCAAACAGCTTCAAACGTGAAGTCCCGGAATATCCTCGTGCTAGGAGCTGGAGAACTCGGCATGCCGGTCCTGCGCAATCTGGCCCGTCGCGCAAAGGACATTGATGGCGCAACGATAAGTGTCTTGTTGCGAGCCACCGCCATAGAGTCTGACTCATCAGCCAAGCAGCGCGACATCGCTGAAATTCGAGACTTGGGGGTTGAGATCGTCGTAGGCGATCTGGTGAAGAGCTCGATTGATGATTTGGCATCTCTGTTCTCGCAGTATGACACCGTCATCGGCTGCACGGGATATGCGGCTGGGATCAATACGCCGATGAAGCTTGCGAAGGCTGCTTTGCAGTCAGGAATCCCGCGCTATTTCCCCTGGCAGTTCGGTGTTGATTTCGAAGCAATCGGTCGAGGTGGTCCACAGGACATTTTCGACGCGCAGCTCGATGTGCGTGAACTGCTTCGCTCGCAGAACAAGACCGAATGGGTGATCATCTCCACCGGCATGTTCATGAGTTATCTGTTCGAGCCTGAGTTCGGTGTCGTCGATCTTGAAAAAAGCGCGGTCAAAGCCCTTGGCAGCTTCGATAATGCCGTCACGGTGACGACGCCTGACGACATCGGCGTGCTCACTGCGGAAATCGTATTCTATGAGCCGACCATCACCAACGAGATTGTCTTCCTGGCGGGCGATACGGTCACCTATGGCCAGCTTGCGGACAAGCTTGAGGCGGGTTTGAACCGACCCTTCAGCCGTTCCGAATGGACGGTTCCGGTTCTCATGGAAGAACTGGCAAACGACCCCCAAAACATGATGCGTAAGTACAGAGCGGCCTTCGGTATCGGGCGTGGCATGTCATGGGACAAGGCCGGCACGTTCAACGTACGTGAAGGCATCAAGGTTACTGATGTTTCCGATTGGATCAACGCTAACCTGACGGCCAAGTGACGGGGCTTAACGGAGCGATGGGGAAGCGCTATAATCTCGCTTCCCCGTCAAGCTTTGTCAGAAACTCCATCGTCAGCAGGGTCGTACCAATTTCTACGGCAATCACTGAGCGACGGCGTCTGTGTCAAGATTTCCAAGGCGTCTGCCAGGACGGCTTCTCTGGCAGACGCGAATCAAAGCCCTCGCGGGACTTTCGAAACTCCTCCGAGTTTTCGACGACCCATGTCCACAGCGGAATCATACGAATTAGAAGACCCATTCCCAATTCTGTTAGTTCGTATTCTACCCGCGGCGGCATCTCTACGAGATCGTAGCGCGTGACGAGGCCGTCTCTTTCGAGTTGGCGCAGAGTGCGAGTTAGCATCCGTTGGGTGACGCCATGCATTCGTCTTCCAATATCTGCGTGCCGAAGCCTGCCGTAAACGCCCAGGGTGTGAATGACGCCAAGCGACCACCTATTTCCTGCGTGGGTCAGAACCTCACGTCTCACCCCGTCTTCATCCTCGCGAAGGCCATCGCAAACAGCTTGAGAATAGCTAAGGATTTCTTCTCTGGTCATTACTTTGCCTCTGGTATGTCCTTCGTTTCGTTTTACCAGAAATCCCGGTATATTGTGTGGCATTGCAATCAGACCTTGCCGAGATAATTCCATGGCAACAATTGTCCAATTTCGCTCTGTTTATGTCCATTGACGATTGCAGTTAACGTGCTGGTCAGCCATTTTTGCGGATCAGCTGAATTAAGTTTACAGGTTTCGATCAGTGAAGCGATCATGCCCCAGTTATGAGCGCCTGCTTCGTGGCCTGCGAATAATGCATTTTTTCTGCTCAATGCTATTGGCCGAATTGTTCTTTCGACGCTGTTGTTATCCAGCTCGACGCGACCGTCAGACAGGAACAGACATAAGCCGTCCCAGTATTTAGCGATGTATTTCAACGCCTCGCCCAATGGGGCTTTTGCCGATACGCGTGCGCGGTGATGCGCAAGCCATGTTTGCATATCGATGATCAGCGGCTTTGATTGTGCCTGACGAACTGCGAGCCGGGCTTCTGGATTGAGACCACGCGATTCAGTCTCGATCTTATAGAGTTCGCCGATCCGCTTTACACCGTCTTCAGCAATCGGGGACGAGCCTGTGCGCGTAGTCTCAATAAGCTTACGGCGCGCATGAGCCCAGCAATAAGCCAATTGTATATTCTGACCAATACGATCTGGCGTGACCAGTCGATTGTAGCCTGCATAGCCATCCACTTGCAGGATACCGTTGAAGCCCTTCAATATCTGTTCGGCATATTGCCCAGATCGTCCCGGAGCATAAGTGAAGGCAACACCGGGCGGGGCATTGCCGCCCCATGGTCGGTCATCCCGCACCAAAGCCCAGAAATATCCGGTTTTGGTTTTGCCTGATCCCGGATCAAGAACCGGTGCACGTGTCTCATCCATGAAGAGTTTGTTTGATCGCTTCAGATCAGCAATGAGCGCATCAAAGACAGGGCGCAGCTCAAAGGCTGCCCGTCCCACCCAGTCAGCCAGTGTCGAGCGATCTATGTCGATGCCCTGACGGCCCATAATCTGGGCCTGCCGATAAAGCGGAAGGTGGTCCGCATATTTGGAAACCAGCACATGCGCGACTGTTGCTTCTGTCGGCAAGCCTGACGGGATCAGTCGCGCTGGAGCGGGTGCTTGCATAACACCATCAGTGCAAGCGCGGCATGCGTATTTGGGACGATGCGTGACAATGACGCGAAACTGCGCAGGGATCACATCCAGTCGCTCAGAAACATCTTCGCCAATGCAATGCATGCAACCACCGCAGGCGCAAATCAGACTTTCCGGCTCGATCACTTCGTCAATGCGCGTCAGGTGCTTTGGAAGAGAACCGCGATTGATGGCACGTGGCTTTGATGCAGGCTTGGTGGAAGCTGTATCCGCTTCATCTTCTGCATGGATCGCCGCAATGGCTGTTTCCAGATCTTCCAGGGCAAGATCAAACTGTTCAGGATTAATCTTCTCTGACTTACGTCCAAAAGCTGCCTGTTTGAAGGCTGCAACCAGCTTCTCCAGCCGCGCAATGCGATCATCTTTACGAAGACCGAGCGCTGTTGCTGCAATCAGAAGCGCCTTCAACTCAGCAATATCATTGGGAAGATCAGAGGCATCCAGCATGGGCCAAACTTACCAAATCCGGCCTTGATATGCTTGAGGATTATGCTGTCAGAGTCATCGTGCCGCAGCTATGAGACAGGTGCTCAATAGCTATTAAACCGTAATCGGCGCTCTCACCTCCACTGCGCGCACACGTCGCCAGTCAAGCCCAGCAAACAAAGCCTCAAACTGTGCATGGTTCAACGACATCAGCCCATCCTGGATCTCTGGCCAGCTGAACGTATGGGCTTCCAAACGCTTATAAGCCAGAACCATACCTGTGCCATCCCAGTAGATCAGTTTTAGCCGATCGGCCTTGCGCGAGCGAAAGACGAATACAGTTCCTGTAAACGGATCCTTGCGTAATTCGTTCTTCACCAACGAAGCCAAGCCGTCATGGCCTTTGCGGAAATCGACAGGTTTTGTCGCCACCATGATCCGCACCCGATTGGAAGGAAATATCATGATGAGACTGCGAGTCCACGTGCAACTGCAACAATATGCGAAATCGGCGCACCCGATTCAAGACGTACTGTCACGGAACCAATGCATATCTCCACGCAGCTGGTGTCAGAGCCCGGTTGTTCCGCCAAGGGCTCGCTGATCACCAACCCTGCGAATTCTATTCCGTCTTCCGGTGCTGGCAAAACCAGTTGACCGCGCTTGGCTAGCGTTCGCCACATAGATAATCTGTTTGCTCGAACACCATAACGCTGCGCCACATCAACCACACGGGCACCAGGCCGAAGCGTTTCTGAGACCAGTCTGGCCTTGAATTCCGGCGTCCATTTATTGCTTCCCCCGCTAATACTCTTCTCAGGGGTGAGAAACTCCACCGTAGGCCCCATGGGGAAACTCCTTCATCCATCCATGAAAAGCCCTTCGCAAATCAAACAGCGCGAGAAAATGTGGGGCCGAAACAGCGGTTACGATAATCCCAGACAAAGGCGCGATGCCATCTTTGGGCCGATTGACGGGACCAGTGACGAACAGGTCCATGCCCGGGTCCGTTCGGAAAAGGCATGGGACATGAAAGGTCAATATGCCGGTGCCAAAGTGGCTGATGGCAGGTGCCGGAGCACCGTCCCGTTTTGTCCTCACACCGATGGCATCAACACCTTTTTGCCTGTCCCAGATGGCAGAGAAAGCCGTGGGACACAGAATCTCCCAGCCATGAGCATTGGCTATGTTCAGCGGCAGGCACCTATAGGCAAATCGCTGATCGCTTTGATCCATCCAGGACCGCTCCAGCGGTGCCGGACGAATCCGGATGTCATGACCGTCGATGACATACGCCGTCAGATCAGCCATGCCTCATGACTACCATTTGATCCGCAGGCCAAAATTGCCACCAAAGCCGCCAGCACCTGACCCGCTGAGGTTGGTGCTATAGCTCAAGGCGCCAAAGGCACTGACGTTTTCGGAGGCCTGTACGGCTACGCCACCGCCGAACTCCAGTGAAGTACCGTTCAGATTGGTCCGCACCGGCCTGTCGTTAAACGTGACAGTGCTGCTTGAGGAGAAGTCATGCCAGAGATTGACATCGACGAACGGCTGTATCGGAACGTCGTTCACCGTCAGGTTGCCCTCAAGCCGCATACCCAATCTTCCGGTCACGCTCTGAAATGCATCGTAGTCGATGCTTGAAAACGGATCGCTCGTGTCGTTCAGGTCGATATGCTGCCAGATCAATTGCGCTTGTGGTTCAAGCGTCCAGTCATCACTCAGCACAAAAGGGTAGCCCCCTTCGAGTGAGGCAAGAACCGAACTGCCCGAGATATCAGCACCGATGCCTCGATCCGATGTCGCGCCTCCCCGCAGCCAGGTAGCCATGGCCACGGCGTCCAGATACCAGCCCTGCGGCTCTATGTGGGTCCAGTAGACGCCAAGACCGTTTCCTTCCAGGTTGACCCTACCGGATTCGCTCTGCAGCACGCCTAGAGTATTGCCGAAGGTATCACCGCTGGCTTGTGTATGGGTGAAGAATACGCCCAGGCGATCTTGCGCGCCGCTATCGGTCTCCCGGCCCAGCAGATCGAGCCCTGCCTGGATACCCCAGATATGGCTATCCAGGCTCGGCGCAAGCGCGAAGTCCATGCCGCCGATCGCGGGAGACCAGCTTTGATCGGATGATCGACCGAAAAATCTTCCCCATGCGCCGGGCGTCGTCCCGAAACTATTCAACAGAAATTCGTCGCCCTGCCGGGCATGAAACTTGTCAATCGCGGCAATTCCCATGCGCTGCGCCATGGCCGGAGCAACCACATAGCCGGGTATCTCCGGACGGATCAGCGGTGTCTCCGGTCCCGGTGGGGGCGGAGGTGCTGGCGGCGGGGGTGCCGGCGGCAGAGGTGGCGGCGGCGGGGGTGGCCCCGGCGGTGGTGGTGGAGGTGGAGGCGGCGGCGGAGGTGGCGGAGCCGGCGGCGGCGGCGCCGGCGGCAAAGGCGGCGGCGGGGGAGGAGGAGGCGGAGGTTCCGGCGGCGGAGGTGGGGGTGGAGGAGGCGGGGGTGGAGGTGATGGCGGCTCATTGATATGCGAGCGCAAGTACCAGTCATTGTCGGCGGCATCACCACCGATTCCACCGTAGAACAGTTCGTACTCGAAAATACCTGCCCCTACCGGTGCGCCCAAGGCAAATGATCCAGCATCCGTGGTCGCACCGCTCCCCAGGTCAGCGTCTACCACCCTGATGCCGTTGCCCGATGTCTGCGCACCGGGCCCATTCAGATTGGTCACATAGAGCTGGGTGTCTCCCGTCGCGCGGGCGCCATTTCCCCGGATCACCAGTTGATCGGACGGTGAATTGTCGTCCCCCAGATAAGTCTGGAGGTTGAGGCTGCCCGATTGGCCGATATAGTTGCCCATGATGACGAAACGGTCGGTGCTTGTTGCAGGACCATTTGTCAGGTCGATCACGCCGGCATTGTAGACGTTGACCAGCTGCCCTCCTGTGGCCGGGGCAACTGTGTGGGTACCGTTCCCCGCTGAAACCCGGCTGGTGGCATCTATGGCGAGCGTGCCCGTTCCGGTGCCGCCATCGCCAAGGGTCAGCGTGGAATAGTCCGAGAAGATCATCTGCGATCCACGGGTGAGCTCAATCAACTCCCACTCGACAAAGCGATAGACCCCGTCTCTGGTAGTGCCTCGCCACGTCATCGTGTCAGCGCCCGTACCACCGGCGATCCTCTCACCTGTCAGCAGATGCGACTGGTTGAGGTCATAGAAATAGGCGTGATCGTCGTCAGCGCCCATGTTCACACCGGCGGTGATGGTCCCGCCCGCCCAGTGGAGCGTGTCGGCGCCTGCTCCCGCCTGAAAGTCGGACGACATCGTGCCATTCAGGAATGCGGCCCAGTCATTGCCGCTGCCGAGATTGACCGGACTGGTGATCAATCCCCCTTCCATGTAGAAGGTGTCGTTGCCGGCGCCCAGGTCGACACTGCCGTTCTCGCTGCCGCCGAGATTGACATACCAGTCATTGCCGGCGCCCAATGACACGACACCGTTGATCTGGCCCTCGTTGCGAATATGATCCGACGAGTTCCCGGTCGCGGTTATGCCGTTGATGATGCCTCCCGCCCAGTTGTTGACGGTCTTTGCACCATCCTGGGTGAACAGAATCCCGTTGTTGATGGTCCCCTTGTTGTTGATGAGATTGTTCGGCGCATCGAGCGTGATCTGGTTGATCTGCGCGCCTGCCCGGTTGGTTATGTTGTTCTGGCCAGTCGCTGTCAGGTTGAGGGTGCCGTTAAACACCCCACTATTGTCGATGACATTGTCCTGACCTGTCAGCGTCACGGCTCCGACCGAACGGCCAGGATTGACGAACAGCGTGTTGGTTCCCGTGCTCGTCGCGGTAATGGCTGTCGCGCCGAAGCTGCCGTTCTGCACGAAAGTGAAATTGTCCCCGCCAGTGACGTTTATATTGCCGTTGATGTTGCCATTGTTGGTGATGAAGCTGTCGGGTAGGCCGGTTATGCTAATGCCACCGTTGAGCGAGTCATAGACGTCAACTATCACTGACGGACCGGGCGGCGGCGGGATGACAAGCGGGCCGGAACTGCCGGTGCAGGTTACAGTATCACCGTCAAGAACACAGGCTGCAATGGCGGGTTTGGCGAAGCACAACAGCGCTGCTGAGGCTACTGACTGAAGAAGCAGAGCGCGCAAAACCGAACGGTAATTTCGTCTTGTCTCAAATCCGTGCGCTGCTGACCAAGGCGCTGAGAGATGAAGGTTCACCGCGGCGCCGGCCGAACGCTTGGAGCGGCCCCTATTGCTTTCCGCAGTATAAGCGCCGGTAGTATTTCCGCGCTGGTCTACAGTTGGTCTGAAGTGCATCGCGTCGCTCCAATGCGCGGGAGCCTCAGTGGATAAACCTTGCGTTGAACAGTCGAATGCGTCAAGGTTGATAATTCCTGAGCTGCTGAAATCACTTCCAGACTGTGGCTGCCATATCACAAGAATATTGAGCTCACTCTGGTCTCGGTCCGGCCGAACCACTCAACCTTTTCCGTTTGGTCTCGTCAGCTTCTGATGCGGCCGCTTAGCGATTCTGGCTCTCTCTTAAGGGTGCAACCCGATTGCCTCTCACCACTGAACGCTTGGCCACTGATCGAGTGATAGCCACGGAGGAAGCAGGTCGCGCGGTGAATATGACGCTTCCGCCAACCTGGGGAGGCTGATCCTTCGCATTGCTGATGAGGAGCAAGGCTCTGCTGGCTGTCCTCGTCCTTTGGCTTCTTTGAAAGACCAATCCCTCCTCCTGACTGATCCCCTAAGTCCGTTCTGTTTCCACCAGCAACCCCCGCTGCTCCGGACCGTGTTGGCGCTGAAGCGCCTGCCCGCTCCACTCCGGGCCTTGGGGGCGGGCTGCTGGCTGGCCAGCACTTGCAGATGTCTCCCGACGGCCTTGGCCGGGCATCATCGGAGGGATGGTCCCTCCGCGAAGCAACGGAGAACCACCATGCAGAACATCGTCATCCTCGCCGGCAACATCGGTCAGTCCCCGGAATCCCGCAACACCCAGGGCGGCGCCAACGTCACTAACTTCACCCTGGCCACCTCGCGTCCCCGCTACTCCGAAGGCCACGTCGTCCGCGACGAGAACGGCTACCGGGTTCAGGACACCGAATGGCACCGCATCACCTGCTTCAACGGCCTCGGCAAGACGGTCCAGCAGTACTGCGAGAAGGGCATGAAGGTCCTGGTCCGCGGCCGCCTCCACTACACCAAGTGGACCGACCAGCAGGGCAATGACCGCTACGGCTGCGAGATCATCGCCGAGGCGGTGGACTTCCTCAGCCGGGCCAAGCAGACCGAAAACGGTCAGGGCCAGCGCGACCTCGACGACGAAATCCCCTTCTGACCAGAAACCCAGGCCCGGCGGCCAAAGCCGCCGGGCCTTTCCGGTTTCGAGCCGAATCTTCCCCTGAAACAGGGACTCCAGACCGGATCGACCGGCAGACCTGGCTATGAGAGGGAGCTTTTGCCGCCCCCTCTCACACTCACCCCAGGGAAGGGTAGCCGTCATCGCTCCAGGTATAAAGCGACCGAATCAGTCGGAGTTGCACCGCCACGCAACCCTACCTGATCCGTCCATTTCAGGTGGATTTTGGCTCAACTCCGACTATTATAGCCGTAGTTGTGGCGCCCGATTATGTGCCGATGGGAGGTGATCATGCATGATCACCGCACATCAGACACGAGCCGCGCGCGCATTGCTGGGTTGGACACAGGAGATGCTTGCCGACAGGGCCAGGATATCGCTCACCGCGCTCAAGCGCATGGAGTCAGTCAATGGCCTGCGCGTCTATGAAAGCACCGCCGATCAGGTGCGTCGCGCGCTCGAAGCGGAAGGCATCGTCTTTATCAATTCCGGCCCGCATATCGGAGTGATGGTCGATGTTTCGCAATTGGACACGCAAAAGTAGGACGAGACGCCTTTTTTGCTCCTCGTCTTCTCCGACAACTATCGTCGCTCTCTGCCGTCTCCCCGTCACTTCGTTGCGCTATATGTCGTATCGCTTTAGGGGATGCGTCACCAATAGCGGGAGGTAGAATGACCACGTTATCCTTTCTCGACGAGGCGCCGACCGGAGATCTGCTGACCGAATACGACCGGCAGAATGTCAAGCTCTACGTGCGTCTGCTCGATGCCGAGGCCGACGGGGCATGCTGGGAAGAGGCAGTCGAAGTGCTCTTCGGCATCGACCCGGAGGCAGAGCCGGAACGAGCGCGCAAGATCCATGACAGCCATCTGGCGCGCGCGCACTGGATGAGCGAGCACGGCTACAAGGTCTTGCGGCTCGGTCGGCCGAACTGAATTCCTTTTCTGCCCGCAATGATCGTATTGCCGCCAGCGCAAGGCGGCTTGCGCTGGGCGGTTATTGCCCTGTGGACGACTCGCCGCGATCCTCTGTCCTGATTGACGTATCTTGTTGAGCGGGAGGAGTGTCATGAAGCCCAACACATCACTCTGGCGCGTTGCGTCGACTTACGACTTCGTGGATCACGCAGGTGTCGACGATATCGCCTGGGAATGCCTGAGGCGGAACCGGAACTATCAGAAGGAATATGCCGGTCTGAAAGAGCGCGGTGCGCTCGATCGTCCTGTACCTGCGGAACTGGAGCGCCGCTGGGGGTTGCGATTTCGCCGCCCGTCCTCGCCTCGCAGCCGCTGACCAGCCGATCTTCTGGAGCGAACACGCCAATACGGGCGTGCTCCACCTGTCTGCTGCTGGCGGGAGTGTTGAGGAGGACCAGGCAACCCTCCGAACATTTCTCGGCGACGAAACCAAAGCGGCCGCCGAGGCTCTGCATATTCTGCGCAGGAGCCTTAATCCCGACCAGCACCTCATCATCGATCCGAATTGCAGGCCGGACGATCCGCTGGAAGCGCGCATTTCCATCAGCCGCGACGGGCTGGATCGCCTGGCCGCGCTCGATCGGCTGCTGCGCCAATTCCTCGGCTACAAGGTTCCAGCCGACAGGCGGATGACCGACCAGCAACGCTGGCGCCTGAAATCCATGTTCCGCGCGGTCGACGCACGCCAGCATAATGCCAGTCAGCGCGAGATCGCCGGTGTCCTCTATGGCGTCGAGCGGGTTGCTTCCGAACACTGGAAAACCTCGTCCTTGCGCGACGCCGTGAGCGAATTGCTCAAATATGGCGATGCGATGATCGGCGGCGGCTATCTCAAGCTCCTGCGCTTCCGCCGCCGATTGTAGCCGCCTGTCCGATCAAGGGTGGGGGAATTTAGCACCCCTGAAATCCCCCTCCCTCTGCGCGATCGTTCTTCGCCACCGTGACCTGTGTCCGCCGCTTCGAACCAGCGGCTCCACAGCAAACCACGGAGGCACCCATGCGACCCGATCCTGCTCTTTTACCGCCCCGCTTCCTGCGCACGAAAGAAGCGGCAGCCTTTCTCGGCCTGTCCGCACGCACGCTGGAAAAGCATCGAACCTATGGCACCGGCCCATCCTATCGCAAGCTCGGCGGCCGCGTGGTCTACACCATCCATGAGCTGGAAGCCTGGGCCGAAAAGGGCACGGTCACCTCGACCTCGGACCCGCGCGGCAGCGTGCTGCCCGCCAAGAGGCAGGACCTGACATCTTCTGGTCATTCCGGCCGTTACGCACGCTGAGGTCGGGCCATATGTCGCGTTATCGACCACCAGCCTCCGAGCGGGCCCAGCTCGATGCGTTCGTGATCGCAACGGGCGATGCAAGCCCGCGCGATCAACGGGATCTCATGGAACGGCCGTTCTTCTCGCTGGCCAAGGCCAAGAGGATCGTTCCGATCCGCTACGCATCGGGCGATGTCCGAGTCGAGGTGTTCGCAGTGCCCGAACACGGCATGGCGACCATCTGGGACGCCGATGTTCTCATCTGGGCCGCGAGCCAGATCGTCGAAGCCCAGAACCACGGGCTCGTCACGTCCCGCTTCCTGCGTTTCACACCCTACCAGCTTCTCACCGCAACCGGCCGCGGCACAGGCATTCGCGCCTACGAGCTGCTCAAGGGAGCGCTCGACCGGCTGCAATCGACCTCGATCCGCACCACCATCCGTCACGACAAGCAATGGCGGCGGCATCAGTTCTCCTGGATCAATGAATGGGAAATGCTCACCCGGCACGACGGCCGCGTCGAGGGCATGGAATTCGTCCTGCCAGACTGGTTCTATCGCGGCGTCATCGACCGCACATTGGTGCTGGCGATAGACCCGGCCTATTTCCGGCTCAGTGGCGGACTGGAACGCTGGCTCTACCGCGTTGCCCGCAAACATGCCGGTCACCAGCCGGAAGGCTGGCGCTTCGAGTTTTCCCATCTTCACAGGAAGTCCGGGTCGCTCGCACGACCTTCGGATTTCGCGCTGCACATGCGTCGGCTGATCGCGCGCCAGCCGCTGCCGGGCTATCGCCTGGCACGCGAGATCGAGGACGGCCGCGAGCTGCTCAGTATCCAGCCTGTGCGCCTGTGGAAAGCCTGTGGAAGAAGTGTGGACGGCACCTGTACTTCGAACGCATCCACTATCTGTACTTCGCACGCAGCAAGCACTGTACTTCGCACGCAGGGACAGCAGTTAAGCCTTTGGCCTGAAAAACGAATTCCGGCTCTTAACTTATATAACCCTCTTGAATCTAACTTTTGTAGAGGCGCGCGCCCTGGGGAAAACCGGCTTCTCGACGCCGCTGGCGACGCCTCCGACGGTCGTCTGACCGCGCAAAATATTCGGCTTTTCGCAAAGCGTGAACGGGGGCCGGAAGATGACTGAACGGTCCCTCAACTCGTGGTCTCGCGTTCCTTTAATCGTTGAACGGAATTCCCCGTTAAGCGTGGACTCGCTCATCGACGCCTTACCGTCGCGATGCACCGGCAACGGCCCGCGATTGGCCTGCCAAACGCCGTCGACACGGCACGCGCTGAACATCAAATCGACAGGATCAAAGCCATGAGGCCGCCCGCCGACGTGCGCGCCGCATACAAGGCCGCGCCCCATCTCACTCATGTGGAGCTCACCTGGCGCGAAGGCCGGATCGAACACTGGCTGCGCTTCGGTCATCAAGTCGCCGAGCAACGGATCGATTATGCTCGCCGTATCGCCAGCTTCGCTCCCGGCCACGTCTTCGCCTTCGTCCGTTGGGCCTCGAACGGCTATGGCACGGTGCTTTCGCGCATCGACATCGTGCGCGTCGTCGAACCCGGGGAAGCCTACCAGACGCTGCCTTTCGTGCGGCGCGGCGGCGACATCCTGCTTCGCCTCGACGGCTGGCCGCAGGTGGAAAAGGTTCTCCAGGCGATCGACGCCATCGAGGCGCTCGGCCTCGATCCGGCTGATGTTGCGCCCGATCACTGGCGCCATGTCCACAATCGCCTGACCGTCGGTCTGGAGCCGCACGCCTATACGCTTGCGCAGCACAACGCCTGGCTCAAACGGCGGAGGATTCAGTCATGACGATCCTCGCCGGCGATTGCCGAGAGCTTATGCCCGCGCACGGTCCCTTCGGCATGATCATCGCCGATCCGCCTTATGGCGACACATCGCTTGCATGGGATCGGGGCGTCGAAGGATGGCTGCCGCTTGCGCGGGCAGCCCTCGGCCGCACCGGATCGCTCTGGGTTTTCGGCTCGCTGCGCTGCTTCATGGCCACGGCCGACCGCTTTGCCGATGCAGGTCTTCGCTACGCACAGGAAATCGTCTGGGAGAGGCAGAATGGCTCCGGTTTCCACGCCGACCGCTTCAAGCGCGTGCATGAGCTGGCCGTCCAGTTCTATCGCGCCGAGACGCCATGGCGCGACATTTACAACGATGTGCAGACCACTCCTGATGCGGTCGCCCGCACCGTTCGCCGCAAACGCCGTCCTCCCCATACCGGCCATATAGACGCTGGCTATTACATCAGCCAAGACGGCGGTCCGCGCATCATGCGATCGGTCATCTACATCCGCAATGCGCACGGCCGCGCCATTCATCCGACCGAGAAACCGACATCGCTCCTCGAAATCCTGATCCGGACAAGCTGTCCTGAAGGCGGCCTTGTTGGCGACTGGTTTGCCGGATCGGGCGCCGCGGGAGAAGCGTGCCGGCTGTCCGGCCGGCACTATATCGGCTGCGAGCTCGATGCCGACATGGCTGCGCTTGCGCGTGCGCGCATCGCCGCCGTCCTGCCGCTGCACGGCGGAGGCCCCGCGCGCCGTGAGCCAGCCGGGGACAAGCCATGACCGCGCGCAAGGCCACACTGGGCGCGATGCTCGCCGGTGCAGCGCTCATCGCGCTGCCGGCATGGACCGGGCATGCGCCACGGCTCATCTGGAACGCATCGGCCAGCGTGCCGATCGGGCTCCACGCAGTCACCCCGGCGACAGAGATCGAGGTCGGCGATCTGGTCGCGGTGCTGCCGCCCGACGACCTCGCCATCTTCCTCGACACGCGCGGCTACCTGCCGCGCGGTGTGCCGCTCATCAAACGCGTGCTCGCACTTTCCGGCACAAAGGTCTGCCGCCACGCGGCAACGATCATTGCCTACGATCACGCCTATGGCGAAGCGCAGGCGCGTGACCGCTTCGATCGCGACCTGCCTTCCTGGCAAGGTTGCCGCACACTCGCCGAAGGCGAAGTGTTCCTGATGAACTGGGACGCTCCCGACAGCCTCGACGGCCGATATTTCGGACCATTGCCGCTTTCCTCCATCACCGCCCGCGTCACGCCGGTCTGGACCGAAGAGAACGGCGACGGGCGCTTCCAATGGCGGGCGTCAACGCGGTAAGCGCCCCGTCCGTCGGCCGGCGCTCCGCTTGCCGGCCGTCACCGTCACCGCAACAGAAAGGACCAGACCCATGCCACAGATCGGCGAATTCACCCGCGAGAGTTTCGGCTTTTCCGGCCGTCTCCAAACGCTCTTCCTCGACCGGACAATCGCAATTCTTCCAGCCGAGCCATTGGAGGTCGAGAACGCGCCCAACCACCGCGTCTACCTCGGCGGCGACGGTGACGGGCCGGAGATCGGCGCGGCATGGACCCGCACCGGCGAGAAAGCCGGCGAGTATCTCTCGGTGCTGCTCGACGATCCGTCCCTTCAGCATCCGATCCGCGCCAACCTGTTCCAGAATGGCAGCGACGCCGTCTCTTGGTCACTGCACTGGAACCGGCCCCCCAAAGGCGATGGAAAGGACTGAGCGATGCCACTGCCTTGCATCGGGCATCATCAGGCGCGTATGTTCGGGCGGCATCACGCCGCCCGGCGCATTGCGTTCCTTCTCCTTTCCGGCCTTTTCCTCGCCGCCACATCGGCGGCGGCCGCGAGAGCACAGAACCCACCATCCGTCCTGCAAACGACAGGCGATCCGCTTGCGGCCCATGTGACGGAAGCCGCAGAGCGCTTCTCGATTCCCGAGCACTGGATTCGCGCCGTCATGCAGACGGAAAGCGTCGGCGACCGCTCCGCCGTATCCTCGGCCGGTGCCATGGGTCTGATGCAGGTCATGCCCGACACGTGGACGGAACTGCGCTTGCGTTACGGCTTCGGCAGCGACCCGTTTGCGCCGCGAGACAACATCCTCGCGGGCACCGCCTATCTGCGCGAGATGCTCGACCGATACGGCAATATCGGCGCGATGCTCGCTGCCTATAATGCCGGGCCGGCGCGCTACGACGAATATGTTTCGACCGGCCGCGACTTGCCAGCAGAAACCCGTGCTTATATCGCGGCACTCGTCCCTCTTCTCGGCGGGGAACTGCTTCCTTATAATCTCGCAAATGCTTCGCCATCGGTCACCGACTGGCGCGAAGCCGGCCTCTTCGCGGTGTCCGCCAGCAGCCCGGAAACTGCGCCCGGCTTGCACGGCGAGCGTCACGTGAGCGGCACACTGGTGGCATCGACATCGCACCACAATCCGCTCGTGCCCGCACAACCGGACGCCCTGTTTCCGGCGCGGACTTCCCAGGGAGCCCGGCCATGAGACGCAGCGTGCAACCTCGCATCGTGGCGCAATGCCGGAAAGGAGGTGCGGCAGGAAGGGCAGCGTTAGCGATAGTGCGAACGGTAGGGCAAGTTAAAAGCGCCTGCCACGAACGCCCTAAGCCTCTGGCGAGGCTCGGCTTTTGCGTGGCAGGCGGGTTGGTCGCGTGCAAGAAGCACGATTTTGGGGAAGGAATTCAAGGACTCGGCGTGGCAGGAGCCAGCCGGGCTGCGCGAGGTGCTCGGCGATGACCGACAGCGAGCGCGAATTCCGCATCCGCCTTGGCAAGCCGCGGTGCACCCGCGCGCCGCAGGCCAAAAGCTTCGTCAACCAGGTGCTACGCGCCGCCCAGAAGGCAGGCCACACCCGTTCTCCAGGCGCATCGCGCTCTTCGGGCTGTTCATCCGGTTCCGCCCCATCCACCTTCGGGCGCGGTCACAGCAAGTTCGGCCGCTCACGATTGTTCGCATCCAGCCGCCGCGTCATCGTCAAGGCCCGCATCGCCCGCCACAAAGGCCGCGCCTTCCGTGCAGCGCCGATGGCGGCGCATCTCGCCTATCTCAAGCGCGAGGGCGTCAGCCGGGACGGCGAGCGCGGGATCATGTTCGACGCCGAGACCGATCGCGCCGACGATCTCGGTTTTGCCCGGCGCTGCGAAGAGGACCGGCATCACTTCCGCTTCATCTTCTCGCCCGAAGACGCCGCCGACATGGACGACCTCAAGGGCTTCACCCGCGATCTGGTCAAGCAGATGGAGGCCGATCTCGGCACAAAGCTCGACTGGGTGGCCGTCGATCACTGGAACACCGACAATCCCCATGTTCACCTCCTGGTGCGCGGGGTCGACGAAACGGGAGCCGACCTAGTTATCTCCCGCGACTACATCAGTCGCGGCCTTGTCTCCCGCGCCTGCGATCTGGTCGATCTCGAGCTCGGCCCCAAGCCCGAACACGAGATCCGTGCAGGCATCGCACGAGAGGTTGACCAAGACCGCTGGACCCGGCTTGATCGTGAGATCACCCGGCAAGCCAACGAACTGGGCTACATCGATCTGCGGCCCGAGGTGAAAGGCCCCGACGATCCCGAAATCCGCAGGCTGATGATCGCGCGGCTGCGCCATCTCGAAAAGGCTGGCCTCGCGACCGACGCGGGCATGAACGAATGGTTTGTGGAGCCCGGAGCCGAACGCACATTGCGCGATCAGGGTGCCCGCGGCGACATCATCAAGACCATGCACCGTGCCTTCGCCGAACGCGGAGCCGAGCGCGGCGCCGCGGACTTCGTGATCGATGCGGCGCGCGAGGGACCACCGATTATCGGACGGCTCATCGACAAGGGGCTCCATGACGAGCTGACCGGCGAAGCCTATGCCGTGATCGACAGCACCGATGGCCGTGCCCATCATGTTCGCCTGCGCGGCATCGAGGCGTTCGAACACGCGCCCGATCTTGGCGGCATCGTCGAAGTCCGGCGCTTCGGCGGGCCGGACGATCCACGTCCAACCCTGATCCTCGCCAACCGTTCGCATCTCGATCTGAACGAGCAGATCACCGCACCCGGCGCGACGTGGCTCGATCACCGGTTGGTCGAGCGTGAACCCATGCCGCTCGCCACCGGCGGTTTCGGAAAGGAGGTTCGCGAGGCCATGGACGCCCGTGCCGAGCACCTCGCTGACGAAGGCCTTGCCAGGCGTGACGGGCAGCGCATTGTCCTGCAGCGAAATCTGCTGAGCACCCTCCGCCGCCGCGAACTCGATGCCGTCGGTGCTGAACTTTCGGCCGAGACCGGAATGCCGCATGTGACGGCGCAGGCCGGCGAATACGTATCCGGCACCTACAGTCGCCAGATCACGCTTACCTCAGGGCGCTTCGCCATGATCGAGGGACGCGGTCCTGATGGCGGGCTGGGCTTCCAGCTCGTGCCCTGGTCACGCGAGATCGACGACAAACTCGGCCAGCACATTACCGGCGTCGCGAAATCCGGCGGCGGCATCGAATGGTCGCTGGGACGCAAACGCGATCTCGGCCTTTGACGAAAGGAACCTCTCATGTCCGGCACGAAAATCCTCTGGGGCCAGATCTCCATCGTCTTCCTGATTGTGCTCATCTCGGTCTGGTCAGGCACGCAATGGGTGGCCTGGCGGCTCGGCTTCCAGCCTCAGCTCGGCCCGGCCTGGTTCGAGGTGATGGGCTGGCCGGTCTATTATCCACCGGCGATCTTCTGGTGGTGGTATTTTTTCGACGCCTATGCCCCGCGCATCTTCGCCGAGGGCGGCATCATCGCGGCCTCGGGCGGGTTCCTTGCAATCGGCATCGCCATCACTATGTCGGTGATGCGTGCCCGCGAGGCGGCCGATATCGATACCTATGGTTCGGCGCGATGGGCAGAGCGGCCCGAGATCGAAAAGGCCGGGCTGCTCGGCCCCGACGGCGTTGTGCTCGGAAAGCTCGACCGGGATTATCTGCGCCATGACGGGCCGGAGCATGTGCTGTGCTTTGCGCCGACCCGATCGGGCAAGGGTGTCGGCCTCGTGGTGCCCTCGTTGCTGACCTGGCCCGGCTCGGCCATCGTCCACGACATCAAGGGCGAGAACTGGGAGCTTACGGCGGGCTTCCGCGGCAGGCATGGGCGCGTGCTCCTGTTCGATCCGACCAATGCGGCATCGGCCGCCTATAATCCGCTGCTCGAAGTGCGGCGCGGCGAATGGGAGGTTCGCGACGTCCAGAACATCGCCGATGTGCTGGTCGATCCCGAGGGCTCACTCGAAAGGCGCAACCACTGGGAAAAGACCAGCCATTCGCTCCTGGTTGGCGCCATCCTCCACGTCCTCTATGCCGAGAAAGACAAGACGCTTGCCGGTGTCGCGGCCTTTCTTTCCGATCCCCGTCGCACGATCGAAGCAACGCTGGATGGAATGATGGCCACCCGGCATCTGGGCGAGGCCGGCCCGCACCCCGTGGTCGCCTCGACCGCCCGCGAGCTCCTGAACAAATCCGACAACGAGCGTTCCGGTGTGCTCTCGACCGCCATGAGCTTTCTCGGCCTCTATCGCGATCCTGTCGTTGCGGCCGTCACCGCGCGCTGCGACTGGCGCATCGAGGACCTGATTGCCGACGCAAAGCCTTCCACACTCTATCTCGTGGTGCCGCCATCCGACATCTCCCGCACCAAGCCGCTCATTCGCCTCGTGCTCAACCAGATCGGCCGCCGACTGACCGAGGACCTCCATACGAAAAAGCGCAAACATCGCGTCCTGATGCTGCTCGACGAGTTTCCGGCGCTCGGCCGGCTCGACTTCTTCGAGAGCGCGCTGGCCTTCATGGCTGGCTACGGTATCAAGAGCTTCCTAATCGCCCAGTCACTCAACCAGATTGAAAAGGCCTACGGCCAGAACAACGCCATCCTCGACAACTGCCATGTGCGTGTCAGCTTTGCCACCAATGACGAGCGCACGGCAAAGCGTGTCTCCGATGCTCTTGGCACAGCAACCGAGATGAAGGCTATGCAGAACTATGCCGGCAGCCGGCTTGCGCCCTGGCTGGGGCACATCATGGTCTCACGCTCCGAGACCGCCCGACAGCTCCTGACGCCCGGCGAGATCATGCAGCTTCCGCCCGACGACGAGATCGTCATGGTGGCCGGCACGCCGCCGATCCGGGCGAAGAAGGCGCGGTATTTTGAAGATCAGCGTCTCAGTGAACGCATTCTGCCACCGCCAGATCCCGCAAAACTCGTCGTCACCGCACGGCCGGATGGCTGGTCGGTGCTCAAGCCGGTCAAACCGGACGAAACACTGATCGCTGCCGCCGAAGAGGCCAGGAAGAAGAAGGAGGACAAGGCCAATTCCAGCCTGCGGCGTGAGCCCGAACTCCCCGACCATGTCGAGATCGTCCACGAGAAGACCGAACCCGCTCCCGAAAACGAGTTCAGGATCATGCTCGACGATGATCAGGAGGACAACGCCCGCCAGCGACAGGCGATACGCCGCCAGATGGGCGGTATCGCCCGCCAGGCTTCCCTCAATCCCGATGACGGTATCGAACTGTAAGGAACGGCCATGCGCGATCGTCTCAACGCCTCCCTGCCAGTTGCCCTTATCGATCAGGTGACCGAACTTGCCGCACGCAAGAAAATAACGCGCTCTTCAATTGTCGAGGCGGCGCTCGAATCCTTTTTCTCGCCCGACAATTCCCAGATGCAGGAGGCAGCACTTGCCAGACGCCTCGACCGGCTTTCCCGACAGGTCGCCCGGATCGAGCGGGATCTCGGCATCTCGGCCGAAACACTTGCGCTGTTCGTGCGCTTCTGGCTCACCGTCACCCCGCCCATAGCGCCCGAAGCCTATTCCGCAGCCCAAGCCAAGGGCCGAGAGCGATTCGAGGGATTCGTCGACACGCTCGGCAAGCATCTGCAGTCCGGCCGAAGCTTTTTGAAGGATATCCCGGAGGATGCCGCAGGAAGTCCGGACGATACGGCGATTCAACACAATAGGCCGTAGGAGCTACCTGCGCGTTGATCATCCGCCGACTACGCCACTGAGGCAAACAAGTCGCCGTCCACCCTGAACCGCGCGAAAAGCTCAAAAAATGGGCAAGCGGAACAATAGCAAGGAGATTGTTGTCAGCTTACAGCTGAACAGCCTGACACTTGTCAGCATCGTGATGTTGATCGCCATCGGTTTGGCGGTCATCTATGGCCTGTTCGGGGTGATCAATCTCACCCATGGCGAGTTCGTCACGACCCGTGCTTATTCGGTTGCCGCTGTTCAACTGGCGGGCGATAGTTTCTGGACCGGGTTCGTTGTGGCGCCATTGGTGGGCGCAATGGTCGGCTTTCTGGTCGAATGGGAGAACAGATAAATCGCGAAATCCGGGCTGCGGTGCAATTAAGTTGAATGCATTTATCGTATTTTTCGTGTATACAACTACGTAACGATACTCGGTGGGGTGGAAGCAAGCTGTTGGCACCATAATCGAGATTGGGGAGGGTAGCTGATGGTAGTGGATGAATATGCTTAGCATGGTACCAGACGTGTGGGGGCCAAAGCTTCACTCGCCGGCGGGAAGTGTCACGCGGACACGAACCGGGCCAAATGCTATTTCGTTCATAGCTCCGAGCCATTTTGCCATCGTCATGTTGAGCCCACAGCCGCGTCGGATTGTTGGACTCAATAGCGATAGCCGCAAGAAGTTCAGCGCGACAGCTGGAACTCTTGAACTTGTGCCGGCGCAATCAGAGCTATTCGCAGGGTGGGAAACTCCAAAGGAGAATTTTCTGTTCGCCTTGTCACCGGAGCGGGTGCAGCAGTTGGCGATCGCCGAGTTCGACAACGACACTATCGATCTGGAGCTCCTTCAGCCGGGCCATGTCGATCACACTGCATTACGGCTGGCCAAGATGCTCGAGAGCGAGTTCAGGCGAGCGCGGCACAACGCTGTGAATGAGCTCTATGTGGATTCGCTTATCACCGTTTTCGCCACGCATCTGTTGCGCAGCTATTCCAAGATCGGACAGCAACGCGTCCCGCGCAGGCAAGGCGGCTTTCCTCCAAAGATTATGTCGCGGGTGACTGATTATATTAATGCCCATATTGCCGAGAAAATCAGCCTGGCCAATCTGGCAGAGGTTGCCGGTTTCTCTCCAAGCCATTTTACCCGCGCCTTCCGCCAAAGCGTAGGTCAGGCACCGCACGAATTCGTTCTGAGCCTGCGGCTGCGAGAGGTTGAACGACTGGCGTCGAACACCGACATCCCGCTTGGCAACGTGGCGAAGTTGACCGGATTTTCCAGCCAGAGCCATATGACCGCGACCATGCATCATAAATGGCTGATAACGCCGGGCCAGATAAGGCGGGACAGTTTGCGTAAGTAAACCCGTATTATCAACGGCTCCGAACCATCATCAGCAACGAGATGTTGCACGACTTGGCTCTTTCAGGAATGGATTTTCTGGAATTGAGGCCGGTTGTTATTACGGCGAAGCAATTACAACCGAGTTACTTTCCATGCACAGTTGTGAACTCATTGAACTAAAGCTCCGACGTTTTCGACGGATTCCTTTAAGGACCCATGGACTATTGCATGTTTCAAAGGAACATCGCGTGGTGCGCCCAATCTGGTTCGTAGAGGGTCTCAATAGATAATGTATACGGCGGTTGTAGCGGCCCCTTAAATCCCCGGCCACGATCTCCCACTTGTTAAGTGTTAGGAGTAATGTTGGTATTATGACTATCACCACCAGAAGATGCAGGTCCTTTCCGGGCCTGAACGGCGGCGGCGCTGGAGCACTGCGGAGAAGCTGGCCATTATCCAGGAAACCTACGAGGCGGACGCGACGGTGGGTATCGTGGCCCGTGGTCATGGCACACAGCCGCAGCAGTTGTTCGCCTGGCGCAAGTTAGCGTCCCAAGGTGCCCTGACGGCGACGGCCGCCGAAGAGGAGGTTGTTCCGGCTTCCGAATACCGGGCGCTCCAGAACCAGGTGAAGGAGTTGCAACGCCTGTTGGGCAAGAAGACGATGGAAGGTGAAATCCTCAAGGAAGCCCTCGAAATCGCATCCGGCTCAAAAAACAGAGTGTTATCAGCCTGCTTAGCATGACAGGAGCGTTGATCACCCTGAAATCGCGGTGCGCGCGCCGACATATATAGAAATGCAACTGTTATTCGTGCATTCCATCCTGCAACACTGTCAACTCTTGCAGTACTGCACCCGCAACCCGTGTGATAACTGAATGCGAGACAATCCTTTTTAGACAGGTCATAGTCTCGCATATTTATCAATCGTCGTTTTCTGGAGCCTGCGTTGCCTTGAGCATCTCTCCGGATAATTGGGGGCCAGGGAACTCGCCATGAATCTATCTGCAGAGCTGCCATTTCTCATGCATTCGCTTTACTTGATCGCAATTGTCGCGGAGGCGATGACGGCGGCGCTTGCCGCTGGGCGTCGCAGCATGGACTGGGTAGGTGTGTGCCTGCTCGGTTGCGTGACCGCCCTTGGGGGCGGCTCTGCCCGCGATGTCCTTCTGGGTCATCATCCGTTGTCATGGGTTGAACATCCGTCCTACCTGCTAATCACTGGCGGGGCGGCGCTCGCGACAATCGTCATCGCTCGTTTCGTTCATCATCTGCGTAAGCTATTCCTGCTGCTCGACGCGATCGGACTTGTCGTTTTCACGGTGATCGGTTGCAATGTGGCGCTGGCGCTGGATCTTCCAATCCTGATCGTCATCGCGTCCGGTATGATTACCGGATGCGTAGGTGGTGTGCTTCGCGATGTCCTGTGCGCCGATATTCCATTGCTGTTCCGGAGCGAGCTCTATGCCACTGTTTCGGTTGTGGCAGGCGGCATTTATGTCCTAGGGCTGTCCGTTGGTTTCAATCACGATGGCGTCATGCTTGCAGCAATGGCAACCGGATTGATTTTGCGGCTGCTCGCTTTGCGCTTCGACTGGAGCATGCCGAAATTCGTCTACGATCGTGACCTGCACTAGGGGGAACCGCTGACTTTTTCATGTGGCAACGTCAGACTTGGCAAAATGGGGGCCGCCTTCGCTTCGGCTTGGCGACCACCCGATGGCATAGAACACCACATCTTGCCTTGCATGGAAGCCGCAGCGGTCATCAGCGCAGGATGCACCCAGGTGCATCAACCCATGAGGCCCGGCAGGAACGTCACCAATTCGGGAACGGCCACAAGAAGGCAGGCGATCAGCACCGCCGCAGCTATATAGGGCAATGATGCTCGCACAATTGTTGAAAGAGTGACATCGCGGGGCGCAACGCCTGCCAGAACAAACAGACCGATACCGAATGGAGGGGTCGCCAGACTGATCTCCAACATCAGGAGTATCAGGATTGCCAGCCAGACGGAATCATAGCCAAGTCCGGCCGCCAACGGAAAGAAGATCGGAGCAACCAGCATGATGATCGAGACGGATTCCATGAGCATACCCAGCAAAAGAACGATCAACAGCATGCCGGCCAAAACCCACAGTGGATGGAAAGAAAGCGTCGTCACCCACCCGATCAGTCCGCTCGAAGCGCCCGAGAGGGCGAGCATCTGGCTGAAGGTAGATGCACCTACGATGATGAGGAACACCATACCGGTGACCCGCACCGTGCCTAATACAGATTTGCGCACGCTTTTCCATGTCAGTGATCGGAAGATGATTGCCAGGACCAGGACACCCAGGACACCAAAGGCAGCAGCTTCCGACGGTGTCGCGATACCAAGAATGATCAGCCCGACTACCATAAAGATGACGCCCGCCATCGGCAGCACATTGGTCGCCGCGAGACGCAGCTTCGCACCGAGTGACAAGGGCTCGACCGCGTAGCGCGGCGCGGCCTCCGGATCACGCCATGTGGAATAGGCAATGATAGCGACATAAGCCGACGCCAACAGCAGCCCGGGCACGATACCGGCGATCAAGAGCTTGCCGATGTCGATCTGGGCGATGCTTCCGAGCAGAACGCCAAGCGCCGATGGAGGGATCATGATGGCGAGACCGCCAGTTGCGATAATTGGCCCCATCGACAAAACTGGTTTGTAGCGACGAGCCTGCATCTGCGGCAAGAGTGTCGATCCGAGCATCGCAATGTTGGCTATGCTCGAACCTGACAGCGCCGCAAACAATGTCCCGCCTCCCACCGTCAAATAGGAAAGCCGTCCGGGAATCCGCCCCAATAGTCGATCAATTGCGTCAAACACGCGCAAAGCCACACCAGTATGAAAGAACAGTTCCCCCATCAGGAGGAAAAGCGGGACTGGCACAAGCGTGAACGTGGTTACGGATGTTGTTGCGTTCGCGACGAGTTGCATAATTGCGACCTCGCCGCCAATAAAGATGAGGGCTGCGACCAGATTTGCCGCGAGAAATGCCATCGCCACCGGCATCCGTATAGCCATCAAAACGAGGATTATCCCGACGAGAAGGCCCCCAGCTTCGTACCATGCCATCACAAGCCCTCCTGCAACTCGGATGACCGGACGTACATATCTTCGCCTCGGATGAGGAATCTCGCAAATTCTGTCGCGCACAAGGTGAAGCCGACCGCGAGCACCGAATACAGGAACCATCGCGGCATAATGACAGAACGAATATCGACCTCTCCGCGCATGCCGGCATCGAACGCCATTACTGTGGCGTACCAGGCCATCACCAACGAGATTGCAATGCAAAGCAGAACAGCTATCAAACCGAGTATCCGCTGTAAACGCGGCCCAGTAACGGTGGCGATGATCTCAACCCAGACATGACCACGCTCACGGATGACGAGCGGGGCGGCGGCCATAGCGGCTATCAGCATGGCATATTCGGAGAAAGCGCTTGTCCAGGCTGGTGCCTTTACACCGGCATTGCGCAACACTACGTCGACGATGATCGCCATGAACGTCGCGACAATGACTCCTCCAGCAAGCCATGCCATGGAATACACAAGCCAGTCATACACCTTCGTCACACTTCGCAGAATTATGGACATGACAATTTTTCCTCCGCCCTGATGCCGGTCTATTCTTGATATAACTTCTCTTTCAAAGCGGCGGCATTGGTCGCGTCTCGTTCCTCCAACCGCTTCCAGACAAGGTCATGTGCAGACTTCCGGTGCATAGCGGGATCAGGCACGTCAACGGTTCCCAGGCCCGCATCGTGCAGAATTTGCAGCTCCTTCTCGGCGATGGCAGCGAAATCCTTCTGGGTTTGTTTCTCGTGCTCGATCGCTGCAGTAGTGATAATGTTTCTCGCTTCGTCGGACAGCCCATCCCACTTCGCAGAGTTCATCATGATGACGAGATCAAGTTGCCATACCGGGGGCGCGACACGGTATTTTAGAAACTTGTGAACGCCGATGTCGGTGAAGCTGATCGCGGGCCAACCAAGCCCCTTCACGACTCCCCGCTCGAGAGCCGTGAACATGTCCGAGGTTTGCAGCATGACATTATTGGCCCCCAGGCTCTCAAACCATTCGCGGTATGCAGGTGTCGAGCGCATCTGAATGCCGGTAAGATCGAGGGCTCCATTATCGGCAAATTTCGGTTTATCGACGAGGTAGATGTAAAAAGGGATATTGCCGCTTTGCCAGCCAATGAATTCGGTATTCAACTTCTTGCGCCATATGCGGTTCAAGAGTGCCGTCGCTCCGTTACTGCGCGCCTCCACGGGACCGATCGTGGCGCCGAAAAGCGCATCCGCCTCTGGCACTGTGCCGTTGTAATAGGATGCAGGCCCCATCTGGATATCAAAGACCCCGTTGCGCAGGGCCGTATCCTGTTGTTGTGGCGGTATCACTTCAGGGCCGCCCACGAGCTGGATCGAGACGACGCCCTCGCCGTTCTCGTTCACGCGATCGATAAATGCCTTGAATTGCTTGGTAAACTCGAGATTCGCGGGAAATGCCGAGATGGCGCGAAGCACGACCCCTTCCGCACGCGTTGCAGCGGAAAGAGATGACAACATTGCGAGCGCTATTCCGGCGCACAATAGATGACGCATTGGTTTCCTCCCTTGTCGGCCTTATCCTCCAGCCGTACCGCAACGAATAAGCTGCTCACGCCTAGAAGAAAAATATATTATCCCCTTCGACGCATATCCTGGGAGCTATGAGTGAGCGTAGAATCCACGAACTCCTCAAGTGCAACAAATGATCTCATCACAAATGCCCGGAACAATCTGGAGATATTCACGCGGTCTCCTCGGCAGCTGGATGTTTCGGGCAAGACAGTGAAGTCAAAACGGCCGGGCGAGCAGTGCAACTACTTCATAATCTCTGACGAGATAGCTCCGTCGAGACCTGTCGTTCCGTAAAGCCAGGCAACTGAATCATGCCAGTCCTCAGCGGTTTTCGCGCGCATCATCGCATTGCGAAGCCGCGCATGGGCGCCAGAGGGATGATAGATGTGTTGACCAATCTCACGTGATTGAAGCTGAACGCGCGCCGTTCGAAGTGCTCGCTTCGAGTTATAGGCTAGCAGAGCGGCTTCGATGCTCCCTTCGTTTTCCTCCAACTCTGCCGCAAGGCAGACGGCGTCCTCCATGGCCATGCACGCTCCCTGGGCAAAATATTGCAGCATCGGATGTGCCGCATCACCCAGCAGAGCAACCCGCTCATCAACCCAATTTGACACGGGATCCCGGTCACAAAGAACCCAGAGTTTCCAGTCTTTGCCGCGCTCGATGACCTGGCGAGCGACCGGAGCCACATGCGCGAAACCCTTTGCAACCTCTTCCTTCGTGACCGGCAGGCCCGCGACGGGTTCAGCTGCGTCGTTATGATAGGTCACCACCAGATTGAAGGTCTTCCAACCGGAAAGGGGATAGTGCACAATATGGCATTTGGGCCCAGCCCAAAGGGTTGCCGCGTTCCAACGCAGGTCCTCGGGCATGTCCTCGATCGGAATGACGGAACGATAAGTGGTATGCCCCGAAACACGAGGGGCGCCATCACCGACAAGCTTGCGGCGTATGTTCGACCAGAGTCCATCGGCCCCAATCAGAGCCCTACCGACAACTGCTTCACCATTGGCCAAAAATGCTGTGACACTGGAGCCATCCTGATCATAGGTCTTCACCTCGGACCCGGTGCGTAGCTCAATCAACGGGTTTTCCTGGCACGCTCGCAGAAAGACGCCGAAGAGTTCGCCACGATGGACGACTGCGTAGGGGTTTCCAAAGCGTGTGCGAAATGTATCGTCGAGCGGGATACGGGTGACTTCTTCACCGGTCATTGCATCCATGAAGCGCAAGCTGTCGATGTATACGGCCATGCGCCGCGCCATGTCGCCGACGCCGAGATAGTCGAAAGCGTGGAAGGCATTTGGCCCAAGCTGAATACCTGCGCCGATTTCGCCAAGTTGTGGCGCCTTCTCCAGAACTATGGAACGATACCCCTTGCGGGCGAGGCCGAGGGCTGCTGCAAGGCCGCCAATGCCACCTCCGGCGATGATGATGGGAAGCTGTTCGGACATGGTATTTCCTCCACAAGCAGCCCGTGCCTTCGCAACGGGCAAAATTCTCTTTCATTCGCTGTCGGATTGACGGGACGGATGTGCGGACGCAAAGGCCGGTAGCGCATCGCAGGCACGTCCGATTTCGATGAGGCGCGGCATGGCCGAGAGGTCGACACCGAAGCGGTTTGCGGAATAGAGTTGCGGGACGAGGCAGATGTCCGCGAGGCCCGGGCGCGCTCCAAAAGCAAAAGGCCCGGAACGATCTGCCTTCGTCAGCAGAGCTTCGCAAGCGGCAAGCCCGTCGCCGATCCATCGGCGACACCAGGCGTCGAGTGCTTCCTGCGGTTGATTGAGTTCTGTCCTCAGGTAATCCAGCACCCGCAGATTTTGCAGCGGATGGATATCGCAGGCGATCGCCAGCGCGAAGGCTCGGACTTGGGCGCGGCCAATCGAATCCGCCGGCAGGAGCGGTGGCTCGGGAACCGTTTCATCCAGCCATTCGACAATCGCAAGCGATTGCGTGAGAACCGCACCGTCGACCTCAAGGGTCGGCACGAGGGCTTGAGGATTGAGCGTTCGGTAAGCTGGCGCCTTCTGTTCACCGCCATCCCGCCGCAGATGGACGGAGACGGTATCGTAGGAAACGCCTTTTAGGTTACAGGCGATGCGGCAACGATAGGCTGCCGAACTGCGAAAATAGCCGTGCAGAATCACGCTTCGGCCTCCCCGATCGTCAGGGACACTGGGGGAAGACCGTCGATTTCCCCGACGACGACATTGCCCGGCATAACGGCTCCAACCCCCGCAGGTGTACCCGTGAAGATGAGGTCGCCGGCATCAAGATGGTAGAAGCCCGACAGGTGCGCGATGATTTCGGGCACAGACCAGACGAGATCGGAAAGACGCGCGTCCTGGCGAGTCGCGCCATCCACGTCAAGGCGGATGCGTTGTTCTCCAACAACGCCGAAGTCGGTTGCCTTGACGATGTCCGACACCACCGCCGACTGTTCGAAGTCCTTGCCTAAATCCCACGGTCGCCCCTTGGCGCGCGCATCAAGCTGCAGATCGCGGCGCGTCATGTCGAGCCCGGCGGCATAGCCGTAGATGGCAGGCTCAGTCTCGTCCGGGCGGAGGCGGAAGGCTGGCCTGCCGATGGCGACCACCAGTTCCATCTCATAGTGAAAATTTGCGGTGCCCGGTGGATAAGGTAAAGTCAGCCCGCTGCTCACGGTCGATAGCGGCGACTTCAGAAAGTAGAAAGGCGCCTCGCGGTCGACCTCCACCCCCATTTCTTTGGCATGCTCTGCATAGTTGCGGCCGACACAGAATATGCGATGAACGGGATAGGTTGCCTCTTCTCCAAGGACAGCGATGGAGGGAAACGCCGGAGACGGAAACAGTTTGCGGGACGTCATTGATGTTCTCCTGTCTGAGGCGCCCGCGCGGCGCCATGGAATTGCCTGCCGAGGCGTGGTTAGCTCGGTTGATGGTTCGTACTGATGCTCGTTGAGTGGATCTCGCCCGGGACGTCGCTTAATCGGCCGCCATTTCCGAGAGCCACGGCACTGAGCCAAAGCGTGACGGCGCGTTCGCGAACCATCTGCCTCGGCGTCACCCGGCGGCCCGTCAGCGAAACGACCGAACGGTCCCATGCCGCATCTGTCAGATCACGCCATTCGACATTGAGATGCGCCTGGGAATGCTCGAAGAGGTAGCGCAACGCGTGGGCCGGAAGGCAGGCGCCCAGCACCTCGTCGTCGGGCTCCTGTTCGGGGTCACCAAGACTTTCCTCCCCGCGTCCTTCGCGCGCGGCTTCTGCGATACGCGCCATCGCTCGGGCCTCGTACCCGACACGAGCGACAATCAACCGACGACCGATCCCGCTCAGGGACGAACTGCCGTCGAGCGCCACGTCGTCGAGTTCGTTAAGCTTGCGGGCGAAATAGGCCGCTCCCCTTCGCGCCAGGAGAAGGTCAGAAGCCGGGGCGGCGGCTGAATCATACCGTGCGCCCTTGCCTTGCCGAACCCGGAGCGCGGCGAGCGCCTCCCGCTCGTCTTGCGGCCGCTCTTTCGCGCTCATCTCGGTTCTTCCTCAATGAACACGCGGTCGAAATGCAGGCGTTCCATGATCGGTGCATCGGAAAAGCGGAAGAGATCGAACCGCGTTTCGGCCTGCAAGAACCAGGGTGTCCAGGAAGGCACGACGAACAGATCACCAATATCCAGCTGGTGTTCCATGCCGCCGAGCACAACCGAGCCGCGACCGTCGAACACCTGAAAGACAGAAGATCCCACCTCGCGGCGCGGTGGCGTCTGCGCGCCCGCCCTCAGCCGGTGAAACTCGGCGCGAATGGTCGGCATGACGTCGCCGCCGGTCGTTGGATTGACGAAGCGTATGGCGGCATGGCCCTGTCCGACCGTAGCGGGCTGGCCTTCATCCTCCAGAAGGAGCTGCTCGGTCAGCGCCCTGTCCGTGTTCTCCCAGCGGTAGGCGCCGATCGGCGAGCTGACGGTGTTCTGCAAGCCGGACAGCGGACGCAGACCTGGATGGCACCACAGGCGCTCGCCGCGCGAGAAACGCGGCGTCGCATAGTCCGTCACCCGCTCAGAACCGAACTCGAAGAAGCCGACATCGTTCTGGTAGGAAAAGGGAATATCCAACCCGTCGATCCAGGCCATCGGCTGGTCGGTGTCGTTGTGATGCCCATGGAAATGCCATCCCGGCGTGAGCAGGAAATCACCGCGACTCATGCGAACAGGGTCGCCATTCACCACTGTCCAGACTCCTTCGCCTTCCACCACGAAACGGAAAGCATTCTGGGCATGACGATGTTCGGGTGCGGTTTCCCGCGGCCCGAGATACTGGATCGCCGCCCAGAGCGTCGGGCTCACATAGGCGTTGCCATCGAGGCCAGGGTTTGCCAGTCCGAGCGCTCGTCTTTCGCCGCCGCGTCCAACGGGCACAAGATCGCCGGAGCGCTTTGCCAGCGGATAAAGGTTGGCCCATTTCCAAACATGCGGCACGGCCCTCGGTTTGGGGTGCATCGGCATGAGATTCCCGAGCTGCGTCCATAGGGGTTTCAGATGCTCGCGTTCGAAGCCCGCATAGAGTTTGCGCAGTTCCGGCGTATCGTCCGGCTGCATGGCGTTCTTGACCGCCGCGTGATCCTTCATCGTCATGATGTTCCTCCTCCTGTTCACCGGCCTGAGCGCCGGGCACGGGCCTGCTCGACCCAGAGGTCCCAGGGCCGATGAACCTGCGCTTCGATGTTCTCGGCTGCCGCGCGGCATTCCCCCTCGGTGAGATAGACGACCTCACCGAGCTTGCTGGCATCCATCAGGTAGCGGGCATTGAGTTCAGCATAGATTGCCCGATAGACCGCGCGCTGGATGCTGTCGGCGACGACGGTGGAACCATGGCCGCGCATCAGCACGATATCGCTGGCATCGAACTTCTCGGCGAGCGCGCGCCCGAGATGGTTGTTACTGACAAGCAGGTCGGTCGCGTCGCCGCCCGCCTCACGGATCTCGTAGACCGGCACATTCTGACCGACGAAACCGGCCATGTGGAACACGGCCTTCATGCGGAAGTTCTTGGCGATGCTGAACGGTACAATGGCGTGGGAATGGCTGTGCACCACGGCCTTGACGTCAGGCCGGCGACGGTAGATTTCGCCGTGGATAAAGCGTTCGAGATAGACCTTGCGGCCAGCAGCGTCGACCGCATCGCCATCGAGCGTGAATTCGACGATATCCTCTCGGCTCACACGGCCCGGCGCCATGTTGCGGGCAAGCAGGAACCGGTCCGGCCGCTTGTCATGACGGACGCTGACATGGCCGAAGCCATCAACCACGCCTTGATCGAAAAGGATATGGTTGGCCGCGACCAGGTCCTCGATCAGTTGTGGGGATGGTGGTGGCGCCGCCTCGGCAGTGTCGGTAATCGCGACGGCGATGGGCTGATGCGGATTGTCAGGCGAACACATGAGCGTAATCCTTGGCAAGTCTATGAAAACAGATCGACTTCTTTCCGGCCCGGCCGATCAGCCGAGCATGATGTTGATCGTCTTCGCTTCGGTGTAGGACAGCATCTCCTCGATGCCCTCTTCGCGACCGACGCCGGAATTTTTCATTCCGCCGAAGGGAACGCCGAGGAAATGGTTGGAGCAGCCGTTGATCCACATATGACCTGAACGCACGCGGCGCGCGACGTTGAGCGCGTTTTTGATGTCGTTGGTCCAGACGGCGCCCGTCAGGCCGTATTCCGTGCTGTTGGCGAGCGCGACGGCCTCTTCCGTAGTCTTCCAGCGACCGACCGACAGAATCGGACCGAAGACCTCTTCCTGCCAGAGCCGCATGCCGGGCTTGATGTCGGCATAGACCGTCGGCTCGACCCAGAAACCCTTTTCGAAGCCGCGCCCTGCAGGTCGCTTGCCTCCGGTCATCAGTCGCGAACCGTCGTGACGGGCTGTTTCGAAGAAGGACAGCACCTTGTCGTACTGCACACGGGAGTTCAGCGGTCCCATATCGGAGGCCGGATCGGCGGGGTCGCCGACCTTCAGTGCTGCAACGCGTTCGACCACGCGCGCCAGCACGGCATCGTGAATATCCTCGTGCAACAGAAGGCGGCTGGTCGAACCGCAGGACTGCCCCTGCCAAGTAAAGTTCATGCCCCGAACGGCGGCGGCGGCGATCACGTCGGGATCCATGTCCGGAAACGCGATCAGCGGGTTCTTGCCACCCAGTTCCAACGTGACGTGCTTGACCGCGACCTCGGCGGCTGCCCGCTGGATCGCACGCCCGGTCACAGGAGAGCCAATGAAAGCGATGCGCTTGATATCGGGATGGCGCACAATCGCGTCTCCAACAGTGGCGCCAGTTCCTGTCAGAACGTTAAACACGCCGGGTGGCAACGCCTCGCGCGCAACTTCCGCCAGGACGAGGGCAGAGAGAGGGCTGGTTTCCGGCGGTTTGACAATGACAGCATTGCCGGCGGCAAGTGCCGCGGCGGTGCGGGCGACAGCAAACATCAGCGGATGATTGAACGGCGCGATCCGGGCGACAACTCCATAAGGCTCGCGTAGCGTGAGATGCAGGTTCTCGGCGGTTGCCGGAATGGTCTCGCCCTTCAATTCATGGATGAGGCCTGCATAATAATCCAAGCTCTCCACAGCCATGCCGACATCGCCGCGCATCGGCGTGATGGTGTTGCCGGTATCTGCAACTTCGACTTGGAGTATCTCTTCTGCCCGCGCTTTCAGTGCTGCGCCGAAGGCTCGCAGGCGCCCCCCGCGTTCTGCGGGTGTCAACGCGGCCCAAGTGGGCCACGCGGCTTCCGCTGCCGCAACTGCACGGGCGACGTCGTCGCGTGTGCCGCGCGGAGAGCGGCCGATGATTTCCTCGGTCGCGGGATTGATGGAGTCGTCGAATTCCCCGGTCGAGCCGTGCACCAGCTCGCCACCGATCAGCATACGATCGGATGCGGTCACGTAAGCCATGACAATGTTTCCTGTTAATGTGTGGCGCCGGGCGCCATCGGATCGTCAGTGTGTGATCATGCCGCCATCGACATTCAGAAGCTGGCCGGTCACCCAGCGCGCCTGTCGCGAGAGCAGAAATGCAATAGCGTCCGCAATGTCATCCGGGCCGCCGGCCCGTTTGAGGCACTGTTGCTCGATCATCGCTTCCTTCTGCGCCGGTGTGACGGTTGCCCGCTCCACTTCGGTAAACGTTGGGCCCGGCGTCAGCGTATTGACACGCACGCCGAAGGCGCCCAGTTCGCGCGCCATTGCCCGGGACAGGCCCATGACGCCAGCTTTTGACGAGACATAGTGGGCGTAGTTCGGCCGTCCGAAATGAATGGTCGAGGACGCAATATTGACGACCGATCCTTCACCGGAAGCCACCAGGGCCTCGCGAGCCGCGCGCGTCATATTGAATACGCCCTTCAGGTTGACAGCCTGCACGCGGTCCCATTCTTCACTTGGGATGTCCCAGAAGGGACGCATTTCAAGCGTCGAAAAGATGGAGGCATTGTTCACCAGGCCGAAGACGCCGCCAAAGGCGTCCGTGGCCGCTTGAATGGTGGCGCGGCAGCTCTCCTCGCTGGCGACATCCGTTCGAACGAAGAGCCGGCGACCGGTGCCAGGTGACGCCTCAACCGCGACGGCCTCGCCCTTTTCGGCATTCCAGTCGGCGATCAGGACATCGACGCCCTCGGCCACCAGGCTCAGCGCCAGCCGCCGGCCGATCCCCTGCGCCGCACCGGTGACGACAACAGCGCCGTTTTCAGGATAACGATTCATAACTTTCTCCCAGTCAGGCCGCAGCGTCAGTTTTGTCGGTTATGTCGAGCAGGCATGTGACGAGTGACGCCTCCCCCTTGCGCACGGTTTCGGCTTCAAGCAGGGAGCCGCAGTCGGTGCAGACATGTTCGCGCAGTTCCAGATCCGCGTGGGTGCGAATGTGCTGGCCATAGGACGAGGGCTCCACGCGATAGCAACGCGCCCGCACCTTCCAGTTTTCGTCGGTAGGGCCGAGATCGCAGCCGCAGCCACACCTGAACCTGCCGTTCGCGGCCTGCATCTCGCCCGCACTCGCAAGCCTTCGCGGTGCGTCGCCGCCAAGCCGTCGGGTCCGGATCGCATGGCGCTCAGCCTCAGTTTCGGAAGCGGCAACCTGATCGTTCACGATGATTACGCCATATTGCTCACGCGCAGCCTCGATGCTCACATGACCGTTCAGGACATCTGCCAGCACCGCGGCTGGATCACGTTTCAGGGGGTCGCCGTAGCCACCACCGCCTTGGAAGGCGTATCCGAGCACGTCGCGCTGGCTGAGTCCCATCCGACCCGGCTTCGGCCCCAGGTGTTCGACGCCCGCATCCAGAAGCTCTGCGATGTTTCCGGCAAGGCTGGCAATTGTCGCCGGATCACCGGCGTCACGAAGCAGGACATTGCGACCGCACGCGCCCGGCAAGCCACCGAACTGACCGGCCGAATTGGGAACTTCGACGCCATGGCCGAGCATCATCGCCTGCAATCCGTCCGTGCCATAGGGAACGATGGCAAGGGCTGTGCCCGCACCACCTCGCTGTCGGCCCGGCCCGCCAGTATCGCGAACAAAGGAACGGAACAGGTAAAGAAACGGTCCATTGCCTTCGTTCGCCTCGACATTGGCGATGGCGGGGCGCGGGACACAATAGTCGCCAGAACCGTCGAGGCCGTCGTGGTCCGGAAATGCACCGCCGCCGCCGGCCGTCGAGTCAAGCAGGAACGTGCCGAATAGGGCACCGTCACGGTCCTTGCCTGCGAGCGTCATCACCATCATATGGCCCTTGGTCACCGCCTGGCCTTCATTGCGGTGCTCCGGCGAGCAGGCGACCATGCGTGACAGGGCCGCGACCACGACGTTCTGCACGATCCAAGCCGTCGAAATCGTTCCCGAGGAAATCGGAGCCGGCCATGTCGCGTTGCACAGAATGCCTTCGGGTGCGACGAAGTCGACGGCCCGCATGATGCCCTCGTTCCAGCGGATACGCGGCGCGAGAATGGGCAGGAGTCCGGTCAACGCTGCCCCACGCATGCCGGAGGCGGTGCAGTTGATGAAACCCGGCGCCTGCGGCGAGGTCCCGGTCATGTCGAGAGTGAGCCGGTCGCCTTTCTTGGTGGCCGTCACGCAAACCTGGTAGAGCACGTTGTCGTGGCCATCGTGCTCAATGTAATCGCGGGCGCGGAACACGCCGTCGGGTAGGGACGACAGCACCTGCCGTACCTGCCGCTCGGAGCTGGCGATCTCCTCGCGCATGATGGAGTCGACGACATCACCGCCATAGCGGTCCATCAGTTCGACAAGCCGGCGCACGGCAACGTTGTTGGCCGCGATCATTGCCTTGAGGTCGAGGCCGAGCACATGGGGCAAGCGTGTCATCCCCATGATCATCTGCCAGAGGTCCTGGCGCAGGACGCCGCCTTCGACGATCCGGATACCAGGCAGCAGCATCGCTTCCTGCTGGATCTCGGTGGCGCCGATCGCCCAGGAGCCGAAGCTCATCCCGCCGACGTCGAGCTGGTGAGCGCAGGAGCCTGCCCAGGCGACATGCCGGCCATTGTGGAAGACCGGCGCGACGATGGAAACATCCGGCTGGTGAATCGCACCGCGATAGGGGTCGTTGAGGATGAACATATCCCCTTCGCCAATCCCGGGGTTTTCCGAGAAGTTCTCGTTTATCGAGCGGATCACCGAGGACATCGTCCCGGTATGGAAAAGAACCTGTGGTCCCATCGTCACGATCGAACCGTCGGCAAGGTAGAGCCCGTTGTTGAAGTCCGTCGCCTCAGTGACAACGGGCGAGCCGGAAACAGACTTCAGGGTGATTGCCTGCTCTTCGGTGATCGCCTGGAGTTTGTTGCGCACGACCTCGAAAGTGATCGGATCGATGGTGTTCTTGTCGGTCGCGGCCATGTCAGATCTCCTCCCGCTGCTCGATGGTGATGTTGGAATGGCTGTCGAGCTGCGCGACCTGGCTCGCCGCTACGAAGACCGAGGTTTCGGGATGCTCGATGACGGCTGGTCCCTCCACGGTGAACCCCGTGGGTAGGTCACGCCAGTTGTAGACGGCGCAATCCATGCGGCGCCCGACCACCGGCTCAAAGATCGAGCGTCTGCCCGCCGTCGGCGCCTCGGTCGGCGTTCGCAGGGCAATTTCCGGACGGCGCGTCTTGCCGAAAGCTTCAATGCGGATATTCGTCAACTCTATCCCTGCTTCACGGAACGCCGAGCCTTTGCCGTAGGTCTGCTCATAGGTCTGTTCGAAGCTGTCGACGAGGCTTGCGATCGCAGCGTCGGTGACGGCGCCGTCGTCCAACGGAATGATCAGATCATTGGTCTGTCGCCGGTAGCGCAGGTCCGCTGTGCGCACCAGGCTGACATCCGACGCCGTGACACCGGCCCGGCTCATGGCTTCGAGGCACTCGATTTCAAGTTCCGCGAGGGTTGCGGCGATACGGCCGGCTTCCAGCCCTTCGCCAAGCGGTCGAGAACCCCCACCGCCGCGCATGAGAAGCGCCCGTTCGGTGGAAAACTGCAAATCGGCAGCTAGCGCCCCATAGGCGGAGTGCGCCATCGATGTGACGGGCACCACCATTTTCGACACGCCAAGCTCCGCGCCGTAGCCCGCGCAGTGCACGGGGCCCGCGCCACCATAGGCAAAGATCACGAAGTCCCGCGGATCGAATCCGCGGCCGATCGTCACCTCGCGTAATGTATCGGCCATCTGCGAGTCGACGATCCGGCGAATGCCGGCGGCCGCCTCTTCGACGGAAAGGCCGAGGGGTTTGGCGATGTACGTCTCAATCGCGGTGAGAGCGGCCACGCGATCAAGCTTCATCTTGCCGCCGAGGAAGGTCTCGGGATCGATAACGCCAAGAACGACATCGGCATCAGTGACGGTCGGCAACGTGCCGCCACGACCATAGCAAGCAGGGCCCGGCCATGCGCTGGCGCTATCGGGACCCACGCGGAGTTGGCCGTCGATGACGCGCGCGATGGAACCACCTCCAGCGCCGATGGCCCGCACCTCGATCATCGGAGTTGCGATATGGAATCCGCCAGCTTCGTGGTTGGTCGACATCAACGGCTTGTCGTCGACGACAATGGCGACGTCGAACGAGGTGCCACCCATGTCCGTGGTGATGAGATTGCGGTAGCCGAGCTTCTTGGCGAGATGAACCGAACCCATGACACCGCCGGTCGGTCCTGATGTGACGAGGGTGACCGGTCGCCGGGACGCTTCGGCAACAGGCATGACGCCGCCGGCCGAATTCAGGATTGAAAAGGCTCCCTTGAAACCCTTGCGGCGCAGCATCTGCTCGATACCGTCAAGATAGGAGACGACTTTCGGCGCGAGATAGGAATTAAGTGCAGCGGTTGCGGTCCGCTCATATTCGCCGAGAACCGGCGCAATCTCGCTCGAAAGGCTGACATAGGCTCCCGGTGCTTCCTCGCGAATGATCCGCGCGACAACCCGTTCGTGCTCGGGGTTACGAAACGCCCACAGAAAGGCAACTGCGAACGTCTGTACGCCCTCTGCAACGAGCGAACGGACCGCTGTGCGGACTTCGTCCTCATCGAGCGGCACCAGGATCGTGCCGGCATGATCGACGCGCTCGCGCACCTCTCGCACCAACTGCCGTGGCACGATCGGTTGCGGATAACGCCGCCGCGAGTACCAGCCGAGCCGGTCAACCGGAACGCCAGCAGTAAATCCCATCAACCGCTGGATTGCCAGCGTGTCGCCGAAACCGCGCGTGGCAATCAGGCCAGTCCGCGCACCATCCCGCTCAATGACGGCATTGGTCGCCTGTGTCGTGCCGTGGCCAAATGCGGTGACCTTGGCCAAGAGCTCCTCGCCCGACATGCCCCGCTGCCGGGCCGCATCTTCGACTGCATTGAAGACACCGACTTCCAGTTCGCCGGGCGTCGATAGGGCCTTCGTTGTCACCAGGTCGCCGTTCTCGTCCAGCATGACGAGGTCCGTGAACGTCCCTCCGATATCCACTCCCAGAAACATTCCGCTCCTCCCGAATTGGCTGCGCACTCCGCCGAATCCCCCGCGCCATACGGCACAGCCTCATCAGTCTTCGGCGAATGCGTCCGCGGAATCTGTGGAACCGCGGTTAAGGAGGATAGTATCTATCGCGTTGGGGCCTATCCAATATATAATTTCACCAAAACCATAGCCATTTTCGTATGGTTCTGGTTCGGACGGAGGCGGCTGGGTAGCAACCTACTTGATAAATGACCTGAGCCCGGCGGTCTCAAAACCGGATGGAGGCTGGCCATCCTCCGCGGAGTTGCGGACAAACTCCATCAAGCTGGACTGAAAATCGGAAAAGCTTTTGTCCCGTCTGCTCACAAGAAAGACAGGGACAGAAAGATCGACACCCGGCGTCGCGATACGACGAAGGATACCGCGCTCGCATTCGTCTCGCACCGATGTCTCCATGACGAAGGCAACGCCTGCATGAGCACGGACTGCCTGTTTCATGGCTTCAGGATGCCCAAGCTCGAGAACGACTTGCCGACCAATGATGCCATGGGCGCGCAGTGCATCCTCCTCCAGTTCCCGGCGAACCTGATTGCGCGGGGAAGATACGAAGGGAAGCGCAGCTATTTCCTCTGGCGACACCGATTCACCGACCAAGGTGCTACCAGCGGCTGCAACCAGTACGAGACGTTCGGTCCACAGACGTTCTACAGAAAGTCCGTCTACGTCATGGCGAGGATCGAGAATGCACACACCAAAGTCGCAGCTTCCGTCACGGACAGAGGCGGTGACGAGCTGGGGATTGGAAACAAGCAGTGTAACGTCACCTGTCGGGTGATTTTGACGAAACACGGAAAAAAGAGGTGGCAACACATAGGATGCGACGGTCATCGATGCAGAAACAATTGCCGTACCCAGTTCGGCCTCACCTGAAATGTTGAGTTCACGCTCCAATTCGCGGGTACGTGTTATGACCTCATTGGCCCATATGTGGACACGCCGACCGGCGGCTGTGAGTACCAGCCGCCTGCCACTGCGCTCGAACAACTTGACGCCGAGTTTGTCTTCGAGGAAGCGTAGATGCGCAGTTACGACGGGTTGTGCCACTGACATGCGTTCTGCGGTACGAGTGACGCTCTGCAACTCGCACACTGTGCAAAATATCTCGAGTTTGTGCAGCGTCGTCTGTGACGCAAATATCCGCTTCAACGCTCCCCTCCCTGACATAGTCCAGTGACTATATGTTGAAACCAATCATAGCCCCCTTCTGGGTATTCACAAACCTTTCATTGTTTTGCCCTTTCCGGGCAGCTTCCCTTGATGATTCAGCTCGACTTTCTGATCAATAAGGCTGCCATCAACCATGCAGGAGCGGTAATTGGAGTCCCTCTCGCGATCAGCTGAAAATATGAACGCGGATGCAGTAGCGGTGGGCTGTGAGCGCCAGGATCTGAATGGAATTCTGATCGAACACGCTCAAGAGCTTGCGACGAGCTTGGTTCTACGAGTAAACTCGGTGGGAGCCCCCTGCGGAATTCCACCAAGAGCGGCGACAGCGAGTGCTCCGGAAGCAACAATAACTGTATGCCACCGGCGGATGGCCGGGATGCGCTCATAAGGGAGCGATCAACCGTCCCGCAGAATGGCCAGTGCAGGTACAATCAAATGCACGATATGCATTAATGAACCTTTGGAGCGTGTGAGCACTGGAGCGTCAATAGAGTTGCCAATCATCAAGGGGAGACGCAATAGCTGTCCCGCCTGCCGAATCCTTTCGGTGCCGGGACGGTAGATATGCCGTACCGGACTCTGCGGCGTTATGCTGTAGCTGTCGTCTGGTCTTCGATTGCTGCCGCGGGGACGTTCTTCTTCAGGGACTCGATCGACTTCAGGGCAGATGCCTTCGCCGAATAGCCCTCGGAGCTGAACATGATCTCACCGTTCGAGGCGCGAAAACGAAACCGGTACTCGCCAGCCTTGTCCTGATAAACTTCGAATTTGTACATTTCAGATTTCCTTTTCGAGGTTACATCCAGCCAGTTCGGCTGCGAATTTTATCGTGAGAGGCTCAGCGGCTGCTGATCAGCTGGTTCCTGATCAGGCCGACGACGATCTGAACGATCGCTCCACCCACCCCGCCGCCGACGAGCTGGCCGAGGACCGCGCCTATATCGAGGCCTGCAGAAGCGTCCCCTGCGGCCGCGCCGAGGATAGAGCCCAACAGCGACCCGCCGCCGATACCACCGATCGCGCCAGCGATGAGATTGCCGAGGCTACCCAGATCAGACTCCTTGATAACCTTGCCGCCTGCGGTTCCCCCGACTGCCCCGCCAATAAGCTGGGCGAGAATTGTACCGATATCCATAATTCCACCTCCTCAAAATCAGACGTTGTTCCAATCGAGAGATAGCGATAAAACTTCAATGAAGACAAGCACCTAAAGAAGTCCCCTCAACTCAGCGATTGTTTGGGTAATGCAAATCGGGGCGGAAGTGGGGTGTTGCTGCTGTCTGCCGACCGTTTCCTTGTCGAAATCAGATCAGTATGTCGAAATCCAATCAAAATCGACGGCAGCTTTGTTCCGAAAATTTCGCAATGCTTTGAGGGATCGGAGCAATGAAATATTAGATTTGATGGACGCCTCTGCATGCCAGTCCGCCGATGATGAGGTGTCGTTGTCTTTTTGTTCGACGTCAATTCGAAGCATCAGCCATGGCATGGACGTCCGAAAGACATTTCCAGCCAGTGGCCTGGCAGTTGAACGAACCGGATGGAAGGACATGCAATGAAGCATTTAGTCTTGATAGCGGCCTCCGCCGCTTTCTTGAGTTGCGGCGTCCCAGGCTCCGCGACAGCACAGACCGCCGCAGAAACAAACCAGGCGCTTGATGCGTTGTTCGGCAGCCATGCAGCCTATCAGCAGTTTTTCGAGAAGCTGCAAAAAGCCATTGCCGCAAGCGACAAGCAGGCCGTCGCCTCGATGGTAGATTATCCGTTCCGCGCACGGATTGGGGGTAGGGCTGCCAAGATAACCGACGCCGCGCATTTTTTGGCCGACTACGACAAGATCATCACCACCAAGGTGAAGCAGGCCGTTCTCAAGCAGACCTACCCGACGCTGTTCGCCAATTGGCAAGGCGTGTCGATCGGTGACGGTGAGGTCTGGTTTTCCGGTGTTGGGGACAGCAACACCATCAGGATCACCGCGATCAACGACTGACACCTGATCGATGAAGGCCAATCCCGACGATAGCGGAGTCGCCCGTCGTCGACAATTTTGAGGGGTTCAAATGCTACGTTACCTGTTCATCGCTTCACTCGCACTCGGCTCGTCCTCGGCGGTTTCTGACGCTCGCGCGCAATCGACTGTCGAATGCCAGTCGAGGCATTATCAGTACGGTGAGTGCTGGGCCGGGCCGCTGAGCAAGCCGCAGCTCATTCATCAGACCTCCGGCAGCCCATGCATTCTGAACCGGACATGGGGCTACAATCCCCGCAGCAAATATATCTGGGTCGCGCAAGGTTGCTCAGGGATTTTCGCCGATGTCGGGGGTTACCATCATGGCCGCGGCGACACTTTTGATCCGAATGCCCGCATGTATGACCAACGCGGCCATGATGTTGGTGCGGTTGTCGGCGGCGCCATTCTCGGCGCTCTGATCGAGGGGATGGCGGATAGCAGTCACAACCGTCGGCACACAACGAGCAATTACCGGCGCGACGACGGCTATAATGGCTGTCACGGGGTCGGATGCATGGTCGATAATCCGGACGAGGTGATCGATACCAGACCGCAATTCGACAGGCAGGGAGAACCGAATTTTGACGTGCATGGCAACTACCAGGGCTGCCATGGCGCAGGTTGCCTCGTCGACGATCCAGGCGACGCTGAGTAATCTGGGAGGTCAACAACATGCATGCCAATCATATCCCGGCTAAAGCACTATTCGCGTTGCTGCTTGTGACCACCCCGGTCCATGCCAACGACACGAGTGCCGTGCTCGGCGCCGGCGGGCTGTCGCTGACGACTTCGGACCATATCGTGATGGCGAGTGAGGATCTCTATCTGTCGCCGAGCGAGGTTCGCATACATTACGTCTTTCGCAATGAAAGCGACCGGGACATCACCACAACGGTGGCCTTTCCCCTTCCAGACATCGATCAGAGCGCCTTTGCAACGGTGTTCCTGCCAGTTGAGGATCATGAGAACTTCGTTGGCTTCCAGGTGACCGCGGACGGAAAGTCCATCCATCCCAAGCTTGAGCAGAAGGCATTCACCGATAGCGGCGCCGATGTGACAACCGTGATCACGAAGGCCGGCCTGCCGGTCAATTCGAAACTGCCAGGGTGGGAAGACAAGGCGCGCGCCTTGCCGGAGAAAGTCTGGCGGGAGCTTGTGGCTCAGGGGTTTATTGAGGAGGAAGATCCGTCCGATCGATCGGCCGATTTCAGCGTCAACTGGAACCTGCGCGCGACCTTTCACTGGGAGCAGACTTTCCCTGCAGGGAAAGCTGTCGTCATACACCACCGCTACAAGCCCATCGTCGGTGGCACTTCGATTTTCTCGGACGAAGCGCAGTTCAAGGACTATGTACGTTACTGCCTCGATGACCAGGGCAAGGCGGGAGTCCGCCATCTACTGAAGCAGGCACAGGCCGCGGCGAAAGCCGATCCGGAAAAGCCGGCTGGAATCGCACCCAACGAATTGAGCTATGTGTTGACCACCGGCGCCAACTGGAAGGGACCGATCGGAGATTTTCATCTGACGATCGACAAGGAAAAGCCGCATGCGGTTCTTTCGCTTTGCATGAGCGGGCTCAACAAGACCGGGCCCACGACGTTCGAGATAAGGCGAAAAGACTTCACACCTACAGAGGACATCCGCTTCGTCGTTTTTGAGGGGCAATAGGCAACGTCGCCAGTTTATACTTGATGGTGAACAACAATTATCGAGGGACAAATTACAGTGTTGATCAGAAACTCAATAATTCTACTTTCCGCGTCAATTCTTCTGGCTGGCTGCACCAGCAGCAAGAAGCCATGGGTCAAAAGCGACGTCCCCCAATCCGAAACCGAACAGGCCATGGCAGAGTGCAAGTACCAGGCTGAGGCCGCCACGATCGGTATCGGATCGGGCGGACACTACAAGACCTATGAGAGCGCCATCGGCGCCGGTATCGCCAATGGCATAGAGCAGGAGCTGGACAGGGAAAAGCTGGTAGCGGATTGCATGAAAGCGAAAGGCTTCACCCAATAGCGGGCCGGGTTCCATTCTCGGGCACATCGCTGGCTATCTCATTCGATCATCGCCGGCGCAGCCAGTCGAGGCCTTCTCCGGGGAAAAGCTCTGATTCCTGGAATTTATCGGACCATTCGGCAGGACCCTGCCGATAAGAATCCTCCAAGCAGAAACCGGAGGAGAACGGACGCTTCTCCGGATGGATTATTATGATACGGCTCGTATTCTTGCTTCTTGGGGCCAGGGCGCTCAAACCCGCCTGGAAAGTGTTGGTAACCGCCGGCGTCGCCTGGATGCTGATTGGCATTGCCATCCTGTTCGATCTGAGCGACGGCAAGCTGTTCCTCCTGCTCGACACATTCGCCATTTTCCTCATCGTTGAAGGTCTGATTGAGCTCACCGCTGCTTTTTCGGTCGGTGTGCGACAGCACTGGATTGATGCGTTCCGGGGGCTTGCCTTCCTTGTCGCCGCCTTTCTCGTGTTCAATGTTCCCTGGGATGGCAATATCGGGGCTGCGATCGTGTTCGGCTTCGCCTTCCTGGTGGATGGGCTTTTCCGGATCGCTACGGCTTTCGTCGTCCACAGCTCGCGCTGGCGCGTCGGTATAGCTGCGGGAGTGACCGAGGTGTGTCTCGCGGTGGCCATATTGATGTCATGGCCGGTTCCACATCTGCTGACTGTACCGTTCTGCTTCGCGCTTTTGCTGCTGACCTCAGGATACGCCATCGTGCGAATGGCGCTGCCGTTACGCGAGCTTCCCGAAGGCGGGTCCGTAACAGCTCTTCCGCTTTATGCCGCCCGCAACTGGCAAGGTGGCGTGCCGCGCCCCGTCATCCCCCTGGACGAGGATGTTTGGAGTTCGGCGGATGAGATTCTCAATGTCTATGTCTGGACGGCGGCCGGCGCGATCGGAAGCCCGGAGCGAAGAGTGCTGATCGACCGGTATGTCGCGGCGGTCGACAAGAATGGCGTGATTTCGACTGGACACGCGGCGCTCGAAATGCCGCCTCATCTCTACATCAGCCACTATCCGGCTGACGATATCGACCATAACCCCGACGACTTTCGGGCACTGCTTCGTGCAGGTCACGAAAATGACGTGCCCGGTCGGTTCAATCCGTCGCTGGAATGGGAGGCAGCCAATTGGTGCATGCCAGACCAGAAGGTGACGTTCCGGCGTTTCAAGCCGGAAGCGTTGCGTCGTTTCTGGGCTGCCTACTCTGAGGACAACACCTACAATCTGACAGCGCGCAATTGCTCTACAACCGTGATCCAGGCACTGGATGCGGCCCTAGAAGGGAGCAGCTATACCGGCCACATCTGGTGCGATCTCTTCAAACTTCTAACCAATCCGCAGTTCTGGCTGCTGCGCCTTGTCCGCGGTCGTGCGGAGGCGATGACCTGGACACCGGGGCTAGTGCTGGACTATTCGCGCCTGCTACTCGCTGTGGTCGAGAACAATCAGGGCCGCTGGCGCAGGAAACTTCGCCAGGCGCTTCAGGCGCGACGTTCATTTGCTCATCAGGACGAGCGCGCCGAAGCTGCCGCGAGGCAGCTATGAACCAGAACACTCGAACCGCGGTGGTCATCACCATAACGGCGACGATTTTCGGTCTGACCTATGGCCTGAGTGCGCCGCTAATCGCGCTCGAGCTTGCCGAAGCGGGGTTTTCCGAGAGCTTCATCGGTGCGAACGGCGCGATGTATGCCGTCGGTGTGTTGCTGGCCGCCCCGTTCATGCCGCGCCTGTTCGGCCTGTTCGGCTTTGGACGCCTCGCGAAAAGCGCCCTTCTCGGAGCCGGCAGCATTCTTCTCCTGTTCCCCGCCGCTCCCTTTCTCTGGATATGGTTTCCGCTGCGGGCAGCGCTTGGCGCCGTGTCCGAGACACTGTTCGTCGTTTCGGAAACCTGGCTCAACCATCTGGCAAGCGAGGCATCACGCGGACGTCTGATTGCCATATACATGACCGCGCTTTCGTGCGGGACGGCCCTCGGTCCCACCATTCTCGCCCTTGTGGGCCGGCACGAACTCTGGGCATTCGTCATCGGTGCACTGGTCACATTTGCCGCCTGCATTGTCCTTGTTTTCGGCAAACCGAAAGAGCCGAAGTCCGAACGCGAGGAGATCGGAAATCCATTCCGGTATCTCAGGCTGGTGCCCGTTGCAGTCGCATCTGCGGCGCTCAATGCAGCTCTGGAAGCGGCGGGACTCAGCCTTCTGCCAATTTATGCCGTGAGCCTCGGATGGCCGGAGCAATCCGCAACGATCCTTCTAACCGTACTTCTCATCGGCTCAATTGCCATGCAATTGCCTATTGGCTGGCTCGGGGACCGGATGCCGCGCTCGAAACTTCTGATGTTGCTGGCACTGGTCGCGACCGTTGGAGCAGCCTTCTGGCCATTGGCGCTCGCGCATGCCTGGCTTGCCTATCCGCTTCTGTTCGTGTGGGGCGGTGTGTTCGTCGGAATCTACACGACTACGGTCGCAATGCTCGGCGATCTTTACGAAGGGGGCGAACTCGTGGGGATCTATGCGCTGCTTTCCGTAGCATGGGGAGTGGGCGCCTTCGCCGGACCGCTCCTGTGTGGCATTGCCATGGAGATGACCCTGCACGGGCTTCCGCTCTTTGCTGCCGTTGCCTGCGGCATTTTTGGCCTGGCTTCGATCTTCATGCCGATCCGGAGCCGGGTTTCCGTCCGCTAGTCGAGCTTAACAGTTATGCGCCGTTGTGGACTATTGCGGGAGGGGCTCGTGAAAAACACTTACCGCTGCCGAAAATGCTGTCGGTGAAGCATGAACTTCAATTCCTGCCCGTGAAACTCTTGGTGGTGCGAGCCGTCCTTCAATAGATTCACACTTTCGGAACATCTGTCGACACCTTGATTTGTGATCTCATACAAAATCTGGACGGCCCACGACCCTGTTTCGCCCCAGAGCTTTGGCCTGGTAGAGCGCGGCATCCGCCCGCGTGAGCAGTTCCCGGAAATCCTTCGCATCCCTCGGAAAGGTTGCAATGCCAATGCTGATCGTAACCTCGAGGTCCAGGCCGGGATTTGGAGAGCCTGCCACGGCGGCGCGGATACGCTCGGCAAGCGCCATGGCGCCCGGCGGTGTTTCCGGGCAAAGCAGCGCGAACTCCTCACCACCATAGCGGAATAGCTTGTCTCCTTCGCGTTTCGTCCGCGCGATGATGTCGGCCACCGTCTGTATCACACGGTCTCCCGTCGGGTGTCCGTGCGTATCGTTGATCGCCTTGAAGTGATCGATGTCGATCATCATGAGGCTCACCGAAAGCTTCGAACGCGAGGCCGCCTTCAACATGGCCGGGCCTTTGGCATCGAACTGTCCCCGATCCTTCAGCCCGGTAAGGGCGTCCCGGCCGATCCGTTCGACAAGCTTTTCGTAGCGATGGCGGTAGGTCAGGCGGTCGAAGATGTCGCCGGCTTTCTGTGGGCGGCTGCGGGGCGTGCTTTTCTCGATGATGCGCAGGTAAAGCGTGAGCATCATGCTGAAGAAGCCCGCCGCGCCGATCTTAGCGATCCAACCGCCATAAAAGGCCGAGACCGGCACCCCGGACAGAAGGTTCAAACCGACATAGAAGAAAACCTGATCAAGGCTTAGTACGACGGCCAGACTGATAAAGATCCTGCCCGGAACGGTGTTTGTCACCATTGCGCCAAGCCGTTCGTAGATGATCACCATGGCGATCAGGTCGACAAAGAGCAGTACCGTGCCCCAGACCATAAGGAAGCCGATCTGGTCGAGGAAGGGCAGATCCACGTTATAGCCCGGCAAGCTGACGGTACCGCTGTAGGCACGCAGGATCACCGCCAGCACCACCATGAGGATGTTGCCGAGCAGCAACCCATAGACGGGTTGGCGCATGCTCTCAGCATCTTCCTTGATGTAGAGCAGCAGGAAGAAGGCGAGTTTGCCCGCAAACATCACGGTAGAGCCGGGTGAGATCAGCCCGAACGGCAGTTCGATGAAGAAGACCGCCGCCAGGTAGGTCTCGAGGAAGTGCATGGCCCCGAGGACGGAATAGAAGATCCCGATCCCTATTGCCGCTCGATAGTGAAAAATGGCCGCCATCGCGGCGAAATAGATGACTGCCTGCGTCAGCAGCACAAGAAAACCCGACATGTCGTCAATAAGCCCCCAACCGCAATCTCGTTTCTGCCTGTCCTCCCGTTTATTGGTTCCCACCTTGTTGAACCGCCGCGCCTCTATCCTCTAAAGCCTCCTTCGCGCAGGAAGGAGGCTTCCTCGGCGGTTGTCTCGCGCCCCAACATAGGATTGCGGTGCGGAAATCGCCCAAAACGACGGACAATATCGCGATGGCCCTCGGCATGAGAGTGCCACGGCTCGCCGAGCCTTGCATTGAGCGCCACCGAGACGTCCTGGTCAGCGACATCTTCCGAATGGGCGAAGGGCAAGCAGAAGAAAAGGCGCAGTTCAGGCTCGACACGCTCCATATGCCCGACCGCCTGCGCCTGTCGGGCATAGTTTCGGGCCAGCGGGTCCGTGGCGTACATGTGGCCCGTGCCGCGGAAGGCGTTGCGCGGGAACTGGTCGGTGAGGATAAGCAGCGCCAGTGCACCCTCCGGCGTTTCGATCCAGCCGTCATGCCGCCGTTCGGCGACCGCCATGTGGAGGTTCAAGAAGCGCTCCCTAAACCTGCGGTCAAAGTCTTTGTCCTTGTCGAACCATCGACCTTCCTGGCCGGCATCCTTCCAGAAGCCGACAACATCTGGAATCAGCCCGTCGTCTCGGCGCCGCCGCGTTCCCAGCATCGCGATCATGACGAAGCCTCCGGCTGCGCAGGTCGGCTTGTGCCGGGAGCATTACCATGGATCAGATCGCGGCCGGCATAGATGCCTCCGACCGTTTCGATCTCGAAGCGCTCCGCATCGCGCCTGCGGATGCCGGCCATCAGCTCAGTGGCGGCTTCCGGCTCGTCGCCGAGCACGACCAGCACCCGCTCGCCCAGCCTGAGGGCGGATTCGAAGGTCTCGCGGACCTGATAGTCGACCCCGGCATGGACCAATTCGATGGCATGCTCGCGATCTATCGAGCGCGCCAGGACTGGCACCAGTGGAAACTCGTGCCGGGCGAGTTCGGCGATGGTGCTTGCCGCCTTCGCGTCATTGACTGCAACGACGATCGCTTTCGCGTTTTCCGCTCCTGCTGCATGAAGGATGTCGAGGCGCGATCCGTCGCCATAATAGACCTTAAAGCCGAAATCTTCGGCATCGCGGATCGCCTCGGTGCTCGTCTCGATGATCGAGATCGAATGCCCACGCGCCAGAAGTGGCTGGCTGACGATCTGCCCGAAGCGCCCGAAGCCAATCAGCAGGACACTCCCGGAAAGGCCTTCGGCGATATCCACGCCATCCATGGACTGCACCGGCTTCGGGAGCAGCCGGTCGTGCACGATAACCATCAGCGGCGTCAGCACCATGGAGATAATGATGATTGCCGTCAGGTTGGCGTTCCATTCGGGTGTCAGGATGCCGAACTGCATGGCGGTGGAATAGAGCACGAAGGCGAACTCGCCGCCCTGCGCCATCAGCACCGTACGCTCGATCGCTTCCCGGTTGTCTGCCTTCAGAAAACGCGCGACACCGTAGATCACAACCATCTTGAGGAACATGAAAGCCGGCACCGAGATCGCGATGACGGTCCAGTTCGCGGCAATGATGTTCAGATCGAGCGCCATGCCGACGCCGAGGAAAAACAGGCCGAGCAGCAGTCCGCGGAAAGGCTCGACATCGGCTTCTAGCTGGTGGCGGAAGGAGGACTCCGATAGGAGCACACCGGCAAGGAATGCGCCCATCGCCATGGACAGTCCGCCGACCTGCATGAGCACCGCCGCGCCGAGCACGACCAGAAGTGCCGCCGCCGTCATTACCTCGCGGGCGCCGAACCGGGCCAGCAGGCGGAACATCGGATCGAGCAGATAACGTCCGGCCAGCACCAGCGCCGCGATTGCCGCAAGCCCGATGGCAACGCCCGTGAGACGATCGGCCAGGGTCGCCTCGGCCCCGCCCGGCGCGAGGAAGGCGACCAGTGCCAGCAGCGGCACGATAGCGAGGTCTTCCAGCAGCAGAATCGCGATGATCCGGCGCCCTTTCGGCAGTCCCATCACGCCGCGTTCCTCCAGCATCTGCATCACAATGGCGGTCGAGGTCAGCACGAAGCCTGTGCCGGCGACGAAGCTTGCCGCCGTCGGATAGCCGAGCGCGATGCCGACCCAGACTAGTACCGCGATGGCGAGGCCCACCTGCAGGAGGCCGAGCCCGAAGATCTCGCCGCGCATGGCCCACAGGCGCGAAGGCTGCATCTCCAGGCCGATGATGAACAGGAAGAGCACGACGCCAAGTTCAGCAACGTGGATGATCGATTGCGCGTCGTGGAAGAAGCCGAGGCCGAACGGGCCAATTGCAAGTCCTGCTGCGAGGTAGCCTAGGACCGAGCCGAGCCCCGCGCGGCGGAACAGTGGTACAGCAACGACTGCGGCCGCGAGCAGAACGACGACGGCGATCAGGTCGACGCCGCCATGATGGGCCGCTTCTGCAGCCTGGGTAACAGTTTCAGCGGCCATGATCTGGCTTTCTCTTATTTCGATGGAATGCGGAATTCTGTAATCAGTCCGTCCAGGATGGTCACATAGGCCTCGCTGCGGCCATTGAAGACACGGCTCTGCCAGTCGAACACGATGTGCGTCGTATTGGCCGTGGTAGCCGCTTCAAGGACTGTCATTCGGGCCTGAGCACCGATCGCATCCGAACGTGCCCACGACCGCACTCCATCGGTTCCCGTGAGGGTGCGTCCCCAGTCATTGATGATGCCGACGGGAGAAAAGGCGGCAACGAAGGCATCTTCGTCGCCTGCGTTTATCGCATAGACGGCAGATTGAAGGGCTGGCGGAAGAGTGACCGACATGGTTGTTCTCTCTTGTTGGTGAGGAGGCAAATACGGCGGGGCGGTTCCCGCGAGTTGCCATGCGGTAACCGCCGACACGATCGCGGGGACCGCAAAGACGATGAGAAGGATCGGCAATTCCTGAGCCACTGTATAGCCGGCCCGGGTGACGCCAACCCACAGATTCGTCAGAGCGATGGCAAACCAGACCGGAATAAAAAACTTTGCCCCGGCGGCGACACCGGAGAGATCACCGCCCCAGAGCTTTCCGAACAGAAGAAACAGGCCGAACAGGACGATGCCTCCGCCAATCACCATTGCCATGTGCATCGATCGATCCTCCTCAGGAAAACACGCTCAGATTCTTCGCGATGTCCTTGCCCGCATAGGGCGGGAACACATCCAGCTCGACATCAGGATTGCCGATCAGCATGGCCTTGGTGTTGCTGAGCGCGTCGAAGCCGGCCTTGCCGTAATATTTGCCCATGCCGCTGTTCCCGACGCCGCCGAAGGGCAGGCTGTCGATCCAGCAATGCAGGTTGGTCTGGTTGATGCAGCCGCCGCCGAACGAAAGCGATCCGAGCACATAGTCGATCGTCGCCTGGTCCTTGCTGAAGATGTAGGCCGCGAGCGGTTTCGGTTTGCGCTTGACGAGGGTCACGATCTCCTTGAGGTCGCAATAAGGCATCACCGGCAGCACCGGACCGAACACCTCCTGCTGCAGGGCCGGATCGTCCCAGGTAGAGGGATAAAGAATGGTCGGCTCGACATAGCGCGCCTCGACATCGAAGCGCCCGCCATGCACGACCTTTTCGGGCAGGATGTAGGAGGCGACCCGCTCCGCATCATGCGTGCTGATCATCCGCGCGAAATCCGGGCTTCGGCTCGGATCGTCGCCATACATCTTCACGATCGCCGCCTTGAGCTTGGCGATAAAGCTGTCGGCGACGCTTTCATGCACGCAGACATAGCCCGGCGCGATGCACCATTGGCCGGAGATCGCGTTGTGCCCCCAGGCGATGCGGTCGGCGGCGATGTCGAGATTAGCGGTCGCATCGACAATGGTCGGGTTCTGTCCGCCGAGTTCGAGCAGGACCGGCGTCAGATGCTCGGCGGCGGCGCGCATCACCACCTTTCCGACGGCCGAGGAGCCGGTGAAGGAGATGAAGTCGAACGGCAGCTCCAGCAGCGCCGAGATCTGTTCGCGCCCGCCTGTGACGATGGCGACATTCTCGGGCGCGAAATAGCGCGGCACCAGATCGGCCAGCAGCGCGGCGGTGCGCGGCGTGGTGTTGGCGGGCTTGAGGATCACTGTGTTGCCGGCGGCAAGCGCCGCGATCGCCGGGTCGAGCAGCAGCAGGATCGGTGCATTGAATGGCCCGATCACCAGCGTGACGCCGTAGGGCTCCTTGTAGATGATGCCGCGATTGCCGGTCGCTTCGAGGCCGTCTGGAATCTTCACCGGCTCGGGCGTCATCAGGGCCTTCAGGTTTTCGCGGTAATAGCGGATCACGCCCATCGGCACGGTGATCTCGAACAGTTGCTCGAAGGGCGGCTTGCCGAAATCCTCGTGAAGCGCGGCGCAGAGCGCATCCTTGTTCTCTGTGAGCATCCGCTCCATGCGATCGAGCTGGTCGATGCGCCATTCATAGCTTTTGGTCGCATCGCTCAGGAAATGTTCGCGCTGAGCGTCGAGCACGGACTGGAACGGATTGGTCATCGCGACCTCCCTTCAATTTCCGACGAGATGAGAAGCACCCTGGCAATGTCAGGCTTGCCGGGGTGCTGCAGCATCATTTAGTGGTGTAGCCGCCGTTGACGAGGATAGTCTGACCGGTCATCCACCAGCCGTCCGAGACGAGGAAGCGGATATAGGGAACGATGTCCTCGATATCGGTGAGGCCGGTCTTGGAGAACTTCGACAAGGCCGCCGCCGTCTTGTGATAGGCGACCGCATCCGCGCCCTCGGCTGGATAGAAGAAGGGGGTGTCCATCGGACCGGGACCGATCGCGGTTACCGAGATGCCGCGATCGCCGAATTCCTTGGAGGCTGCGCGTGTGAAATGCTCGACCGGGGCCTTGGTGCCGGCGTAGGCGGCATAGAACGGGGTGTATGCGCCGAGCAGCGAGGTTACCAACGTGCAGATCTTGCCGTTGTCGTTGAGGTGCTTGCCAGCCTCCTTGAGGAAGAAGAAGGCCGACTTGGCGTTAACGGCGCTCATTTCGTCGTATTCGGCTTCCGAGATTTCGACGATCGGCTTCTTCAGCACTTTGCCGACGGTGTTGATGGCGATGTCAGGCTTGCCGACAGCGGCGACCGCGTCGGTAAAGAGCTTTTCCATCGCGCCGGCCGTCGTGAGATCGGCCTGGATTGCGACTGCCTCAGCTCCGGCAGCCTTGACAGCGGCAACCGTTGCATCGGCATCTGCCTTCGTTGCTGCACTATTGTAGTGAATCACGACAGCCTTGGCGCCCTGCGCGGCCAAATCGCGGGCGATCAGGCCGCCGAGGTTTTTCGCCCCTCCGGCGATAATCACGGTTTTACCTTTGATGCTGTGATCGGTCATGGCGTCAGTCTCCTTGCCTGTATGCGACCGCGTCATGCCGCCGCTTTCGAGAGCATATAATATCGTCTATGATTATCCTATAAAGTCGATCGCCCTGACATCACTTGTCGGCATTTCTGGACAATAGAGGTATTCTCACTTGGACCGCATTGATCTGTTTCGCATCTTTACCCGTGTCGTCGAATGCTCGAGCTTCACGCGTGCAGCCGATAGTCTTGGCATGCCGCGATCCTCGGTGTCGGCCGCGGTGCTGGAGCTCGAAGCTCGGATCGGGGCGAGACTTCTACATAGAACGACAAGAGTAGTCTCGCCGACACAGGACGGGTCCGCTTTCTATGAGCGCTGCCTGCGCCTGATCGCCGACGTCGAGGACACAGAGAACATTTTCCGGCAATCCGCGACGCCGGCAGGCAAGTTGCGGGTCGACGTCCCAGGCCGCATCGGGCGTCTCATCATTGCGCCTGCGTTGCCAGCCTTCCTGGACCAATATCCGGAGATAGATATCGATCTTGGGGTCACCGATCGGGCCGTAAATCTTGTCGGGGAGAGTGTCGACTGCGTTCTGCGGGTGGGGCCACTCGCAGATTCCGGTCTGATCGCCCGTTCGATTGGGGAACTCCGACTTATCAATGTGGCGAGCCCTGGCTATCTCAAACGACATGGGATACCCGGATCGCCTGACGATTTGCAGGGCCACCTGGCGGTCAACTACGCATCGCCATCGAGCGGACGCGTTGAAGCATGGGAATGGGTCCAGGGAGGAGCATTGCAGACTACGCCGATGCGCAGTCGCGTCACCGTCAACAGCGCCGAGGCCTATATCGCCTGTTGTCTGGCCGGCCTCGGCCTGATCCAGATCCCGGCCTATGACGTCAGGCGTCACATCGAAGCGGGCGAACTCCTGGAAGTAATGCCCATTCACCGCGCCGAACCGATGCCAATGACGCTACTCTACCCACATCGTCAGCACCTTTCGCGGAGGCTTCAGGTATTTGCTGAGTGGCTAGAGGCGCTGTTGAAGCGAGAGCTGCGGTGAGCCGAGATCAAAGCGCTCAGAGTGGTTGCTCCATTCCAACCGGATGCGGCCTGGTATTTCAGCCCATCCCAGATCTCTAATGGGTGCTCGCCACCCAAGCACGAACCATCAGACAACTAGCCTGCATATCTCACAGAAATCAGGTGCATCGAGGCTGAGAATCAGTAAAAATTCTTTTGTAACAAAGAGTTAAGCTGCCTCTCAGGAGTTCCTCGATGCCGACAGAGCGTAACACGGAGCGATTCGATTTCGAGCCTGTCGAAGGCCATAAAGTTGTGGCCGGTTTCGACGGGGGTGCTATCACCTCGGACGCTGGGGCGTTGCTGCTGGGATCGACGGATCGAAGCCTGAGGCTGGTTGAGCGCCCGCCTGCTTTGTGGATCGGTGCGATCCGGACTTGATCGAACATTCGGTGAAGACGCTGGTTGGCCAGCGTCTGTTCGGCCTAGCGCTGGGCTGTGAGGATGTTAACGACCATGATGCTCTCGCCATGATCCTCTGTTTGCCGTGCTGGCGGGCAAGCTGAAGGCTGAGCGGCGGAGGGGCGCGCCGGTGGCAGGCAAATCGACAGATAAATATAAAGAAGACGGCGTCCTACTCGTGAGCTACACTTGGGAGGATGACGCGACGAAGCTTGGGTTGTACGACAATAAAGAGCTCGTCGAACGCTGCTTGAAGGAAGTCGATCGCATTCTACTTCGCTGTACCAACATCAAGAAATCGATCTCCAGCTATGTCGACAAAAGTCAGCCCGTTATCGTGCATTGGGAGAAGGAACGGTTTATACAGGGATGCGCAAAGCTCTATCGGCCCGGTGCATGGGCGGAAACGCAAGGACTTCTCGCATACAATCAGGAATACAGTGCGAAGTCCGGTCTCTATCTGTCCGGCGAAGGATTCTCTGTCGACGGCGGCTGGACCGAGCCTTCATTGAGAATGGCGCTCGACGCGGTGATGCATGTTGTCGTTAATTCAGGCGGCGAGTTCCAGAACAAGAATTTCAATTTCGAGAGGGACTATCCCCTGTACGACACAAAATGGAACCCAAGCACATGATTTGTTGGGCGGATTGAACTGGAATCGACCGTCAGGTTAAAAAACCTAAACCAGCGCCCGCGACATGAGAAGCCGGTTGCGCCAGCAGGCGCGACCGGCTGATGAATCCGGCTATGCGGCTTTTGCCGGAACGACACCGGTTCCCTCAGTGTGCGTCTTCGGCTTGTGGGTATGTTTTCTCATCAGGAACTTCCTCAAAGCTCCACTTATCGAAGGATCGGTACCTCGAAGCGGAAATTCGGAGATTGTTGAGGAGGATGAGCTATTTTTGATGTTGCTGAAGAAGTCGCGCGAGAAACTCGGTCTTTGCACGCGTCCTCGCCATACCTTTAAGCGTTATCGCTTCATAGCTTGATCTATATGAAAACAGGTCCGGCCGAATGGCCCGCATTTGACCGGACTGAACCCAAAAACGTGCATAGTGCTCCGGAAGATAGGCAGTGTAGACGCCTGAAAGGATAAGCGTCGCCAATCCTTCCACAGATGCGGATGAGGCCCCGACCTCCAGCCTTCGCTCGAATACGGGCAATTGCGCTTGAGTAACGTATCCACGAGCCGCGTGTATGGCAGCGGTAACCTTTTCTTCCGCCGCGTTTTCAACCTGGTCGAATAGCGGGTGCCCCGTACCGCAATACAGGTGGATGTCTGACTCGAACAGAGGATGATAATCGAGCATCTGTCTGCGGGCGATGAAGAAACCTATGCCGATATCCCGGCTGCCATCGAGGATGGACTGCTCGACTGCGTTCGGCGTGAGCACATCGATCTCGATCTCCATGGCCCTGGTATTATCGCGGTAGGACGCAACCGTCTCCTTCAGCCGGAAGTCCTCACAAAAGATCGAATTGTCGATAACAGATATATGGATGCGACCGGTGAGGCCGCCGCGTACGGCATCCGTTCGGGCGCGAAACTCGCCAATCGCAGCTGTCAGCTGCTCTGAAGCGGCATAGATATCCTTACCTTCTTCGGTGAGCCAAAAACCGCGTCGGCCGCGATGGCAGAGGCGCACGCCGAGTCGAACTTCAAGGTCCTTAATCTGCATGCTGATGTTGGACTGGCTGACATTGAGTGCAGCCTGTGCAGCGGCAAAGCCCCCGCACCGGACCACAGTCATAAAGGTCCGGATGAGCCTCATGTCGACGTCATGCAGCAGATTGATTGTTCGGCCCATACATCAATAAATCCTGAAGTGAATGTCAGAAATTTAGAATATCCCTGCGCCTTCATATAAGGCAAGATGCAAAAAAGCTCAAAAAATGGGCAAGGGGAACAATAGCATGGAGATTGTTGTCAGCTTACTGCTGAACGGCCTGACACTTGTCAGCATCCTGATGTTGATCGCCATCGGTTTGGCGGTCATCTATGGCTTGATCGGCGTGATCAATCTCGCCCATGGCGAGTTCGTCACGATCGGTGCTTATTCGGTTGCCGCTGTTCAACTGGCGGGTGGTAGTTTCTGGATCGGGTTCATTGTGGCGCCATTGGTGGGCGCAACGGTCGGCTTTCTGGTCGAATGGGGTGTCCTCAAACGACTCTATGAACGGCCTGTGTCGGCCATTCTCGCTACATGGGGTCTTAGCCTTATCATTCAGCAGCTCCTCCAGTTAATTTTCGGGGCTGCCCCTCTGCCGGCCCAAGCTCCAATTTCCGGCAGTATCCAGTTTGCGGGCATTGGCTACCCCATCTACCGCTTCCTCTTGATCGGCTTGTCGCTTTCGATCATCACCGGTTGCTGGGCAGTCGTTCGCTATACGAACTATGGAACCGACCTGCGTGCGGTGCTGCAGAACCGGCAAATGGCCGAGGCGCTCGGTATCGACACCCGCCGTATCTACATGAGCGCATTCATAATCGGAGCCGCGCTCGCGGCTATCGCCGGGGCATTGCTGGCTCCGATGGCGGTTGTGATTGCCCAGATGGGCGTCAACTACCTCGCCAAGTCGTTCTTCGTCGTCATCGTTGGAGGTGTCGGAAGCGTCGCAGGTGTCGCGGCAGGCAGTGCCGTAATTGGCGGGCTGGAGACGGTCTTCAATTACGTAATCAGCGCGTCTCTCGCGCAAGCATTGGTGTTGGGCCTCGCGATCATGCTCGTCCGCTACCGGCCAACCGGCATCTTCAGCGAGTAACCCAATGAACGAAACCGCAAACCTCTCTCCGAAAACCGATCTTTGTGTGGTGGCCCTGCTTCTGGGCGCCTGTCTCGTAGCACCTCTGCTCGTTGGCGAGTACCGGCTCCAGTTCCTGCGCGACCTGATCTGTTTTGCAATCTTCGCGATGGCGCTCAACCTCATATGGTCGCAGGCCGGATTGTTGAGCTTTGGCCACGCCACGTTCTTCGGGCTGGGCACCTACGCGGTAGCGATAGGCTCAACGGCTTTGGGCCCTCTTGCCGGACCCTGGCTCGGCGTTGTGGCGGGGCTGGCTGCCGCCGCGCTGGTCAGCGCCCTGATCGGTTACTTCCTGTTGTTCGGCGGTGTGCGTGGTGCGTATTTCACCATTGTCACACTGGCCCTCGCCGTTATCTTCGAGCAGCTTGTTCTCGGCTTTCCCAGGGTGACGGGCGGAAATACCGGGATCATCGGCTCGATGACACTCGCCCTGCCGGGGGGAGACGGCCCGTTTTTCCTGCAGGGAACAGTCTACTATTATGTCGTCCTGGCCGCGGCTGTTGCAATCACCGGCTTCCTCTATTTCCTGAAGACTTCCCGGCGCGGGCTTGTCCTCAACGCTATCCTCGACAACGAGCTTCGCGCCGCAGCACTCGGCAACAATACGCCCGCGTACCTGCTGTTCGTGTTCATCGCTTCAGCTGTCTGCGCAGCCCTGGCAGGTGCGCTCTATGCCTCTGGAGCGGGCTTCGTTGCCCCGGATACAGTTGGCCTTTCCTTCTCGACACAGGTGGTTATCTGGGTGGCCATCGGTGGCAGGGGAACGTTGTCCGGTCCTGTGATTGGCGCAGTGCTCGTGCTGGCGCTCGAGAACTGGCTGAGTTCCGTCAGCTATCAGCTCTGGCCGCTCGTTTTGGGCTGTCTCTTCGTCGGCGCCGTCTTCATATTTCCGCGCGGTATCGTTGGTCTTGCGGTTTCCATCCTCGGGTCGGCCAAAAACCGTTTGTCCAAGCCTGCGAGGGCCGCACAATGAACGGTCCAATTCTCGAAGCCAGAAACATCATGAAGAGCTTCGGCGGCGTCAAAGCGGTCGATGACGTTTCGATCGCCGTGGAGCCCTCCACGATCAACTGCATCATCGGCCCGAACGGGGCTGGCAAGAGCACCCTGTTCAACGTTCTCTGCGGAGCGCTGCCAGCTACGTCGGGCCAGATACTGTTTCGCGGAGACGACATCACCAAGCTGCCACTGCATCGCTTCGCACGCATCGGGATTTCCCGAAAATTCCAAGTGCCAAGTGTCTTCTCGTCTCTCTCCGTGGAAGACAATCTTCTCGTCGCTGCGTCCGCCACCGATTCGTCGGCACGGGAACGGGTGGGAGCGCTGCTCGACACGCTCGACCTCGCCGCTGACCGCCACCGCATAGCGGGGCTGTTGGCACACGGCCAGAAGCAGTGGCTTGAGATCGGCATGGCAATGATGATCGAGCCCATACTGTTGCTGCTCGATGAGCCGACCGCCGGCATGACGCCAACGGAGACGGCCCGGACGGCGGCACTGCTGAAAACCCTGTCCAGTAAGGTGACGATCCTGGCGATCGAGCACGACATGCGTTTCGTACGCGATCTGGGTGGCCTCACGCATGTAATGCACCAGGGCAAGCTGCTCATGTCGGGTCGGGTCGAGGAACTCGAAGGCGATCAGCTTGTACGCGACATCTATCTGGGGCGGCAATGATGTTAAAGGCGACGGACATTCGAGCTTCATACGGCGCTTTGCCAGTCCTGCATGGGGTTTCCCTTGAGGTCCGTTCTGGTGAAGTTGTCGCGCTTCTGGGACGCAACGGTGTTGGGAAGACGACACTGCTCAGGACACTGATCGGCGATCTGCCGCTCCAATCGGGAAGCATCCACTTTGACGGGGCGGACGTCTCTCAGGAAGCACCCCACCAGCGGGCGCGGCACGGTATGGGCTACGTCCCCCAGGGGCGCGGGATATTTCCCAGACTGTCCGTACGGGAAAACCTCCTTACCGGGCTGCGTGCGAGAAGAACGCCCGTCAAGGAGATTCCAAGGGACATACTGGAACGGTTTCCGATCCTGATTGAGAAGTTTGAGCAACGCGGTGGCTCCCTTTCGGGAGGCCAGCAGCAACAACTGGCGCTCGCTCGCGCGCTTTGTGGCGAACCCAAGCTTCTGCTTTTGGACGAGCCCTCTGAGGGCATTCAGCCCTCAATCGTCGAAAGGATCGGCGAGTTGTTGAGGTCAGTCAGTTCCGAACTCGGGATCGCCGTGCTGGTGGTGGAACAGAATATCGACCTGGCTCGGCAGGTCGCCCACCGCGCCATCGTCATCGAAAAGGGTCTGATAGGGACCGAGCTATCCAGGGAGGAGTTGATGGACGACGCACGCATAGTGGCGGCCATGTCGCTTTGACGGCATGCCGCCACATCAACCTAACCAGAGGCGAACAAGCAGGAGAAGGGCATGACGGAATATCGCACTTTGCTTTCGGGTACCGGTATCTCCCGGCGGAATCTTCTTATCGGCGCTGGGACGGCTGCGGCCGTCACAGGCTTTCCCGGCATCCTTCGTGCCGCGGATGACATCAAAATCGGCTTCTGCACGGCTATGACCGGCCTTCAGACGATCCTCGGCGAAACGCAGCTTAATTGCTTCAAGCTCGCAGTCGATCAGATCAATGCAGCCGGCGGCGTCGGCGGTCGGCGTCTTTCCTATGTCGTCGAAGACAATGCGACGACCACGCGCGGTTCAATCGAGAAGACCCGCAAGCTGCTTTTTCAGGACAATGTCGAAGCCATTATCGGCATGATCACAAGTCTCGAGCGCCAGGCTGCCCTCACGGTCAGCACACCTGCAAAGAAACTTCTCATTTATCCGACCTATTACGAAGGCGGTGAATGCAATCCGTACCTCGTCTGCACAGGCCAGATTCCCAATCAGGCAGTGGCGCCCTTCTATCCGTGGCTCACGAAAAATGTCGGCAAATCCGTCTATATTCTCGGGTCCGATTATGTGTGGCCGCAGAAGACCGCAGACGAGATCGCGGCTGCGGCCACGTCTGCGGGTGGGGAGGTTAAGGGCAAGGAGTTCTTTCCCTTCGGCACGACCGATTTCGGACCGGTTCTGGAACGCGTACGCGCCGCCAATCCCGACATGGTGTGGTGCCTGTTCGCCGGCGCCGACGCGGTCAGTTTCATAAAGCAGTATTCGGGCTACGGCTTGTCTGCGAAGCTGGTCAGCAACGGCATCGATGAAATCTTCACCGCCGGGCTTTCCGGCAGTGAGGTCGAAGGCATTATCGTGAATCAGTCGTATTTCTCGGCGCTGCAAACTCCTGCAAGCCAGACCTTTATCGAAAGCTACCGGACCGCATTCGGCGCGAATACGGTCGTGAACGCCATCGGTGAATCTACTTACGCTGGTGTTTGGCTCTATGCGAAGGCTGTGGAGGCTGCCGGCTCAACAGAAACCGGGAAGGTTATCGCTGCGATCCGGGAAGCGCGTTTCGAAGCGCCGGAAGGCGAGGTCCACATCGATCCCTCCAACAACCATATGCACACCGCAAGCATCGTTGGTCGATGCCGGGCGGATACGACGTTCGAGATCATCGAGAACTTCGGCATGATCGCTCCGGCCGTAACAGGCTGCGCACTGTGAGGCCATTTTGCTAGCCAGTCCGACAAGGACCGCAACGACGATCAGGGACCTGCTATCGGCCATGGCCGATCAGCGGGTCTCCGCCACCGTCCTCTGCGAATCCTACCTCAAGCAAATAGACGAGAAAACTACGCAGATCAGTGCCCTGAGCCATGTCCTGAAAGACAGGGCAATGGCTGAGGCCGAAGCGATCGATTTTAAACGCAAGCACAACCAGCAACTTGGGCCGCTGGCCGGGGTTCCTTTCGTTGTCAAGGACCTGATCGACGTCGAGGATGCGGTAAGCTGTGGCGGACTCGACATTCTCGCCGGATACAAGGCTTCAACTGATGCCGAGGTTGTCAGGCGCTTGCGCGCAGCGGACGCAATCGTCATAGGCATGGCGCGAACGGACAGCGGTGCGTTTGGCGTGCGAACGCCAGAAGTCGTTAATCCGATCGATCGTTCAAGGATAGCCGGAGGATCGAGCGGTGGCTCGGCTGCTGCTGTCGCTGCCGGATGGAGCTCCTTCGCGGTCGGGACCGACACAGGAGGCAGTGTTCGCATTCCCGCGGCCTGCTGTGGCGTCTATGGTTTCAAGCCGACTAAAGGTTTCGTTCCGACGTCAGGCGTCCGACCGCTTGCAGCATCGTTCGACCATGTCGGTCCTATAGGGCGGTGTGCAGACGATCTTCAGCTCATCATAAACGCGATGACGAGCAGCCGTGTCGACAACCCTCCGGTCAAGCATCAACGGCCATTTCGCGTTGGATACTCCGAAACATACCGGACCGATGCAGCGATTGAAGTCACCGAGGCGTTTACAGACTTCCTTGTCTCGTTGGAGCGCCGAGGCCATTCACTGGAACAGATCGATTTGCCCTCCCCAGAGGAGGCGATACGGGCGCATCTCGCAGGCAGCCTCTCGGAAGCCGCAGCGTATTACAAGAAGCACTTCCCGGACGAGTTGACCAAGCTTCCTTCGGACGCAGCAAGTGGAATTGAATTCGCCGAGGGCGTCCGTGGCTATGATTTCGTGCAGGCCCTGGACGAGTTGCACGATATGGAACATCGAATCCGTCAAGGCTTAGAGCGGGTGGATTTTATTGTTCTTCCGACGCTCCCTTGCCCACCCCCCACGCAAGGAACGACCTCGGTGACATGGAGCGGACGCCAACTGCCCGTGCTTTCTGCACTGATCCGCAACACCGCCATCTTCAACTACACAGGATTTCCGGCGCTAGCCATGCCACTGGGGCAGCAGCTTCCTGGAACAGCTATTCCCGCCAGCATTCAGATCGTCGGCAACCATTTTCGCGATCACGACGTGATCGCGTTTGCCGCATCGCTGGAGGATTGATGAATAAAAGTGCATGCGCCGTCGGCGCGCGCTCTGCAGCACATTGATTTCCATGATCCCTGCTACCCAACAAGGAGACGTGAAATGACTGCGAATATTCCCAACAGAATTCAAAAGGGTCCTACAGAACCTTCCAAGGTTATCGCGGCAATGCCGGATTTTCCGTTCGACTATGGAAAATTCGTCACGTCGGCCGGCAGGAATGCACTCTTCACCAATGGGGGTACTGTCAAGCGCGTCGCAATTGTCGGCGCGGGGATATCCGGCCTGGTCGCTGGCTATGAACTCCTCCGTGCTGGATTTGCTCCCGTAGTTTTTGAAGCGAGCGACCGGATTGGCGGCAGGATGTATTCCAAACAGCTGGAAAACGGAGGGATCGCTGAACTGGGTGCAATGCGTTTCCCGCCAACCTGCAAGACACTGTTTCACTATTTCGGCAAGGCGGGAATGAAGGACCGCACGGGTGATTTTCCAAATCCAGGCACGCCAAATTCTCCTGGAAACCTCGTGAACTACAGGGGGAAGAACAAATACTACGATGTAACGGATCAAAAATTCCCCAGGCCGAAGGAGTACGGAGACCTCCAGGCAAAATGGGACGCGCTCCTCAAAAACAAGCCGTACGATTTAGAGACGATGCAACAACATCTTACGGATCCGGAAACGAACGCTGCTTCCATAAAGAAGATATGGAATGCGCTTGTTGGATCACATGACAATGAAAGTTTTCACCACGTTCTGGTGAATCACAATTGGAGCGCCGATGACATTGAATTGTTTGGCCAGGTCGGGTTCGGGTCAGGCGGCTGGAACACCAACTTTGTCAATTGTTTCCTGGAAATCCTACGGGTCGCTTACACGGACATGGAGTCGAACCATCAGTTGTTTTTTGATGGCGTGGATACCCTGCCGAAGAGGCTGTTTGATAAAACTCCGTCAGATTTCAAGGATAATGTGAACGGCAACTACGAACATATGAGCCTTCGAAAGTTCGCGGAGGAGTACTTCGGGTCGGACAACGTTCTCGGCAACGTCGTGCACGGCATAGAGCATGACGAAAAGACGAAGAAATTCCATGTCTATACGAACGGCGCGCAAAAAACTGGCGACGACGCTCTCTTCGATGCTGTGATTTACACGCCGCACGTCCGGGTTCTGCAAATGATGCGGGATCAATCCCACCACGGAAAGGCAACGCGGGCCCTTCTGAGTGAGGATATGTGGGAGGCCATTGAATACACGCACTATATGCAGTCGTCGAAAACGTTCGTCTCGGCAAAGTCTGCGTTTTGGGCGGAGAAGGACGGCGACGGCAAACATCTGATGAGCACAACCCTCTCGGATCGTGTGACGCGCGGCACCTATCTGTTGAACTACAGGGACTCCAAAGACCAGAACGACAAGGCAGTCATATGCCTGACCTATACCTGGAATGACGACGCCCTGAAAATGTTGCCGCTTACGGAACATGAACGTGCCGCAATTGCCTTGCTGGCACTTGATGAGATGTATCCGCTAGCCAAAATCAACGAACGAATCAACAAGAAGAGTTCGGGCGAACTCGATTCGGCGACCATAATGTGGGATTCCGAGCGTTTTTTCATGGGCGCCTTCAAGAACAACTTGCCCGGTCATTACCGATACCAGCGGGCACTCTATTCACACTTCGCCGAGCACGATTTGAACCGAGGGATCAATTTCTTTCTTGCCGGCGACGATATTTCCTGGACCGGCGGTTGGTCGGAAGGTGCCGTTACGACAGGGTTGAATGCCGCGCATGCTGTAGTCAAGGCGTTTGGTGGGCATGCTCATAACAAGGCTGGTCCGCTGGATAAGTGGGACGCTCTCAAACCAATCGACCCCCAACCGGTTGCGGGCTGAGGCTATTTCAAAACTCAGAAAACCACCGCCGATGATCAGTCCCCAGCGCTTTGCCCTTGGGATCGATCATCGGCCAGATGACAATTGTCTCCGATAGTTGGAATGTTATTCGAGGATCGCATAATTGCACAATCTGAAAATCAACCCAGAACGCCTCTGGAGCACACTCGAAGAGACGGCATCTTTCGGTGGAGCTCTGCACGGCGGGGTCCGGCGATTGACGCTCTCGATTGAAGATCGGCGCGTCCGCGACTGGTTCAGATCCAGCTGTGAGAAGGTCGGTTGCATGGTTTCTGTGGATGAAGTCGGCAACATGTTCGCGGTGAGACCCGGCAAGGACACTAAAGCCCTGCCGATCGCCGTAGGAAGCCACCTGGATACCCAACCGACCGGTGGACGATTCGATGGAATACTGGGCGTCCTGGCGGGACTGGAAGTTTTGAGAACATTGCATGACAGCGGCTGTGAAACCCGGCGCCCCCTGATGCTCGTCAATTGGACCAATGAAGAAGGAGCGCGGTTTGCTCCTGCCATGCTTGGCTCCGGTGTTTATGCTGGAGTCTTTGATCGCCAGTTTGCCGACAGCAGGGAAGACGCGGACGGCATTCGATTTTCAGAAGCCATTGAGGCAATAGGCTATCGCGGCCTCCTGCCGGCAGGCACCCAGAAATTCGCCGCCATGTTTGAACTGCACATCGAGCAGGGGCCTGTCCTTGAACGCGAGAACGTCGACATCGGCATTGTGACCGGTGTGCAAGCGATGCGATGGTATGATCTTACTATTACCGGTCGCGAGGCGCACGCTGGAACGACACCCATGAACATGCGCGTGGACGCACTCACGGACGCCGCTCGCATCCTGATTGGAGCCGAGAAGCTGGCAAAGGATATGGGTGGCCTGGCAACAACCGGACAATTGAGCATTCCCACATCATCACGAAATGTCGTGCCGGGCAATGTGGTGATGAGTCTGGATCTTCGGCATGAACAGGATGACGTGCTCGAGGAAATAGAGCAACAAGTGCGCGCCCTCATTGCCTCGATTTGCGGCCCTGACCGCGCACAGCTGGTTTCGATCTGGGAGAGTCCGGCCGTTCGCTTTGATGAAGACTGCCTTGATGCAATTCGCTCGGGGGCAAATGAGGCCGGTGCCCGCATGCGTGAGATCGTGTCCGGGGCTGGTCACGACTCGGTGAACATTTCCAAGGTAGCCCCGACCGCAATGATCTTCATACCTTGCCGTGATGGCCTTAGCCACAACCCTCTCGAGTTTGCCTCCAAGGGCCAATGTGCGCTTGGTGCGCAAACGTTGCTGAACGCATTGCTTGTCTATGATCTGGCCCCGAGAAACTAACAGCGTTAGCTTGACTTACTACTAAACTCTCATCCAATGAAGATTAGAGGCCCGGCGGGTTTTGAAGCGCTCCCTTGTCTGGACCGCCCGGCTGGACGATTTTCCGGGCTTAGGCTCATGGCAGATGAGATGCTCCGGAGCCATTCATAGGCGATATCGGCGGCTTATTGCCGATGGCGCTGTGAGGGCGAACCTCATTGTATTCTCTACGCCAATTCTCCATCTGGTCCTCCTCTCAGGAGAGAAAAAGGCACACACGCGATCGTCAGATTCGACGTGCGATCAGGAATTCGCGCTATAGAGTTTTCACGCCATACCGCCGTTCTCCTGTATTTGCACGCCACGCTACGACGTCGGCCGAAATTTGTTGAACTGCCGCGTTTTGTGGCTCTTTTAGTCATCCCCATTCGGGGATCATCGCTTGCATCCCCGGCGAAACGGGGACGAGATGGCAGGTTTCGACAACAACCAGATCAGCTTTCAGCGTGGCGCACGAATGCTCCGCACCGCGCTCGGGCCCGCAATCGGGCGCTTCCTCGAAGATCCTGCCGTAGTCGAGGTCATGCTGAATCCCGATGGCCGTGTCTGGATCGACCGTCTTTCGGAAGGGCTGGCCGATACGGGAGAAAGGCTGTCGGCTGCCGATGGCGAACGCATCGTGCGCTTGGTCGCGCACCATGTTGGCGCCGAGGTTCATGCCCGTGCCCCACACGTCTCGGCGGAGCTTCCGGAGACCGGCGAACGATTTGAAGGCCTGTTGCCTCCCGTCGTCGAAGCGCCGGCCTTTGCCATCCGCAAGCCCGCCGTCGCCGTCTTCACGCTCGACGACTACGTCACTGCGGGCATCATGACGGCCAACCAGGCCGCAATATTGCGCGAGGCCGTCGTCAACCGCTCCAACATCCTTGTGGCAGGCGGTACTTCGACCGGCAAAACCACACTCACCAACGCTCTGCTCGCCGAAGTCTCGAAGGGCACGGATCGTGTCATCACCATCGAGGACACCCGCGAGCTGCAATGCACCGCCGACAACAAGGTGACGATGCGCAGCGTCGACGCGGTTATCGATCTCCTCCGGCTGTCGCGCGCGACGATGCGCTTCCGGCCCGACCGCATCATCGTCGGGGAGGTGCGCGGCCCGGAAGCGCTCGGTCTCCTCAAGCTCTGGGGCACGGGCCATCCGGGTGGCATCGGCACGTTGCATGCCGGCTCAGCCCTTGGCGCACTCCACCGCCTCGAGCAGCTCATCCAGGAAGCCGTCATCACGGTTCCCCGGTCGCTGATCGGCGAGGCGATCGATCTCATTGCCGTCCTTGCCGGTCGCGGTTCATCGCGCCGGCTGACCGAACTTGCCCGCGTCGACGGCCTCGGGCCGGACGGTGCCTACCGCATTTTCCCTGCCACCAATCCAGAAGGAGATTCTCAATGATCCGTCACGCCTTCCGTTTTCGCCGCCATGTCGCCACGGCAGTAGCCGTCACCTATGTCAATCTGTTGATGACCCGCGCCGCCCATGCATCAGGCTCGTCCATGCCCTGGGAAGCGCCGCTGCAATCGATCCTCGAATCTGTCGAGGGACCGGTGGCCAAGATCGTCGCTGTGATCATCATCATCGTCACCGGCCTGACGCTCGCCTTCGGCGACACCGGTGGCGGCTTCCGGCGTCTGATTCAGATCGTTTTCGGCATCTCCATCGCCTTTGCCGCCAGCTCGTTCTTCCTCAGCTTCTTCAGCTTCGGCGGGGGAGCGCTGATCTGATGGCAGCCGTCCTCGAACAGCTCGATGCGGTCCCGGGATTTACCGTCCCGGTCCATCGCGCCCTCAGCGAACCGATCCTGCTCGGCGGTGCGCCGCGCTCGGTGGCGATCCTCAACGGGACGCTCGCCGGCGCCGTCGGTCTCGGCCTTCAGATCTGGCTTGCCGGCATTCTGATCTGGGCGGTCGGTCATCTTGCCGCCGTGTGGGCTGCCCGGCGCGACCCTCTTTTTGTCGAGGTTGCGCGCCGGCATCTGCGCGTGCCCGGCCATCTGTCCGTGTGAGGCCACGATGATGAACCTTTCCGAATATCGCCGCACCGCCGCCCGTCTCGCCGATTATCTACCCTGGGTGGCGCTCGTCCAGCACGGGGTCGTCCTGAACAAGGACGGCAGTTTCCAGCGCAGCGCAAAGTTCCGCGGTCCCGATCTCGATTCTGCCGTCGCCGCCGAACTCGTCGCTGTTGCCGCGCGCCTCAACAATGCCTTTCGCCGGCTCGGTTCGGGCTGGGCGATCTTCGTCGAGGCGCAGCGCTCGGAGGCTTCCAGCTATCCCGACAACATCTTTCCCGATCCGGCGTCAGCTCTCGTCGATGCGGAGCGCAAAGCCGACTTTGAGGAAGAAGGTAGCCATTTCGTCTCGGACTACTACCTGACTTTCCTCTGGTTGCCACCGGCCGAGGAGGCAGCACGCGCGGAGACCTGGCTCTATGAAGGCCGCGAGACCTCGGGCGTGAACCCTTGGGAGCTCGTGCGCGGCTTCATCGACCGCACCGACCGCGTCCTGACGCTTCTCGACGGTTTCATGCCCGAATGCCGCTGGCTCGATGACGGGGAGACGCTGACCTATCTCCATTCTACCATCTCCACCAACCGGCATCGCGTGCGGGTGCCGGAAACCCCGATCTATCTCGACGCGCTGCTGGCCGACCAACCGCTGACCGGCGGTCTGGAACCGCGCCTCGGCAATGCGCATCTGCGCGTCCTCACCATCACCGGTTTCCCGGCCACCACCGCGCCAGGCATCCTCGATGATCTGAACCGGCTGGCCTTTCCCTATCGCTGGTCCACCCGCGCCATCCTCATGGACAAGGTCGAAGCTACAAAGCTGCTGACGAAGATCAGGCGGCAATGGTTCGCCAAGCGCAAGTCCATCGCCGCTATCCTCAAAGAGGTGATGACAAACGAGCAGTCGGCGCTGGTCGACACCGATGCCGCGAACAAGGCGGCCGACGCGGACATGGCCTTGCAGGAACTCGGCGCCGATGTCGCCGGCCTTGCCTATATCACCGCGACCGTCACCGTCTGGGACGAGGATCATCGCCGCGCCGACGAAAAGCTGCGGCTGGTCGAGAAGGTCATCCAATCCCGCGATTTCAGCGTCATGGTCGAGACGGTCAACGCCGTCGACGCCTGGCTCGGCAGTCTGCCCGGACATGCCTATGCCAATGTCCGGCAACCGCCAGTCTCGACGCTCAACCTTGCCCACATGGTTCCATCGTCAGCCGTGTGGGCGGGACCGGAACGGGACGAGCACTTCGGCGCGCCCCCGCTGCTCTATGGCAGGACCGAAGGCTCCACCCCGTTCCGGTTTTCCCTTCATGTCGGGGATGTCGGGCATACCCTCGTGGTCGGCCCGACCGGCGCCGGCAAGAGCGTGCTGCTCGCCCTCCAGGCGCTCCAGTTCCGGCGCTATCCGCGCAGCCAGATCTTCGCCTTCGATTTCGGCGGCTCGATCCGCGCAGCGGCACTCGCCATGGGCGGCGACTGGCATGATCTCGGCGGTAAACTGACCGAAGGCTCGGATGTATCCGTATCCCTGCAACCGCTGGCCCGGATCGAGGACGTCCATGAACGGGCCTGGGCCGCCGACTGGATCATTGCCATCCTCATGCGCGAAGGCATCGCGATCACGCCCGAGGTGAAGGAACACATCTGGACAGCGCTCACTTCGCTTGCCTCCGCGCCGGCCGCAGAGTGCACGATCACCGGTCTCGCAGTGCTGCTTCAGTCCAACGATCTCAAGCAGGCGCTGCGGCCCTATTGTTACGGTGGCGCGCATGGCCGGCTGCTCGACGCGGAGTCCGAGCATCTGGGCTCGGCGGACGTGCAGGCTTTCGAGATCGAGGGGCTGGTCGGAACCGGCGCTGCCCCGGCGGTCCTGTCCTATCTCTTTCACCGCATCGGCGACCGGCTCGATGGCCGCCCGACGCTGCTTATCATCGATGAGGGCTGGCTGGCGCTCGACGATGACGGCTTCGCCGGTCAGCTTCGCGAGTGGCTCAAAACACTGCGCAAGAAGAATGCCAGCGTCATCTTCGCCACGCAGTCCCTCAGCGATATTGACAATTCGGCGATCGCGCCGGCCATCATCGAAAGCTGCCCGACGCGGCTTCTGCTACCCAACGAACGCGCCATCGAGCCGCAGATCACCGCCATCTATCGCCGCTTCGGCCTCAACGACCGGCAGATCGAGATCCTTGCGCGGGCAACACCCAAGCAGGACTACTACTGCCAGTCGCGCCGCGGCAATCGCCTGTTCGATCTCGGCCTCTCCGAAGTCGGGCTCGCGCTCTGCGCTGCATCCTCCAAATCGGACCAGAGGCTGATCAGCGACATTCTCGCCGAGCATGGGCGTGACGGCTTCCTCGACGCCTGGCTCAGAGCGCGCGGCGTCGATTGGGCGGCGGACCTTATCCCAAATCTCGCCAATCTCGAGCCGGAGCATCTGCCGGATAGCGAGATTGCTTCCTCGGCCGCGGCTTCGCCGGCCGCCTGCTTCCCAGACGATTTCGCATTTGAACTGGACCTCACAGAACAGGAGATCGAGCCATGACTGTTTCCCGCATCACCCGACTGGCCTGCGCATCCACGCTGGCGCTGGCCCTGTCGATGCCGATAGCACTGGCGCCGATCTTCACCACGCCGGCCCATGCGCTCTTCGGCTTCGGCCGCATCGTCTATGACCCCACCAACCATGCCGAAAACCTGCTGACAGCAGCCCGCACGCTGGAGCAGATCAACAACCAGATCCAGAGCCTCCAGAACGAGGCGCAGATGCTGATCAACCAGGCCCGCAACCTCGCCAGCCTGCCGCATTCCTCGCTCCAGCAGCTTCAGCAGAATGTCCAGCGTACCCAGCAGCTTCTCGGCCAGGCCCAGAACATCGCATTCGACGTGCAGGCCATCGACCGGATGTTTGCACAGGACTACGCCAAACTCGATATCTCGGCCACCGATCAGCAGCTCATCGCCGATGCGCGCTCGCGCTGGGAGAACACGGTCGGCGGATTGCAGGACGCCATGCGCGTGCAGGCCGGCGTCGTCGGCAATATCGACACCAACCGCGCCGAGATGTCGGCACTGGTCGGCCAGAGCCAGGGCGCGACCGGCGCGCTGCAAGCGACGCAGGCCGGCAATCAGCTCCTGGCGCTCCAATCCCAGCAACTGTCCGACCTGATCGCATTGCTCGCCGCCGATGGCCGCGCCGGTGCGCTGACTGAGGCCGAGCGCGCAACGGCCGCCGAACAGGGCCGCATTCAACGCGAACGTTTCCTTACACCGGGTTCGGGCTACCAGCCGAGCAATGCACAGATGTTCAACAACTGACAACCAGACGGAGGGGGCCGTTATGGACGGCAAGATGCTCGCCCGGCTGGGCGCAATCATATTCGTGGCCTTCGCGATCACCGCCACGGTGATCGAACTGGCCCGCAAGGAGGATCCCGAACCGGTTCGGTCGACACCGGTGCTGCAGCCGCCTGCCGACACTCTCCGCCAAAGCCTGCGCCGGTGCCAGCAAATGGGCGAGGCAGCCATAAGCAATCCAGACTGCCTCGCCACCTGGGCTGAATCCCGCGACCGCTTCCTGTGCCGCACTCCCGCGCCCCACGCCCAGCAATCCAACGAAGGGCGCTAGGCACATGGAAGGCACAGGCGTCATCGACAATTTCCTGGGGGTCTTTACCTCCTATATCGACTCTGGCTTCGGCTTGCTGGGTGGTGAAGTCGCGTTCATCGCCACCACGCTCATCGTTATCGATGTGACGCTCGCGGCCCTGTTCTGGGCCTGGGGCGCCGATGACGACATCATTGCGCGCCTCGTCAAGAAGACCCTGTTCGTCGGTGTCTTCGCCTATCTGATTTCCAACTGGAACAACCTGGCCCAGATCGTCTTCGACAGCTTCGCCGGACTTGGCCTCAAAGGTTCCGGAACGAGCTTTACGGCACAGGATCTGATGCGGCCCGGCAAGGTCGCACAGACCGGCCTCGATGCCGGCGGCCCGCTGCTCAATTCCATCTCCGACCTGATGGGCTACTGGTCCTTTTTTGAGAACTTCATTCAGATTGCCTGCCTGCTTTTTGCCTGGGCGCTGGTGCTGCTCGCCTTCTTCATCCTGGCGATTCAGCTCTTCGTCAGCCTCATCGAATTCAAGCTGACGGTGTTGGCGGGTTTTCTTCTCATACCCTTCGGCCTCTTCGGCAAGACCGCCTTCATGGCCGAGCGTGTGCTGGGCAATGTCGTCTCCTCCGGCATCAAGGTCCTGGTCCTAGCCATTATCATCGGCATCGGCTCGACACTGTTCGACCAGTTCACGCAGGGCTTCGGCGATCAGACCCCGAGCATCGATGACGCCATGGCGATTGTGCTTGCGGCCCTTTCCCTTCTCGGCCTCGGTATTTTCGGGCCCGGCATTGCCACCGGCCTTGTTTCCGGCGGGCCCCAGCTTGGTGCGGGCGCTGCCATCGGCACTGGCCTCGCGGTTGGTGGTGCAGCCGTCGCGGCAGGCGGTGCGGCAATGCTCGCCGCAAAGGGAGGGGCTGCGGCCCTTTCAGGCGGTGCGGCCGCCATGCGTGGCGGCGCGGCCCTCGCGGGTGGCGCTTCCACCGCTTACAATCTCGGCTCCCTCGGCAAGTCAGGGGCTGCCGGAGTTGCGTCCGGCGCAGCAGGCGTTGCCCGTGCCGCAAGCGGCGCAGCTACTTCCCCTCTCAAGCGCGCCGCCGCACGCGCTTCCCAGAGCCTTCAATCCTCCGCCCAGTCCGGAGCCCGAAGCGCCTTCGCAGCAAGCGGAGGATCCTCTTCCATGGGCACGATCCCAAGTGCGGGGGCTCCGACGGCTGCCGCGCCATCCGCATCGACCAGCACGCCTCCGGCCTGGGCACAGCGCATGCAGCGGTCCCAGGCTCTCAACCACGGCACGACCATGGCCGCCCACGCTATCCGCTCCGGTGACAGCCACGGCGGCGGCTCTTCCATCAGCCTTTCCGAAAGTGACCGCCCATGAACATCTTCAAACGCCCCGCAATCCATTACGGCAAGACACCGGCGCCTGAGACGCCTTATCAAAAAGCCGCGCAGGTCTGGGACGAGCGTATCGGCTCGGCCCGCGTCCAGGCTCGCAACTGGCGATACATGGCCTTCGGCTGCCTGATCCTTTCCGCCGGCTTTGCCTCGGCCCTGGTCTGGCAATCGGCGCGCGGCACCATCGTCCCCTGGGTGGTCGAGGTCGATAAACATGGCGAGGCCCGTGCAATCGAACCGGCCGTCGCCGGCTACCAGCCGTCCGATCCACAGATCGCTTTCCACCTGTCGCGTTTCATCGAACAGGTGCGCGGACTGCCTTCCGATCCCATCGTCGTGCGCCAGAACTGGCTTCGTGCTTACGACTTCACCACAGATCGTGGCGCCGTAGCGCTCAACGACTATGCCCGCGCCAATGATCCCTTCACCAGGGTTGGACAGCAACAGGTCTCAGTCGAGGTATCCTCGGTCATTCGCGCTTCGCCAGACAGCTTCCGCATTGCCTGGACCGAGCAGCACTATGAGAACGGCCAGCTCTCACGCACCGAACGCTGGACCGCCATCCTGACCGTCGCCCTGCAGCAGCCCCGCGACGCGGAGCGCCTGCGCGCCAATCCCCTTGGAATCTACGTCAATGCGATCAACTGGTCGCGGGAGATGAGCCAATGACCGCCGCCAATCTTACCGGCCGGAGCCGCATGACCGCTCTTGCCGCCATGCTCCTGTCAGCTTCCATGCTGGCCGGCTGCACAACCAGCCGGACGCCGCAGTTCAGCTATGACGCCAACGTGCCGGATCTGCCCGTCATCCGGGCATCGGCCACCAGCAACACCCCGCGGCCGCTTCATACGCCTCCGGCCTGGACCGTGGCGCGCGGTGGCACGGCGGCCAGCACTCCGGAAGCCCGCGTCGGCAATGCCAATGCAGCCGCCCGTGTCGAGCCGCGCCGCGAAGGCTACTATAATGCGATCCAGATCTATCCCTGGTCGGAAGGCGCGCTCTATCAGGTTTATGCCGCGGTCGGACAGATTACGACCATCGCGCTCGAACCGGGCGAGAGCCTGACCGGCGCGGGACCGATCGCGGCGGGCGACACCGCGCGCTGGATCATCGGCGATACCGAAAGCGGTTCGGGCACGACACGGCGTGTCCACGTCCTAGTCAAGCCCACGCGCACCGACATCACGACCAATCTCGTCATCACCACGGATCGCCGCACCTATCTGATCGAGCTGCGTGCCGATGAAAAGACATGGATGCCGGCTATCGCCTGGGCCTATCCGGCACCGCCTGCAAGTCAGCGCATTACCGCCTCGGCGACCCCGATCATCCCGGCAGAAGCGGCCCGCAACTACCGCTACGGTCTGTCCGGCGACAATCCGCCATGGCGCCCGGTCTCCACCTTCGACGACGGTCGCCGCGTCTATGTCGTCTTCCCGCGCGGCATCATCCAGGGCGAAATGCCGCCGCTCTTCGTGCTCGGCTCGGACGGCAAGCCCGAGATCGTCAACTCCCGCATCCATCAGAACGTCCTGATCGTCGACCGCCTGTTCGGCGCGGCCGAATTGCGGCTGGGCTCCGGCAGGCAGCAGCAGACCGTAAGGATCGTTCGCATCCAGGCCCCGCAGACGACCGCTGCATCAGGGCAGCAGTCCAACAGCGAAGGGGCACGCTCATGACAGAGAACGAAAGCCCGAAGGAGGACGCAGTGGAGCTCACCAGCGCAAACGGGGACAAGGTCGCCCCAATGCGCCTGCGGGCCGAGGCGCCGCGCGTCACCCGCATCTCGCGCAAGGTGCTGCTGGGCGCCGGGTTCGTCACCGGCATCGGCATTGGAGGAGCGCTCATCTATGCCCTTCAGGGCGTCGATCGTGGCGGCGAGCTGCAGGAGTTGATCACCACCGAACGCAGACAGACCGCCGATGGGCTGCAGGGACTTCCGGGAAGCTATGGCGATATCCCGGTACTCGGCCCCCCCTTGCCCGGCGATCTCGGTGGACCGGTGCTGCGCGCCCGCGAGGAAGGACAGCCGATACCGGCAACGCCGATGCCCGTTCCCGCCACCGATCCGGAGGAACAGCGCCGTCTCGCCGAGCTTGAAGCTGCGCGCACCAGCGAGATATTTTTCCAGGTCAGGCCCGGCAACAACGCCTCGGCGTCAACAAACACACCCGGCCCGAGTATTGCGCTGGCCGGGATTGGAGGCGCAGCCGCACAGGACCCGCAGCGTGCCTTCCTCAACGCCGAGGTCGACCGGCGGACCATCGCAGCCGACAGGGTGATGCCGCCCGCATCGCCTTATGTGGTCCAAGCCGGTTCGGTCATCCCGGCCGCGCTCATCACCGGCATTCGATCGGATCTTCCTGGCCAGATCACCGCACAAGTCACCCAGAACGTCTATGACAGCCCGACCGGCAGTCTGCTCCTCATCCCGCAAGGCACCCGCATCATCGGCGAATACGACAATGGCGTCGCCTTCGGCCAGCGCCGCGTTCTCCTCGTCTGGAACCGCCTGATCTTCCCCAACGGCCGCTCGATCGTGCTGGAGCGCCAGGCGGGTGCGGATGCATCTGGTTATGCTGGGCTTGAGGATGGCGTCGATTATCACTGGTGGGATCTGATGAAGGCGGCCGGCCTCTCGACGCTTCTAGCCGTCGGTGCCGAACTGGCGACAAGCGACGAGGACCGGCTGATCCGTGCCATCCGCGATGGCGCACAGGACACCATCAACCAGGCCGGCCAGCAGATCGTCCAGCGTCAGTTGCAGGTCAAACCCACCCTGACGATCCGGCCGGGCTTTCCGTTCCGCGTGATCGTATCGCGCGACTTGATTCTCGAACCCTACGGAGCCTCCTGATGACCCACCTTAAGCTCGGACCACTGCCCAAGGCCGGCATGACCCGCATAACTTTTTCTCTGTCCGAACCGCTCAAGGAAGAACTCGATCTCTATGCGGCCGAACATAGCCGCCTCTATGAGCCGGTAGAGGCAGCGAGCCTGCTTCCCCACATGCTGGAAGCATTTCTGCGCTCCGATCGTGGTTGGCGGAGCAGAAAGGCAAAAGCCGCGAAGCAACCTAATGTGAAATCTCTAGCAGCGCGGAATACCGGCGAGCCGACCTGATGCTGGGCAAGAATGTCGACAGTTCAGGAGAGTTTGAGGCCAAGCTTTTTCCGGCCTCGGGACCCGAGAGCCGGTTCTTCAACAACCCGCTTGCGACCCAGTCCCGAGCCTTTTGCTAGCTTCGACCGAGTGGCCGAGTAGTTCGGCGCCACCATGGGATAATCATTGGGCAAGCCCCATTTCTCGCGATACTGCTCTGGGGTCAGGTCGTAGTGCGCTGTCAGGTGGCGCTTCAGCGACTTGAATTTCTTCCCGTCCTCCAGGCAGATGATGAAATCGGGCGTGACTGACTTCTTGATCGCGACTGCCGGAGTGGGTTTCTCTTCCACGGCCGGAGCGCTTCCCGTCTGGAGAGCGGAAATGGCGGCGTGTGTTTCAGCAATAATTCTGGACAGTTCGGTTGTGGACACATGATTGTTGCTGACATAGGCGGCAACAATCTCGGCCGTCAGGCCTATCCGGTCGGTACGAGCGTCTGAAACACTATCGGTCATTCTTTCCCTCACAAACAAAGCGATCCAATTCCGCTGATATAGCTAATCTGACTGCAGCAACACGCAGTTCCTAGGCGGAAATATTTGCCGAGCTCACATTCTCCTCATGGAGCTGCCGGGAACTACGTCGGTTGGCCGACAGATTCCGTGCAAAGCTGATGAACCAGCGCAGTGCCGGATTGTCGTTGAGCGGCGACCAGACCGCGCTGAACGGAACAATGTCCTCCGAGGCTGTCAGTGGCCGCAAGGCAAGATCAGGAAACCTCATGCTCGTCCATCCCTCCGATACCACTGTGATTTCCCTGCCCAAGGCGATCGTGTGCATCAGTGTCTCCAAATCCATCGGTCGGTACATCACCTGCGGATACGTGCTGTAATCGGCGATCCTGCGCACGATATAATCATGCACTTCCGGTCCCGGCTCCTGTGCGCTCACGACGAACCGTTCATTCTCCAAATCGGGCCAGTCCACGTCGGCGTGCTCGGCCAGAGGATGCTCCGCCGACATGGCGACATGAACGCGCTCATTCCAGAGCTCCTGCACGTCGCAATCGAGCTGCGGGCCATTGCCGGTCAGGAAGGCGACATCGATTTCCCGTGATCTGATCTTGGAAAGATGATCCCGCCGGCCTCCGGTACGGACATCGAGGAAAACACCCGGATATTGGTCATCGAAGGCAGCGATCAGCTCTCGCAGAAAACCACCTGCAAGCGTCGTGATAATGCCGATCCGAACCGTGCCCAATTCGACACGGCCGGCCGCATCTGCGTGATGTAGAGCCATCTCGATTGTTTGGATGGCAGGGACGATCTCATTGAGGAACCTTGCACCTGCAACGGTCAGGCGAACCCCGGCCGATGTCCGCTCGAACAGCGATACGCCGATCGAGTCCTCGAAATGCCGAACCCTCCGGCTGACGGTTGACACTTTGGTCTTCAGTGCCAGGGCTGCACCCGAGAAGCTCATGCTCTCTGCCGCCGCCAGCACATAGCGCAGCGGCCGTAGATCGAACGGTAAGCTTTTGTCAGGCCATCGGACGGAACGCGCCCATAGCGGAGTTCCGTCCCGTCTACTCGGCGCGATATTCCTCGCGCCTGCTCGCTCTGTTCGCCGCGATTTCATACATCTGCGCTCCTCCAATAATCTGGGAATAACGGGCAGGCTGACCGTCGACAGGCCGACTGATTCTGTTCAGGTAGAGCGCCCCAAGGGTCATCAAGATTACGGTCGCCAGCGACAGAACAAAGACCATGCGAATTCTTTTCGCCTTTATTTCCCGCTCCCCGGTCCAGTCGATCCTTGAATGCCTATGCATCAAACTTCGCTTGCATTTCATTGCCTGCGATCTCGGCCGCCAAGATCGCAATGGCGGTTGCTGCCTGGCTAGAATCCCAACCTGCCTCCGTTGCCAGTTTCATCAGGCCAAAGACGGATGGCTCAAGAGCAAATTGGCATTCCGCGACATAGGACGGATCGGCGACTGCCTTCGTCGGGCCATTGATGCGATTTCGATTGATCATTCTCTTTCCTGCTGCGACGGCTTGGGCAGATCTCTCGCCTATGTGCAGACCCACTCCTTGATTTCACACCGCGCGCCGCTGACTTCGCACGCCTGTAACGACACTTGTTCCGCCTCTTTTCGTGTAGGAGCGGACGTCGCCCCCCATACCGCCATTTTCCCGGTCGACTCCTTGCTCACCGCTAATGCACCGCAGTGATTGTATGGAAATCCGCTTCCATCATCGTCGTTCCAATGTCTGTGGTTGCGGAATACTGTGACGATGGTGCAGGATGCTCCACCGGCCTTCTCACAATGCCGAAGGGCCGTCTGTTCAGCCTCCGGCCGCTTGTCGGCTCCCCAAAAGAAGCCATGCTTGCCATCGCGCTGTGAATAGGCGATTGCAGCCCAGATACCCTTTTGATCGTTGCCGCCGGTTTCGAATTGCGCGACCGGGGGCTCGGGGATTTCCGAGGTTGTGGCCGACAGGTCCGCGGCAAAGACTGTGGATATGCAGGTCACGGTAAACAGGCCCGCGGAGGCGACGATGCTTCGTATGGTCATTGCTGATGCTCCTTCTGCCTGGTTTGCGACGCAGGCTGTTCAGGCGAACATGATGTGTGCGGAGCGTCTCGATGGAGACGCGGCCGGCAATCGGGAAGCCGACCCTGCCTTGGGGCATTGCCGGACACTCCGTCCTCTCGACAGGGCGCTGCAGTGCTGGCTGTCATGCCATAAGCGACTGTGAGCAGCGCGAGGGTGGAAGATACGGCTGCAGCTCGGATCGCAGCTTGATGGATACCTGTCCGGTGCGAGGGAGTTGAAGGTCTCATGAGTTTAACCCGCAGCCTGGGTGACCGAGATCACGATGCATGACTGGTCTGAGGGTAGCAGAAGAACCTGCCCCCCATTGTTTGCGAGATTATAGACAGGGACCGGCCCCAACGTGCTCGCCAGTGTACTTCCTGCCGGCAGGGTCGCGGGCATCTCGGGGCATTTTTTCGGAAACGGCGCGATCCGGACCATTGACCCTTCACACGAAGCCCCATTGGGAGATGCAAAAACCAGACCCGCTGCAGGGCCGGCATAGGTCGACGAAGCATAGGTCATGCCGACGAGCGCCTGCACGGAATGCTTGTCGGGCTCGGAATTGTGCCATTGGGATTGCACATTGTATTTCGAACCATTCGCCAGCAACTGGCCCAGAACCGGGAATACGGTCCCGCAGGTCTTAATGCCGGCTTGTTTGACGTGCTCGACAAATGGCGTTGTCGGCAAAGCCGGATCGACTTTCGGTGTCTCCGCCGTGGTGGCTTGCGCAAATACGCTCACAACGGCAGGAAATTGAAGTGCTGCAAGCCCTATGCCACCGAGGGCCAGTATCCCTGCAGCGGCGACGAGCGCGGTGCGGCCATAACTCCGCCCGGGATTAACGGCATGCTCCGTTGCAGTGGAAGGGTGGGTTGCTCCGCCATTTCTGGACATTATTCGGTCGTGGATAGATTGCTGCGTCATCCTGGTGCTCGTTTCAATTGATTGCGGACAGGGCTGTAGCCAGCCCCTTGAGGGACGCGGTCACGGAGATGCTGTCTCCTGCTGTCGTCGAATAGGAAATTTCCGGGCTGGATTGCTTGCCGATGTGTTCGCGAAGGATCGGCCCGACGGGAACCTTGCCGACACACACAATGTCATTGCAGCCCTCGATGGCAATAGCGACAGGGTTGGCGCGACCGGGGAATTTCAATGAAATCTTGCCGTCGCTCTTTGCGTTCGGCGACGTACGCAGGATCATGAATGGCTTGCCATCCTGGGTCGCCGCCAGTGACCAGCTGAAAACCAGCTTGTCCGACCGGTCGACGATAACCTGGCTGACATTGCACACCATTTGCTTGGCATGCAGATTTTCGTCGCAGATAAGCGTCCAGTTCTCGAACGGCCGGATGCTGCGACGATACTGGCCGACCGGTACATCTGCGGGGACAACGATATCAGACGGTTTGATCCGGTAACTGGTTGTGGCCGACCGTGAAACCTCCTGCCCGGCAGCGGGCGGGCTGCCGGGCAGGAGAAGGCAAGCCACGAGTATGAGGGCGGGGGTTGTGGCTTGCCTGAGCATGGCGGCCTCAGTTCAGCGTGAAGCTAAGGCCGGCACCAACACCCCAGTTTCCGCCCGCGGTGGTGGCAGACAGGTTGCTGCGCAGGCGGCCGTCTTCGCTGGTGTAACCGGCACCGAAGGCAAGCGCGCCTTCACCACGCCAGAAGCCGCCGCCCACAGCCACGCTCGCCTTGCCGGGACGGTCATCATAGCGCAGTGATGCCGCTGCGAGTCCAATCGCGGCTGCCTGACGAGCTTCGCTCCGCACCTCACCGATTTCCTGGTTCAACTGGCCAAACTTGTAGTCTGTATAGTTGTTGGCTTGATTGAGCGTCGTCACCGCCACCTGATCGGTGTAATTGTTCGCCGTTTCGATCGCATAGTTGACTCGGTTATCGGTGTAATTGTTCGCCGTCTTGATGCCATCCTTGAGCTGGCTGACGTTGACGGCGTCCGTATCGGCTTGGCCCGCGGCAACGTTGGAGATCAACACCGGCGCATTCGGATCACCACCCTCGAGGGTGATCGAGTTGAACTTATTCTCACCGTCGTTGTCGTATTTGACAGCAAATTTATCCAGCTCCCCAATACCTTGATCAAGATCCTCTATCGCCTGATTGGTGGCGTGAAGCTGTGAACCATTGACGGCGTCGGTAGAGTCTTCAGAAACCCGGCCGGCTGCGACATTGGTGATCGTACGCTCTGCACCTTCGTCACCGACGCTGACGGTACCGACAGGATCAGTGCCGGCAAACTCATACCGCTTGCCGTTGATCGTCGTACCGGTGGTAGCAACGGCTTCCTGGGTCACGGAACCCGCACCCAGCGCCACGTCGTTGGCGTTGTTGGCCTGTGCACCTTCACCGATCGCCACGGCGCCATCGGCTCCCGTGGCTGTCGTCGCTCCGTTACCCATCGCGATGCTGCCATCACCGTTCGCAACTGCCTCAGGCCCGATTGCAACGCTTTCCTGGCCAACCGCCTGGCTGTCCGCCGCAGAGGAGTTGGCGTGGAAATACTTGATGCCACCACCATTATCGATGTCGTCAATTCGTGAATTGACGTTGGTCACACTCTGGCTGAGGCCGCCCAGCGCATCACCCACATTGTCATGGGTAATGGTGGTCACGTTCCCGGCCGCATCGATCGATGCGATATCGTAAGCGGGTGCCGTGAGCGTGCCATCAGGATTGACCGATATGCCATAGGCAGCGCCACCGAGGTGAGTGGCGATGCTGTTAGCCGTACCCCAGAGTTGCGCGCCGTTGATCGCATCCGTCGAGAACTGATTGATCACCCCTTGCGACAGGTTGGTTATGCGCGTACCACCGGTCAGACCGCCGTCGGAGGAAACATCGCCCTCAAGCGTGATGAGGTCCTTCGGGTCGCCGGTCGTACCATCATATTTGACGGCGCGATCATCCAGTTCACCGACGGTGTCGTCGATGGCCTCAATCGCCTGATTGGTCGCAAAAAGCTGCGATCCGTTAATGCCATCGGTGCTGTCGGCGGCGATGCGGCCGGCTGCGAGGTTGGTGATGGTGCGCTCAGCGCCTGCCGATCCCACGCTCACCGTCGAAACGGGGTTCGCTCCGGCAAACGTGTATGCTGTGCCGTTGATCGTTACGCCAGACGTTGCGACGAGGGTGTCTGCGATGGAACCATGACCCAGGGCAACGCCATGCGCGATCGTGGCCTGTGCGCCCTGACCGAGAGCCGTCGAGTAATCGGCATTGGCCAGCGAAAACTGACCGAAAGCGGAGGAGTAGGCGCCAGTCGCTCGTGCGTATTGGCCGACCGCCGTGGAATTTACACCGATAGCTTCTGCGACCTGTCCAACGGCTGTCGAGAATTCGCTATTGGCAATTGCGCCTTCACCAACCGCTGTCGTGAAGTTCGCCGTCGCCTGGCTATTCTGGCCGATTGCCGATGCGAAATCGCCTGTTGCGTGAGCAAACTGACCGACTGCGGAGGAAGCGAGGCCGCTTGCATTCGAATACATGCCAACTGCGAGGGTGTTCTCCTGGGTTGCCTGCGCGCGCTGTCCCAACGCGGTCGCATACTTGCCTGAGGCAATAGCTTGGTCGCCTACGGCAGTGCTCGATTCACCGCTCGCGACCGATTCACCGCCAAGAGCGACACCACGAGGACCGGAGGCAATTGCGCCACGGCCGATCGCGACCGTCTGGTAGCTGCTCGACGAAGCGTCCATGCCTATGGCGATAGCATTGGAACCTGTTGCACCATCATTGTTGAAGTTGCCGCCACCGGACGAATTCACGCTGAAGTAATGGGTGGCCGAAGCATCAACATGCTCGCCAAGCGCTTTGAGCTGAGCGACGTTGACCGCATCACTATCTTCCGTGCCGGCAGCGACACCGGTGATCTGGCGGTACTGTCCATTGGCCGCATCGCCGATCGAAAGTGCGGCCAGCGTGCTGGTCGTGGCATTGATCCCTGAAGAGTCGGTACCGATCGGAACGTAGCCCGATATACCGGCGGCGGTGTTTGCTACTGAATCCGAGCCAAGAGCCACAGAGCCATCCAACCTTGCCGAAGCACTGCTACCCAGCGCCACTGTATCGCTGGCAGAAACCCCGGAGTTTGCAAACATGCCTAGGGAAATATTGCGGGAACCATTCGAACTTCCACCAGCCCAATTGCCGATCGCGATACTGTTGTCTCCTATCGCCCCCAAGCCCGCAGCCTCGCCGAGATATGTGTTGCTTGAGCCGTTCGAGGAGATGCCTGCCCACGTTCCGCCAAAGAAGTTTCCGCTGCCGGTAGCGTTCTGCCCGGCCTGCGCGCCGATGGCTAGAGTGCCAATCCCCGACGCCTCAGCCATGTCGCCGATCGCGACCGAGCTGGTTCCGCTGGCATTGGCGCGGCCAAGAGCCAGGCTGTTGCTGCCACTTGCCTTGGCTTGAACACCCAAAGCCGTGCTGTACAGGCCGGAAGCGTTTGCGAGCATGCCCACAGCGGTGGTCGCACTACTGGAGGCGCTTGCATCTACACCAGCCGCCAATGCGCCCGCGCCCGTCGCGCCATCATTATTATAGTTGCCACCCGGAGTGCCGCCGTCATTCACGCTGTAGTAATGCGTTGCCGTCTCGTCGACATGGTCGGCTAGGGTGCTGAGTTGCGCCACGTTTACGGCATCTGTTTCCGCCGTGCCCGCCGCGACATTGGTGATCTGTCGTGTCGCGCCGTTTCCGCCAACGCTGACGGCGCCAAGCGTACTCACCCAGGTCGAGTTGGTGTTCGTCGTGGGAAGGCCGGCGACCGGATCGTAGCCCGCTACACCAGCCGCCGTTGTCGCGCGCGACTGGTAGCCCAACGCTACGCCGTCAGTTACCGTCACCTGTGCTGCGCCGCCCAGAGCCGCGCCATTCCTTGCGGAAACTGTGTTGCCCACACCCACCGCAACGCCGCCGGGCGCAGATACCGTGTTTCCCTGCCCCAATGCAACTTGCGATGGATCCTGCCCGGTGCTCGTCCCCGTCAGTTGGTTATACATGCCGACGGCGATACCATACTGGGCCCCCGCAGCAATCGTGTTGCCTTTACCGAACGCTTGGGAATTAGGTGCGGCACTGGTGTTGCCGCTGCCGACCAGGATCACTTCGCTCGATCCGGTCGCCCTGTTGCTCAGACCAAAGACCGAGGTGTTTTGCCCGGTTATCGTGTTGTTGCTGCCAACAGCGGTCGAATTTCCGCCACCGCTAACGGTGTTCTGCCATCCGACCGCCGTGCTTTGGTTTCCGGAGTTGACGCGGCTCGAGGTTCCGATTGCAATACTGTCGAAGGAAGCAGCCCGCGAACCTTGGCCAATCGCTATGCTATTCCCACCGACCGCGCTGCTGCCGTTGCCGAGAGCGGTGGATCCCGCGCCTGTCGCCTTGGCCTCTGTTCCTACTGCTGTTGCACCGGAGATATCCGCTGAAGCGTTTTGACCAACTGCCGTCCCGGCAATTGTGCCTGCAACTGTGGAACCACCGAGATAGGTTGCCGTCGCGCCGTCACCCAAGGCAGTGCCGCCATTCCCAGCACGAGCGACAGCGCCGAGCGCAACCGAACCGGTCGCTTCGGAGCCACGACCAATGGCGATAGCATCCACGCCACTTGCCTGTGCTGCCGAACCCATGGCGATAGCGTTTTCAGCCAGCGCTTCAGCATCTGCGCCAATCGCGATCGCCTTGTCGCCAGTGGCGCGGCTCGCCAATGTAGCTGCCCGTTCCGCGCCGCCACTACCACTCTGGGTCGACGCTCCTATTGCAATGGAATATTCACCTTCCGCCGCGGTACCATAACCGAGGGCTGTGGCACCCTGCGCCGTTGCCGTCGTACTGCTGCCCAGCGCTAAAGACATGTCCCCAGAAGCTACACTAGACCTGCCCGCTGCAAAGCTAGCGTACCCACTTGCCCTGTTGGAAACACCAATAGCGGTGCTGTACTCGCCGCTGGCGGCGTTTCGGTAGCCGACCGAAGTGCTGTGGTTTCCGGCAGCCTCTGCCTCGATTCCAGCGGCCAAGGAATTTCGGCCGGTGGCGCCATCATTGTTGTAGTTGCCGCCGATCGCACCGCCGTCATTGACGCTGTAATAGTGCGTTTGCGCCGCTTCGAGTTGTGAGACGTTGACCGCGTCCGTGGCCGCGCTGCCAGCCGCCAAATTGGTAATTCGGCGCTCTGAGCCTGACGAACCGATCGAGACCTCACCAGCCGGCGCGGTTCCCACGATGTCGGTGAGGTTGCCGGTCGGGCTATAGGCTGCGGCACCGAGCGTCGCACCATCGGCAACACTACCAACACCCAAGGCGACGCTGTTATCCGCCGTGACCGTGGCGGCCTGACCCACGGCCAGGCTGTATGCGCCTGAAGCCGTGCTGTCAGCGCCAAGCGCCGTCGTCCGCTCACCAGTCGCTTGCGCACCCGCGCCCATAGCGACAGCACCTACCTTGTCCGCCACACTGCTATTGCCAACCGCTGTGGCGAAGCCTTGTCCGTCGACCGTTTCCGCGTTGGCGTTCTGGCCCAGCGCCGTGGACATAGAGTCCGCCCTGCTATCTGCGCCCAACACAATTGAGTGAACACCCAGCGCCTCGGAATTGCTGCCGATGGCGACCGAGAAGTCGCCCGAAGCGGATGCGTTAGGCCCAACGGCGGTGCTTTTCTCAGCTGAAGCAGTGGCGCCCATGCCGATAGCGGCAGCGTCTGCGCCCCCAGCTGAAGCATTGATACCTGCCGCAAGGGCATTTTGACCGCTTGCCGACGTCGAGGTGTTCCCGAATGCGATCGCCCCAGCGCCAAGGTTGGCAGCAGACCATGCATTCAACGCCGCGAGATCGACATCCATGGGTGACGCCCCTACTGGGACATTGGTGACGGTCGCGAATCCGCCTTCCTTCGGTACCTGGCATGTCCAACTGCCGCTACCCGCGACAGGCCGCGCGCATGATGCGCCATTGGGCAGAAGGGTGCTTTCGGCAAATACCGGTGAAGCGAAACCAAGGCTCAAGGCAATTGCCCCCCCGACACTGAGCGCACCCAGTCCCAGCCGCTTCCGGCCCACGCCCAAAGACATGGAGGACATACGCAAAACGGCCATCAACCGACGACGGGTGGATCGAGTATCTGATGCGCCAGAAACCCAGTTTCGGATGAATTTGTGACGCTCTGTGTGGCGCGCTGAAGATGTCAGTTCATGCATGCTTTTCCTCGTTGGTCTCATCGCCGGTCCCGGTCGCCGGACTATCTGTTTCATTGATTGTTGGTGTGGGATTGCGGAGCCCATCGAGCAGCGCATGGCCATCACGGGACCCGAGCTGTTCGATGGACAGAAATGCCTTGTGGACCCAGTCCGCCGATGCGGCGGGGACTTCGGTCAATGTTCGTTCGGATCGTTCCGGCGTCAGCCTCAGGTGCAGAAGTGCACGGCAGGCATCGAGATGCTTCATCGGTTCGCGATGGCCGAAGAAAGGTATTGTGAGGCCCAGAATATAGAGCGCGTAGAGATGGTCGATTTCGGCGCTCGATAGTTCCTTGGAATACCTCCCTTCGAGCGCCCGCCATGCTGCAAGCGCTTTCGGCTCGAGCAGCTTGGGATCGCTGTACATGAATGACGGGAAGGCAGCGTTCATGACTGCCCTCCCGCTGCTTCGGATGTCCGCCAGTATTCCCGAAGCTTGTTGCGGATCGTGCGGAGGGAAATGCCAAGCATGTCGGCTGTACGTATCCTGTTGCCACGACAATGACGCAGGGTCTGCAAGATGAGCCTGCGCTCCACGTCGGCAAGCGTTTGTCCCACCAACATATGCGCCGCCTTATTGGCCGTTTCCGCCCCCGTCGTTCGTGGGTCCGCCGCCAGATGACAGATGACGTGGTCGATCAGCCGCTCGTCACTCGCGGTCACGACGATCACCCCCGAATGGGCTGTCTCCTCGCGGAATACGAACAGACCATTCTCTGCGTCGATTAGGACCGTAGCCGTTTCTCCGATGAGCAAGCGCGGCGCTTCGCCCTCGGTCAGTCTGAAGGACGGCGTGTTTTCCGGGAAGGCTTCATCGCTGAACAGGGCCCGGAGCTCGGCGCGCAAATACGATAAGCGCGTGCGTTGAAGCGACAGGCTCTGACACGGAGAGGCTGTGCGCTTGCCGAAAGAGGGCTGTGGTTTTGCGGTATCGCCGCCCGCTCCCACGCCCCGGCGACCAAAGCTACCAAGAACCGTGCGCAAGCCATATGAACCAAGCAGGGTGGGCTTCTTGTTCATAGAAGCCCCCGTGCCCACCAGCCGATCCAACCAGCTGCAAGGGCAGCGGCGATCAAGCCAATGCTGGCGTAGCCGTTGCCAGCCAAGAGAATCCCAACGATCGCGCCCGAAAGCGCAGAAACGCCTGAAAGTACGAGAGGCGCCGCATCCTTGCCCGAAGCAAACTCTTGATGATCCGAACTATGTAAAGACGATAGTCGGCGATCGTCGTGATGCGTCATGCAACCTCCGCGTTGCCGGGTAGGGCGCCGTTCCGTGCAACCGGAACCGAGAAGAAATGACCCTGGAAATGCGTGGCACCAGCCGCCCTCGCGGCCTCAATCTGGGCAGCGGTTTCGATGCCCTCCACGACAATGAGCGGGGCAAAGCTCGAAGCAAATTCAACGATGTTCTGAAGGCTGTTACGTCCTTCAGCCGATCGCCGGATATCATGAACGAAAGCCTGATCGATTTTGACGATATCGAAATCAATCAGTTGGAGAAGCCGAGGAGACGCAAAGCCAACTCCGAAGTCGTCCAGTGCAACGCGGCAACCCAGACTGCGCAGCTCCACGATCATGTCGGAGCAGAATGATAAGTTGCTCCATTCGCGCGTTTCCGTTATTTCAAGAACAAGTCGCCGCGCGAGATGCGCGCGATCACGAATTTGTCCAAAAATGGCATTCCAAGCCGCTGTGTCAGCTACATTGTCGGCAGAAAGGTTACACCCCAGGACCAACGCCGAATCTGTCTCAAGCAGATCGAGAACAAGCTTGAGCATATGCCGGTCGAGCATGGGTGCTTCACGCAAAGCATCGAGGTACGGGACGAACTCGCTCGCCGCATAAACTCTTCCGCTCAGGTCGCTCAACCTCGCTAGGCACTCGCCGTAGAGAGTCTCATCAATGGCAAGTGCGGACCGGACGTCCTGGACGAAGCAACTAATACGATCATCGATGATCGCCTTGGCGATGATCTCCAAATGCTTTTTGTCGAGAATGTCGATATCATTAAACATGGCGCCCCAAGCGTTGGAGTATTTTTATAGTTGTGGCTGGGGCCGCCAGTTGGTGGCATGTCTTGAATTGAAAATGCACTTGCCCCCCCTTAACTCGCTGCGTGAGTAAATGAGCTCAATCAGGAGCGCCGAGTGCTTTGTCGGCCGTTCACAATCAGCTCCAAGAGCGAGAATTTCGGGAAAATGGATAGCTGACGCACCAGCGTGACGGCGAGTCACACACCGTTCCGCAACAGTTGGCGTAGCGTCACAAACGGCTACATCGACATGTTCAAGGGTTGCGCAACCGTATGGCACCACCCCTAATTATCAGCGCCCCATTGTAGAGTTTAAGCTCTGCTTGGAAGGGGTGACGTTTCTGTTTGAGAGAATGGAAGCGGGTTTCCAAAAGATCACCATAACATCACTGGGGGACACATGGTCGATCAGCAGAAGGTGCACGATCAGCTTAAGCGAATTCTGAAATCTAGAACATTCCAGAATTCTGAAAGACTTAGAAGATTTCTAAGGTATATTGTCATAGAAGATATTGAGGGACGCGCAAATACCATAAAATCATACACGATTGGCACCGAAGCGCTGGGTCGTCCCAGTGATTTTGATGTCGCCAATGACGGCATTGTACGCACAACCGCAAACAGGCTGAGATCTTCTCTGGAAAAGTATTATCTGACAGAGGGCAGGAACGATCCGATTATAATATCGTTGCCTCTGGGGAGATACATTCCTGAATACTCAGAGAATCTAGAGTCCCTGTTGCCATTAACATATGACGAAGAAGACCTTGGACCCGAGGACCCACCCGATTCTTCGATCAAATCGGAGTCGACCACAGCAACGCCTCGGACATTCCGACGGCTGTTGCTGTGTGTGACTGCTGCGGTTCCACTTGTTGCTGCGGCAATGTACGGTGGATTGAAAATCATAGATCAACGCGCTGAGGTTGCGTGGCAGCCGCCGATAATCCTAATCCAGGCAGCCAATGCGCTAACGGATGACGAGCATTCCGTTCTCTTTGCGCGCAGCCTGCCTGCGCGTCTGTCAGACGCCATGACTTTTTACGACATAAATAGCATTGTCCGAACACAAGATTTTTCCGAAGCCCAAAACTATGTTCGAAGGCTCCCCGACAATCAGAGTGCATACGTTGTTACAACCGAGGTAGATTCAAACAGCGCCGGTATTGCTGTGTATTGGCAACTGGTAGACGCACGAACCGGAGCCGTACTTTGGTCTTCCCAAATCCTAAAGAGCGACGCCCATCGCATAGTGGAGGTCATGGTTCACGAGCTTGTCGGCGAGAATGCCGTAATTCGTTCAGCTGAACGACGCAGGCTCCCTCTTGATCCGGTCACCGGCTATGTTTGCGTGACGCATACTCTCAATGAAATGATCACCCTCACGGATACCAAGCGCGGCTGGATGTCGAAGTGCCTGAGCGCAACGGTTGGCGCGCAACCCGACTACGCTCAGGGTTGGGCCCTGCTTGCCTTAGTGCGCGTTGAGGACTCCATAGCGGCGGCTGATGACGGCGATCTCGAGGCCAGCAAAGCTGCGCTCGAAGATGGCTGGAGAAGCTTTCGCAACACGGAGAGATTGGCGCCGGGCTCGTGGTTTACCCTTCGCGCCAGGATAGCGCTTGAGTTCCAGAAGGCAGACTTCACAGCCTTTCGAGCCTCTGTATCAAAGGCCCTAGCGCGTCTTCCAGGAAATGCGCGGGAACGGATCGCCATCGGTGAGCGTCTCTTTGCACTTGGTGAATACGAAGAAGCCTCAACCGTTATCGAGAACACAGTCACCTTAATGACGGTTCCCCAACCCTCCGACTACTTGTTTCTGGCGGCTTCTCTCTACAGACGCGGCGAAAACCGCGACGCCCTTAAAATGTTGCAGGATCAACCTGTCCCCCAAAACACCTTCTACTGGAGCTTGTTGGTGGCCACCGCCGGTAATCTTGGTGACGCTACAACCGTGGAAACGGCCATGCGTTCCTTGGAGGCTATACGCCCACCAGACTCAAGCATTCTAGAGGCAGACCTACGCAATCGACACTTCCGCAATGAGTTCATCGAACAAATCCGGAACGACTTCGACCGAGCAGCAGGAATGTAATTGTGCAGGGAGCAATCACACTCCGCCAAAGCAGGCTGCCACCCCGCCATGCATTCGAATGGTGATCCTCAGCGCCCCGGCTTTCAGTCGATAGACCGCTCAAACCAAGGCCGACGCGGGGGCTCAGACTCAAGCCTGCGGCGACTATCATGCCGTCGCCGATCGTAATCTGTTATGGTGCGGGCGGTCGGACTCGAACCGACATATCCGTAAGGACGGTGGATTTTGAATCCACTGCGTCTACCAATTCCGCCACGCCCGCACTTTGCCGCCGATCCTAGCCCAGGTGCTTGGCTCCTAGCCGGCTCCTAGCCCATTTTCGGCGCATTTCGTACTCATCACTCTCACACCGACAGCCCTTTGAAAATACGATGTTTTCACTTCACCGTGATTTTCTGTGGATTGATAGACAAACCCCTTTTTGAGTCCGGCGCGTCTACCAGTTCCACCACACCCGCACATTGCTGCCGAAGCAGTTCGATATGGTCCAAAGGGACAGCGGGTTGGGATATACCGGCTAAACGAAACGAGGTCAATTGCTCAAAAGTGCAGCTTGCACCGCTCTTCGAAAAAGAAAGCTGGCGGATAAGAAGTAATGGCTTGTGCTCTACTCTACCGCTCTTGTCGCAGTTGCGAGCAGGTCTCTTCCTGACAGTATCAGGCGCAACAGGCCTTATGTGGTCGGCGCGGTTTCGAGACAGTCAGCTGTTATTTATCTGCGTAGGCTCGCCTCAACAAGGTTCCAGAAGACCAGCAAGGCAATGAAGCCCAGCAGGACATAATCCAGCGTGCTGACATAGTGAAAATATTCCATGGCGCATCTCCTTCCCCGGGAGGGCGCGACAGCGTTTGAGCCAGACGGAAGCTTATAATTTTATCCGGGCTTCGAGCACTTGTTCAAAGTGCCGGATTGCACCGGTGCGGACCTCCTCTTCCGCCTGTCCATGCGCTCTCCCACGACAAAGTGTATCACGCTTTGCCGTATGGCTCAAATCCTTGGTCTGGCTGGCATAATTGACAATATTCGTGGGTTTCTAGTTCGAAGCCGCGACATTGGCTTTCCGACAATCGGCAAAGCGGTCGAGCGTCTGATCATAGGCTGACGTCTTCACGCCCATCATGCCCAGAACCGTGTGGAACAGGTTGTCGTGCGACGATGGGGCAGCGGCATTCTGTTTGACGCAGGCGGCGTCCAGTCGCGTGGCAGCGGCATAGTCCGGGGAGAACCACGCGACGAAGGGAATATGGGTCTGAACGTCAGGCGCAATGAAATAGGGCGCAGCGTGCAGATAAAGGCCGTCTTCGCCGAGCGATTCGCCATGATCGGACATATAGATCATGGCTGGAGCAAAACGGTCTCCGCTGGCTTTCAGGATATTGATGATCTCCGACAATATGTGATCGGTATAGAGGATCGAATTGTCGTAGGCGTTGACGATCTCGTCCGTCGTGCAGTCTGAAAATTCGCTCGTGCGGCATTCCGGCTTGAACCTGGCGAATTCCGGCGGATAGCGGCGATAATAGGATGGCCCGTGACTGCCGGTCATATGAAGGACAATTGTCGCATTGCCGTTCACGTCCTTCAGGTGATCACGCAGCCGGTCGACCAGAATCTGGTCGAGGCATTCACCGCCTTCGCAATAGCGCGCATCGGTGGAGTTCTGAAGGTCGACCGTCGGTATGCGGTCCGACACGCCCTTGCTACCGGTATTGTTTTCATACCACGCAACCTTCACACCGGCATGATTGAGGACGTCCATCAGATTTTCCGAGCTATGGAATTTGGTACTCGAATATTCCTCGCGCGGAAAAGGCGAGAACATGCATGGCACGGATACAGAAGTATCCGTCCCGCAGCTTGTCGTGTTCGGGAATGTGACAATATCCTGCTGCTTGAGTTCAGGATTGGTTTCGCGTGGATAGCCGTAGAGGCTGAAATTCTTGGCGCGGGCGGTTTCACCCACCACAACGACGGTCAGCAGTTTTTTGCCGGATGCGATTGGCGGCAGCGCCTGTTTGGCGTCAAGGCCCAGTGGCTGCATCACGATCTGCCTGTCGTTCAGATCATGCGCAATGTATTGCACCGTGCTCTTGATCGGCGTTCCTGGCATCAGCCGTTCCATTATATCGGAGCGATGCTCGCGATACATTGATGAGAAGCTGCCATAATCAGAGCCGATCAGCGCGATTGCGCCGACAAGGCAGGCGATGATTGAAATGGTATTGACCATGAGCTTCTGCAGCAACGGGCGATGTTTTACACGCACCCAGATGATGAGAAGCGAGGGAATGACGGCATAAAGCAGCATGTGCAGCAGAAAGCCCGTCGTTATCAGATGACCCGACTCGGCTTTTGTCGTCGTAAACGTTGCCTCGACCACATTCCGGTCGATGATCGTACCGAAAGTGTCCGTAAAATAGGACCCGCCGGCGGCAACCCATACGGCGAAAATGAGAACCGGCTTGATGACGTATTTCGCCGAAAAGGCCATCAGCACGGCTATATGGATGAGAAGGATGGCTGCTGCTGCAAGGACAAGCTTTAGCGGGTGGTCGGAAAAATAGGCGATCAGCCGGTGCCAGAAAGATGTGTTGGTAAAGGCGAGAAGATAAATCGCGGTCAGGACACAAAGCGTACCGCTGGCGATGGTCGGACGTGGAAATCGCATTCCTGAACCTTCAAAATCCTAAAGTCTGGAAGATGAAGCTTTGCAGGGCTTGCGCAAAACTGCAATCGCAACGTTCTTTCCCGGATCGGAGATTCAGGACAGTGAGTTTTGGGCTTTTTTAAGGTTGCTTGAAAGGCCTTACTTTCTCTCGGTGAAACTGCGGATGCGATTGCGTACGATCCGGGCCAGGTTGCGTGTCCGCTGATAGAGATGAATCTGGGATGCGGCCTGACGAACCAGTTTGTCCGCAGATGGGTTCAACCCGATGACAAGTGTCTCGATGGTCTCGCGGGCAGCGAACAGCCGCGTCATGACCGGATGATCCGGAACGGCGCAGGAATCGGTGCGGTTGATGTTCGGATCGTTCAGATGATTCTTCACGACCTCGATCATCAGAAGCACGCCGGGCGACCAGGCGTTCAGGCTTTCGTCATAGGCCGTCTTCCAGGTCCACGCTTCACCTGAAACCGTAAAGACGATGAGAATGGCAATGACCCGGCCATCCAGTTCAAGCGTGTGCACACGCACGCAGTCGCGCTCGGCAAGATTGTTGACCGCTTCGCGCGCAAAGGCGGCGCGAAACCGGTCGACCGCCATGGCTGTCCCGCGCTTGCCTTTCCAGCCGCTTGCCTCCAGCGTCAGGAAATGTTCGAAGGCGTGGCGCACTTCGTCGGGCGTGCGGGCGACGCGATAGGCAAGTTCGCCCTTTTCCGCCAGCCTGCGCCACAGACGATTATAGTCCCGGCGATGGTGGGCATTGATTGCCTCTTTGATATAGGCGTCGCCGTCCAGATCGCTTTCGAGAAAGGGACGCTCCTTCTGTTCTATGGCGACCAAAGGCAATTGCCGCCCCACCGCGACCGAACGGATCAGCCGTGCCGCCGGGCCATCGGCCCGCATCTCCGGCAGGACGAGCACGTCCGGCAATCTGAGATGCTTGCGGGCGAGAATATCGAACAGGTCTTCCAATACGCCGACAGGATCGTCGTGATCGATCAGCGGCGTGCCCTGCGGGCCAAACGGCGTCGACCAGGCGCGGATTACCGGCGTCGAAAGTGGGAGGCCGGGGCGCTCGATCGTATAGGGCATGACGAAGCGCAGGCGGCTGCGGATTTCGTTTTCGTCGCGCATGACCATGAAGCGAACTTCGCGATCTTCAAGGCGCGGCATGGCAGGCGCCAGAAACCGCGCATTGAAGAAGATGTTCGGCTCGACGGTGCGGTTGCTCAAATGGTCGAGTTCATCGCGCAATTCGAAGCCCGCCGCCGCGCCATAGATCGCCAGCTTGCGCGGTATATCGCGACTGTGAAGGCTTTCCTCCAGCTTCTTGACGGCTTCATGCGCCATACCGCTCTCGGAAAGTTCCGAAACAATATGGGCTGCATTTCCGCCTGCTGATTCTTCAAGCAAAGGTTTCGCGGCCATTACAAAGTCCCCTCCGAGGTCTTGGTACGGTCTCGTGGAATGAGAATGAACATGGTTATGTGCAAGGTGCGCGACACGGCCGCCGAGAGGAGTACCGCTTCCATCAGCATGGCGATGGCCGTGGAGACGGCGGCGCCCGTCAGGCCGAACTGCGGTATCAGCACCAGATTGAGAATGACGTTGACGGCAAGTGTTGCGGCATAGAGGAGCGCGCAGATGTTCTGCTTGCCCGACATATTGAGAAGGCTTTCTGCCGGGCCGACGCTGGCGCGCGCGATTACCCCGATGATGAGAATGAAGAGAAGCGGATAGCCGGCTGTGAAGGCCGGACCGAAAAGCCGCAGCAACGGATAGCCGGTCAGCAGGATGACGGCACCGAGGAACAGCGTCGGCCAGAATGTCCAGCGGACGGAAGCCTCGGCAAAGCTTGCAAATTCGGCGCGGTCGCCGCTGTGCAGCAAATCCGAATAACGCTGGGCGACACTCGCCTTCACAGCGAAATAGACAAAATGAGCAAGCGCCATGATCTTCGTTGCTGCAAAATAGATCGCCACATGCTCGGGGTCGAGCGCATGGCCGACCATCAGAACATCGACATTGATGAGCAGGAAGAAAAAGCCTTCCACGAGGAAAATCGGCAACGCAACCTTTATCCATTCGCCAAGGCGCTGGTCGCGCGTTGCGGCGGGAATATCTTTTTCCAGTGAGCGGTCGACCGTTAGAAACTGCCCGACCGTCGTAAGCCAGGTCGCGGCAATCGATACTGCCAGCGCAACAGTTGCCGTGGAGGGCAATCCCGCTTCATGCGCGATGATCATGAACAGGAGAACCAGAAGCGGGCGGACGATATAGCTTGGCGTCAGCGCCATCATTACCCAGGTGCGCGAGCGCGCAATGCCGTCCAGCATGTTGCCGAGCGCAATCATCGGCAGGCAGATGAAGCCGAGGATGAACGGCACCAGATAATAGCTCGCCACATGGTCCCTGAGCAGAAGCAGCAGGCCAGCGCCCAGAAGCGCGATGAGAGTGGCTGCCGCGAAAGCGAATATGCGCCCGGTCAGGATAATGCCGCGCACGAGGCCGAATGCCTGGTGCTGCACATATTCCGGCACGAAGCGGATGATGGTCGTGTGCAGCCCGAAACAGGCCAGATCGCCGATGATGATCATGGTGAGCCAGACGAGGACGAAAACGCCGTATTCGAATTCACCCATCCAGCGGGCCAGAATAACCTGAGACAGAAGGGCGATAGCCGCACTCGCCACGCGCACGGAAAAAGCGACGAGAGACGAGCGCTGCGCGCTGGCTTGCGGTCCACCATCCGTAAGCACGGCATCCAGCCGCTCCGTCACGGGACGAAGCCTGGCCGCGATCCTGCCCGGTAGAAACCGGCTCGCCGTTTCAGCTGCCGAAAGCCGCACTATATGCCAACCCTGTCTTTGCAGGCCTCTTCGGGCCTGTTTATTTTATACCGGGCAACCCGGCTTTTCGCATCCGCGCTTTGTTGCCCGTCCGCATGGAAACCTTAGGCAAGAGTTCTTTATAAAGAGGAAAAGAAAAAGTCTAATCTTCCCAAGGTCGCGCGACATCAAGGAATGGTGAGTATTTTCTAAACGACATCTATATTTGTATCGTCTAAAATAAAGCGAACATAAAGATGACGGTTTCACCTGTCAGCGCAGGTCGCTGGCTGAAACGACAAACCCCGGCAAATGGCTTGCCGGGGTTCGTTCGATTAAGACGATGATCGAGCCTGGCTCACATCATTCGAAAGCGCCGTGGCAGTGCTTGTACTTCTTGCCGGAGCCGCATGGGCAGGCCTCATTGCGGCTGACCTTGCCCCAGGTGCGCGGATCAGCCGGGTCGCGTTCGGCAGCAGGCACACTGCGCTCGTCGTGCTGGTGCTCTGCCCAGGCTGCTTCGTCGAAATCGTTCTCGCCGGTCGTGCCATCGATATGACGGCCGGTCATCGGCGGCAATTCCGGCTCGGGTGGTGCTTCGCGAACGATCTCGACGCGCATCAGCTGCGAGATAACCACTTCGCGCAGATTTGCCAGCATCGACTGGAACAGTTCGAAAGCTTCGGTCTTGTATTCGTTCAGCGGGTCGCGCTGGGCATAGCCGCGGAAGCCAACGACGGAGCGCAGATGGTCGAGGTTGACCAGATGCTCGCGCCAGAGATTGTCCAGCGACTGCATGATGACCGACTTCTCGACATAGGTCATGATCTGCGGGCCGAAGCGTTCGGCCTTTTCGGCAGCAGCCTTGTCGGCGGCTTCCTTGATGCGGTTCTCGAACTCTTCTTCCGCGATGCCTTCTTCCTTGGCCCACTCCTCGATCGGCAGGTCGAGATTGAGCTTGGAGATGATGTCTTCCTTCAGGCCAGCGATATCCCACTTTTCCGCATAAGCGTCCTTCGGGATGCGGAGTGCAACCATGTCCTCGATGACCTCATGGCGCATTTCGCTGACGGTCTCGGTCAGGTCTTCTTCATCCATCATTTCCAGACGCTGTTCGAAGATCACCTTGCGCTGATCGTTCATGACGTCATCGTATTTCAGAAGGTTCTTGCGGATTTCGAAGTTGCGGGCCTCGACCTTCTTCTGCGCCTTTTCAAGCGCCTTGTTGATCCAGGGATGGACGATGGCTTCGTCTTCCTTGAGGCCGAGCTTCTGCAACATGCTGTCCATGCGGTCGGAACCGAAGATGCGCATCAGGTCGTCCTGCAGCGACAGGAAGAACTTTGAGCGGCCCGGATCGCCCTGACGGCCTGAACGTCCACGCAGCTGGTTGTCGATGCGGCGGCTTTCATGGCGCTCGGTGGCGAGAACGTAAAGCCCGCCGGCGGCCAGAGCCTTTTCCTTCAGTTGAGCAATGTCGGCCTTGATCGCCGCAATTCTGGCATCACGCTCCGGACCTTCCGGCACATCGGCAAGTTCCTGCCGGACGCGCATTTCCAGATTGCCGCCGAGCTGAATGTCGGTGCCGCGACCGGCCATGTTGGTGGCGATGGTGACGGTTCCCGGCACACCGGCCTGCGCGATGATATAGGCCTCCTGCTCGTGATAACGGGCGTTCAGAACCTGAAAGTCCTTGATGCCTTCCTTGCGAAGACGTTCGGCCAGCTGTTCCGACTTTTCGATCGAGGTCGTGCCGACGAGGATCGGCTGGCCCTTTTCGTGCGAGGCGCGGATATCGCGCACGATGGCGCGGTATTTTTCTTCGACGGTACGATAGACTTCGTCGTCTTCGTCGATGCGCTGCACGGGCAGATTGGTCGGGATCTCAAGGACTTCGAGGCCGTAAATATTGCCGAATTCTTCCGCTTCCGTCGCAGCCGTGCCGGTCATGCCCGACAGCTTGTTGTACATGCGGAAATAGTTCTGGAAGGTGATCGAGGCCAGCGTCTGGTTTTCCGGCTGTATGGTCACATGTTCCTTGGCTTCCAGCGCCTGGTGCAGGCCTTCCGAATAACGGCGGCCCGGCATCATGCGGCCGGTGAACTCATCAATGATGACGATTTCGTCATTGCGGACAATATAGTCCTTGTCGCGCTGGAACAGCTTGTGCGCACGCAGCGCGTTGTTCAGGTGGTGAACGACCGCGACGTTCTCGATGTCGTAGAGGCTTTCACCCTTGAGGTGGCCCGCAGCTTCCAGAAGCTGCTCGACCTTCTCGGTGCCGACTTCGGTGAAGATGGCGGTCTTCTGCTTCTCGTCGATTTCAAAATCTTCCGGCTCCAGGGCTGGAATGAAGGTGTCGATGAGATTGTAGAAATCCGAACGGTCTTCCAGCGGGCCGGAAATGATGAGCGGCGTGCGCGCTTCATCGATGAGGATCGAGTCCACTTCGTCGACGATGGCATAATTGTGTGGGCGCTGCACCATCTGGGCGCGCTCATACTTCATGTTGTCGCGCAGATAGTCGAAGCCCAGCTCGTTGTTGGTGCCATAGGTGATGTCGCAGGCATAGGCCGCGCGGCGCTCATCGTCGTCAAGACCGTGCTTGATGACGCCGACGGTCAGGCCGAGGAAGTTGTAGAGCCTGCCCATGGTTTCGGCGTCACGGCTGGCGAGGTAATCGTTCACCGTCACCACGTGCACACCCTTGCCCTCAAGAGCATTGAGGTAGACCGGCAGGGTCGCCATCAGGGTCTTGCCTTCACCGGTACGCATTTCGGCGATGCCGCGTTCGTGCAGAACCATGCCGCCGATCAGCTGCACGTCGAACGGGCGCATGCCAAGCACGCGCTTGGCGGCTTCACGCGCGGTCGCAAAAGCGTCTGGCAGAAGGGAGTCGAGCGTTTTGCCCTCAGCCAGCGCCGCACGGAATTCGGCGGTCTTGGCCTGCAATTGCTCATCGCTAAGATTTTCGTAATTCTTCTCGATAGCAGTAATTTGATTGGCCCGCTGGCGCAGGGTTTTCACGCGGCGGTCATTGGATGAACCGAATATCTTGCGGGCGAGGCCGCCAAAGCTGACCATCACTGGTCCTTTCCTGTCCGTTCAGCCGGAAGCGCTTCCGGCAATGTCGAATGCTTTATTCACGCGTATTGAAACAATTGCAAGAAAACTGCACTGCGAAAGCTGCCAGATACGGCGCTTTTCCGGCGCAATTCCCCCGCCCCTTACTGGACGTAAAGCCGAAGGACAGATAAGAGGGGCTTCGGGCGATGTCAACGTTGCTCTAAAGGCTCGAAATCCTTTCCTTTGTCGTAATATTGGAGGTATCCGGGCCAAATTCTGCCGCATTCATCGGGCCGGTAAGCGGTCACGAAGGAGAGAATTCCATATGAAAGCCATTTTGAAAGCCCCTTATCGCAAGGCTCTCGCAGTCGTCGGCATGTCTCTGGCGGCCTCGGTGGCGCTGGCAGGCTACACAGGCGCCGCATTCGCTCAGGATGCCGGAAAGCCTGCTGCTGCACCGGCTGCTGCTCCCGCAGAAAAGGAAGATCCGTCCAAGGTTCTGGCGACCGTCAACGGCAAGGACATCACCGTCGGTGAAGTTGACCAGGCTGCAGGCGATCTCGATCCGCAGTTCTCGCGCCTTCCTGCCGAGCAGCGCCGTCTGGCTGCGCTCGCTGCCCTGATCGACATCAAGGCAATGGCTGGTGAAGCGGAAAAGGAAAAGCTCGATCAGTCTTCGGAATTTAAGAATCGCATGGAATTCCTGCGCGAACGCGCACTCCATAACGAATATTTCAAGGATGCCGTTGTCGACAAGATCAGCGATGACGATGTGCGTGCCCGCTACGACAAGGAAATCGCGGCCATGCCACCGCAGGTGGAAGTGCGTGCCCGTCACATCCTCGTGAAGACCAAGGAAGAAGCCGAGGCCATCATCAAGAAGCTTGCAGGCGGCGCCAAGTTCGAGGAGCTCGCCAAGGAAAGCTCGACCGACGGCACTGCAGCCAATGGCGGCGATCTCGGTTACTTTGCCGAAGGCCAGATGGTTCCGGAATTTGAAAAGGCCGCTTTTGCATTGAAGCCGGGCGAATACACCAAGGAGCCGGTCCAGACCCAGTTCGGCTTTCACGTGATCCAGCTCGAAGACCGTCGCACAAAGCAGCCTCCGGCATTCGATCAGGTCAAGGACCAGATCCGTTCGATCATCATGCGCGAGCGTTATGTCGAAACGGTCAAGAAGCTGCGTGACGGCATGAAGATCGACTACAAGGACCCGGCTGTCGAGAAAGCCATGAAGGACGCCGCCGCTGCCCAGGAAGGCGCGGACCAGGGTGATGCGCCGGAAGAGGCTGCTCCGCAGCAGTAAATTTCGCTTCCAAGGATCAACGCCCCGGCTTGCCGGGGCGTTTTTTATTTCGATCCTGCGTTTCCCGCTTGATTTTGGGCTGCAAACCTTTCCAATGCGGCAACACCAAACCGAATATCCTTCGAGGCACCTATGTCCGCGTCTGTTTCTCCGCTCGCTCCAAAACATTACCCCGCAATGCCGGTCGTCCATGGCGTCCGTATTGCCACCGCTGCCGCCGGTATCAAATACAAGGGACGAACGGATGTGATGCTGATGGTGTTTGACCGCCCGGCTGAGGCTGCAGGCGTTTTCACCCGTTCGCTTTGCCCGTCGGCGCCTGTCGATTTCTGCCGCCGCAATCTCGTGCACGGAAAGGCGCGCGCGGTGGTGGTCAATTCCGGCAACGCCAATGCCTTTACCGGCGTCAAGGGTCGCCAGGCCACGGAAGCAACGGCTGAAGCCGCCGCCAAGGCCGTCGGCTGCGCCACGACCGATGTGTTTCTCGCTTCAACCGGCGTGATCGGCGAACCGCTTGATGCGACTAAGTTCGCGCATCTGCTCGGCGATATGAACAAGGACGCGGTTGAAGATTTCTGGACTGAAGCCGCCAAGGCGATCATGACCACGGATACCTATCCCAAGGTCGCGACCGAAACGGTGCTGCTCGGTCAGGTGCCTGTCACGATCAACGGCATCGCCAAGGGCGCGGGCATGATTGCGCCGGATATGGCCACGATGCTTTCCTTTGTTGTCACCGACGCGCCGATCAAGGCTGAAGTGTTGCAGAGCCTGCTCTCCAAGGGCGTGGGCTCAACGTTCAACGCGGTGACGGTGGATAGCGACACATCCACGTCGGATACGCTGATGCTGTTTGCCACCGGTACGGCGGCGGAACGCGGCGCGCCGGAAATTACCGATCCCGTCGACAAGCGCCTTGGCGAATTCAAGAAGGCGCTGGGGCGTCTCCTGAAGTCGCTGGCGTTGCAGGTCGTGCGCGACGGCGAGGGCGCGCGCAAGATGGTGGAAGTCGAAGTGACGGGGGCGAAGTCCGCAGCTTCCGCCAAGAAGATCGCGCTTTCCATCGCCAATTCGCCGCTGGTCAAGACGGCCGTTGCCGGTGAAGACGCCAATTGGGGCCGCGTGGTCATGGCTGTCGGCAAGGCCGGCGAGCCTGCCGACCGCGACCTGCTCGCGATCTGGTTCGGCGATATTCGCGTTGCATATCAGGGCGAGCGCGATCCGGCCTATTCGGAAGAAGCGACGTCCGCCTATATGCAGGGCGAGGATATTCGCATTCGTGTCGATCTGGGGTTGGGCAAGGGCAAGGCAACCGTCTGGACCTGCGATCTCACCAAGGAATATGTAGCGATCAACGGCGATTACAGAAGCTAGGCTCGCGATATTCGGGTTCCAGCGGCCTGCAAATAGCACTCTTTTGTGCCTCCGGTGCTCAAAGAGCACTATTTTCGGCACGCTGTCTTCCCGAATCTCATCGAGCCTGAGCGCTCAATCCGTCATCGTTTGAGGAGTTTATTGTGCCAAGTCTTGCCATCGTTCGCCAACTGGAAGCCGTCGGCTTTCGCGCCTGGCCCGCGACGTCCGTCCACTATGACGGTACATGGGCGATACGCATGACCGCGGCGCATCCATCCCGGCGTCTCAACTCGATCAATCCGCTCGATCCCGGCGATACGCGCGATATTCCAACGCGCGTGGAGCTGGCGGCGCAGCGTTTTCGTGCTTATGGCCGCGTTCCCTGTTTCCGGCTTTCCCCGCTCGCGCCGCGCGAGCTTGAGGATTATCTGGAAGGGCTTGGCTGGAAGCGCCGCGATGAAACCATCGTGATGACCGCGAAACTGGAAGAACTCGATCTGTCGGGTGCTATCGACCAGATCCCCTTGAAGGATATAGGGCGCTTCGTGGATGCCTCGCTCTCCATCCATGAAAGGCCGCAGGAGATGCGGCCCGGATTTTCCGAACTCCTCAACAGCGTCCGCCCGAACAAGGGCATGTTCGTTCTGGAGGCGGGCGGACGCGCTGTGTCCAACCTGCTTTGCGTGCAGGACGGCGCAATGGCGGGTCTGTTCGATGTGGGAACCCGGCCTGACGCAAGGCGCAAGGGCTACGGGCAAGCGATTGTCGGTTCTGCGCTCAAATGGGCGGCCAAGCTCGGCGCAAAGACGGCATGGCTGCAAATCGAAGCAGACAATGTGGCCGGGTTTGCGCTCTATGAGAGCTTCGGCTTTCAGGAAGCCTATCGCTATGCCTATCGGGAGAGCAACGAGAAATGACCGAGGTGAAGGGACGCCGCATTCTGTTGGTTGCGGCTTGCGCGCTGGTCGATTCGGATGGCCGGATTCTGCTGACCCAGCGCCCGGAAGGCAAGCAGCTTGCCGGGCTGTGGGAATTTCCCGGCGGCAAGGTGGAGCCGGGCGAGACTCCCGAAGAAACGCTGATCCGCGAATTGCAGGAAGAAATCGGCATTGTCACGAAAGCGGCCTGCCTCGCGCCGCTGACATTTGCCAGCCACACCTATGATGACTTCCATCTGCTCATGCCGCTCTATGTCTGCCGCCGTTATGAAGGCATTGCGAGAGGGCTCGAAGGGCAGGCGCTGAAATGGGTTCGCCCGAAGGATATGCGCGACTATCCGATGCCGCCAGCCGACGAACCATTGATCCCGTTTTTGCTCGATCTTCTGTAGGGGGAGCCTGTCCACAACTGTGGAAAAAGGTTGGCAATTTCTTACGATTCCGCTGGCCGGTTAATCTATGATTCACTCCGCTGAGGCATTCTCGTTCAAGAGCTGCCCCGGAGTCTTGAAGCATGAGTTTCGACAACAATTATTTCAGTGCCGACCACAACGAATATACGGCCAAGCCGCTAACCAAGGCTGGTCGTGGAATCCTGCGCGTTGTGCTGTTGTTCGGCTCTGCCGTTGTCGCTCTGGCTCTCATTATCGTGCCGGTTCTCAACGATCAGGCAAACAAGGTTGCAGCCCAATCAGTGCTTCCAGCCGGGGTCGACCGTACCATGACCGGTTCGATCAAGCGCAATGTCGACACCCAGCCGCATGCGGCAGGCCAGACCTATACGGTGCGCAAGAGCGTGCTTCAGCCAAGCCCCAATTCCGTCTGCATCATTGAGGCTGACGGCAGTCATCGCGGCGATTGCTAATTTTCTTTCGCATGTCTCTATTCCAAAACCGGTTCCCACCTTTGGGAGACATGCCTTATTTTTCTTCCGCCTTTTTGAGCGCTTCCGCCAGCGACGCCTTTGCGGAGCCGGGCTTCAATGGCTTCTGCTGCGATTCATGCGGCGCCCAGCCCGATAGCCAGATGATCGAGAACGTGGCGCGGATACGCCCGTCCGGGTCGGAGAAGCGTTCGGCGTAGATTTCTGCGGCACGCACGAAAAGCCGTTTCGAAACCGGCTTCCGGGAACGGTCGCGCAGGATGTTCTGCATGCCCATGGCGCGCAGATCGGCCATCAGGTTGAACAGCGAATCGTAGCGCACCGTGATGTTGTCGACGTCCGTTACGGGCAGGGCGAAGCCTGCACGCTGCAACAGGCCGCCCACATCCCGCACATCGGGAAACGGGAAGATGCGGGGTGAGGCGCCGCCCGTCAGTTCGATTTCGGCCTGAAGAAGACTTTCGCGGAGTTCTCCCAGCGTTCCGCTGCCGCTCAAGGCCGCCAGAAAAAGCCCGTCCGGTTTCAGCGCGCGGGCGATCTGCACCATGGTCCCCGGCGTATCGTTTGTCGCGTGCAGCGCCATCAGCGACACGACAAGATCGACGCTGCCGGGCTTCAGCGGAAGTATCTCCTCATCGCCGACAATAGCCGGGAATGGACCTTGCAGAAAATCCCGGTCGCGTTCGATGCGGACAATCATGTCCGCCTTGCCGGACTGCGCAATGGCCGCAGCCGCCGCGCCGGTATGGCCAGCGAGATCGACGGCGACGGGAAAACGGCGCTCCACCGCGTCAAGGCGGTCGCCAAGATCATCGGCAATGCGCTGCAACAGGAAATCCGCGCCGGGTTCGGCGCGCGCAAAGGCGCGGCGGCGAAACGAAAGCAGGAGATCGCGATCGAAGATCGCGCTATCATCGGTCGGCGCAGGCATGGAATCCGTCTTCTCTTTCGAGCAAGGTTCAGTACAATCGTTGCGGGGATAGATGCATTCGAACGGGGGCGAATGCAATGGCAGATGACGATAGAACGCATCAAACCTTTTTGCGCAATGCGGGCGAAAAGCTTCGGCGGCTGGCCGGAACAGCCGTTCGCTCGTCGGCCGACATGTTGTTTCCGCCGACATGCATCGGCTGCCGGATGCATGTGTCCGAACCGGGAACGCTATGTTCCAAGTGTTGGCCGGAACTGCGCTTTATAGAAAAGCCCTATTGTCCCGTGCTTGGTATACCGTTCAGTCATGATTTCGGGGAGAATTTCATGAGTGCGGAGGCGATTGCCGATCCGCCGCCTTTCCAACGCCTTCGCTCGGCTGTCCTGCATCGTGGAGCGGCACAGCGCATGGCGGTCTCGCTCAAGTTTCACGACCGGACCGATCTGGCACCGTGGATGGCGCGCTGGATGCAGCGTGCGGGGCGCGAATTGCTGGATGAATGCGATGTGATCCTGCCTGTGCCTTTGCATCGCTGGCGATTCTGGCAGCGCCGTTTCAACCAGTCGGCGGAACTTGCCCGCGCGCTCGCGAAACTGGAGCGGAAACCTTTTGCACCGCAAGGCGTGAAGCGTGTGCGCCGGACCGAGCAGCAGATCGGCCTTGGCATCAAGGAGCGAAAGCGCAATGTGGATGGCGCATTCCGTGTACCGCAGGAACATGAGATTCATGTTCGCGGGCGCCGGGTTTTGCTGATCGATGACGTCTACACCACCGGCGCAACGGTCAAGGCGGTGACACGCGCCTTGCTGCGTGGCGGCGCGAGAAGCGTTGATGTGCTGACTTTCAGCCGTGTTCTGCCCGAGTAAGCCTCGCAACACAGGCTCGTGGAAAGCTTCGGGACTTCCAGATAGCAGCTTTGCCGCTTATATAGGGGGCAAAGAATGGAGTTTTTCATGGTTGACGTTACCATCTACACGCGCCCCGGTTGCCCTTATTGCACCAGGGCCAAGGAATTGCTGACCCGCAAGGGCGTGGAGTTCAATGAAATCAATGCCGGAGCAACTCCGGAATTGCGTACTGAAATGCAGCAGCGTTCGGGCCGCAATACTTTCCCGCAGATTTTCGTCGGGTCCGTTCACGTTGGCGGTTGCGACGATCTTCACGCGCTGGAAGATCAGGGGAAACTTGATGGCCTGCTAAAGACTGGTCAACTGAACTGAGGTTGTAGGAAAAACCGATGAGCACATTTCGCGCTGCCGCAATACAGATGCGTTCGGGTACCGACGTTGTCCGCAACGTCGAAACCCTCGAAAAATTCGTAGCCGAGGCGGCAGCGAAGGGCGCGGCCTATGTGCAGACGCCGGAAATGACCGGCGCAATGATGCGCGATCGGGTTGCCTTCAAGGCGAGCCTTCGCGATGAAGCCAACGACCTTGTTTTCAGGGCGGCTTCGGCATTGGCGGCGAAGCATGGCATCTTCCTGCACATCGGTTCGACGGCCATTGATGCCGGGGACGGCAAGATCGCCAATCGCGCCGGAGTTTTCACGCCTGCCGGCGAGAAGCTCGTCACCTATGACAAGATCCATATGTTCGACGTCGATCTGGATAATGGCGAAAGCTGGCGCGAATCAGCGACCTATGAGCCAGGCAGGAATACCGTTATCGCAGAACTGCCTTTCGCAAATATTGGCATGGCGATCTGCTACGATATCCGTTTTCCGCAATTGTTCCGCGCGCAGGCGCTGGCGGGCGCCAATGTGATTACCGGTCCGGCTGCCTTCACCAAACAGACTGGCGAAGCCCACTGGCATATTTTGCAGCGTGCGCGCGCCATCGAGAATGGTGCATTCCTGATTTCTGCTGCGCAGGGCGGTCTGCACGAGGATGGACGCGAAACCTATGGCCATTCGATCATCGTGTCGCCATGGGGCAAAATTCTTGCGGAAGCCGACCATAACGAGCCCGGTGTAATCCTGGCCGACATCGACGTGACGGAAAGCGCGGCCGCACGCGCCAAGATACCGAACCTGAAGAATGCGCGGGAATTTGACGTCAGCATCGTTTCCGCGAAACAGAAAGAGGATGTGTAAATTCCATGATCCGCTTTTCGCTCCATTGCGATCAGGGCCATGAATTCGAGGGCTGGTTTCGCGACAATGCCGATTTCGACCGTCAGTCGGGAATGAAGCTCGTCGCGTGCCCGGTATGCGATTCGCAAGCTGTCCAGAAATCGCTGATGGCGCCGGCTGTTTCGACAAGCCGCGGCAAGGAAAAGATTGCCATGGCGTTGGGTGACAAGCAAAAGCAGATATTGGACGAGATGCGGGAATTGAGCCGCAAGGTTCGCGAGAATGCGGATTATGTCGGCGATAAATTTGCCGAGGAAGCCCGCAAGATCCATTTCGGCGAAACCGAAACACGTGGCATCTACGGCGAAGCATCGCGCGAAGATGTGCATTCGCTGCTTGAAGACGGTGTCGACGTTCTGCCGCTGCCGGTATTCCCGGAAGACAAGAACTGATTGCCGCACGGAGACGAGGCGCATGAAACTTATGGATTCGGCGCCTTTTTTGCTGATCGCAACCGGCACCTTGCTGGGTCTCATTCTGCCGCTTGGCAAGATCGCGGCGCAGGCGGGTATTCCGCCCGCGATCTGGACCTTCCTGTTCTCGGCAAGTGCCGGAATTATTCTGTTCGCCGTTCTTCGTTTGCAGGGAAAGAAGATCGGCTTTTCAGGCGGGCGGCTGCGTTATTATATCTGCACCGCCTTCATCTCCTATGCCCTGCCCAACCTGCTCATTCTTTCCGCCATTCCGCGCCTTGGCGCGGGTTTTACCGGCATCATGTACACGCTGTCGCCGGTTATCACACTCGTTCTGTCGATGGGGTTTGGCCTGCGGCGTCCCAATGCGCTGGGGATCGGCGGTATAGCTATGGGCTTTATCGGCGCGGTGATGGTGACGATGACGCGCGGTGAAGTGGGAAAGCCTGCCGATCATCTGTGGATCGCTGCGGCATTGCTCATTCCGGTATTTCTGGCGATGGGGAACGTCTATCGCACGCTCGACTGGCCGAAAAACTCCGACCCGACCGAGCTTGCAGCGGGAAGTCATCTCGCATCGGCATTGATGCTTTTCGCGGGAATAATTCTGTTTACCGGCCAGTTTCCGATTGAATCGCTTGCATTCGCCCCGTGGGCTGCTTTGGCCCAGTCGATTGCATCGGCGGGCATGTTCGCCCTGTTCTTCCGGCTGCAGGCGGTCGGCGGTCCGGTTTATCTTAGCCAGATCGGCTATGTCGCGGCGGCACTGGGGCTTATTTCCGGAACCCTGTTCCTGGGTGAACACTATCCGCCGCTGACCTGGATCGGCGCGCTGGTCATTTGTGCAGGCGTTGCCATGACGACGCGCGCGCAAAGAGGCTGAGCGCTTGTTTTACGCACATCTTGTCCGAAAACCGTTTTACACTTTTCGGGATGTGCTCTGATCAGGCCGGACGTTCGGCCAGAACCATATAGTTCACATCGGTATCGCGGGAGCGGCTCCAGCTATCGGCCAGCGGATTATAGGTCACGCCAAGCTTGTCGATGAGCCGCAGGCCGCCTTTCGCAAGGGCTGCTTCCAGTTCTTCCGGACGCACCAGTTTCTCATATTGGTGCGTGCCGCGCGGTAGCCAGCGCAGCACATATTCCGCGCCGATGATGGCGAGACCATAGGCTTTCAGCGTGCGGTTGATGGTGGCGACGAACATCAATCCGCCCGGCTTCACCATTTCGCTGGTTGCCGACATGAACAGGTCGACGTCGGAAACATGCTCGACCACTTCCATGTTCAGCACCACATCGAATTTTTCCCCGGCTTCGGCCAGCGCTTCCGCGGTCGTGGCGCGGTAGTCGACTTCGACGCCGCTTTGTGCCGCGTGGATTTTCGCCACCTCAATGTTCGTGGTGGAGGCATCCGCTCCGATCACGGTGGCGCCGAGCCGCGCCATCGGCTCGCAGAGAAGCCCGCCGCCGCAGCCGATATCGAGCACGCGCAGACCCTCGAAGGGGCGCGGCGTATTGGGATCGCGATTGAACTTGGCGCAGATCTTTTCCTTGATATAGGCAAGCCGCGTCGGGTTGAACTTATGCAAGGGGCGAAACTTGCCCTGCGGATTCCACCATTCCGCGGCAATGCGCGAAAAATGCTCGATTTCCGAAGCGTCGATGGTGGTGCGGGCTGTCTCGGTCATTTCATTCTCCAGCGGCGGAAGCGTGCAGGTCCTGCTCTCAAGGTAGTACTCCAAAGTCAAGGAACAAATCAATTTCGCTCTCGAGCGGCCCGATACGAATCACGGCCTTGCGGAACTACCGTATTTTAGCTATGTGACCCCGGGTTTGCCTGTCGCAACAATATAAGGTTTGGGCGGGCAAGAGTGTAATTTTTCTAAACAGCGGGACGTAACCTTAAATGGCGCGCATCGTGATGAAATTCGGCGGCACCTCGGTGGCCGATCTGGAACGCATCTATAATGTGGCGCGCCACGTCAAACGCGAGGTCGAGGCGGGCAATCAGGTTGCCGTCGTCGTTTCGGCCATGTCCGGCAAGACCAACGAGCTGGTCGGCTGGGTGCAGAATATGCCGAAAGTCTGCGGCGCGAGCTCGCCGTTCTATGATGCCCGCGAATATGACACCATCGTCGCTTCCGGCGAGCAGGTGACGAGCGGTCTTCTGGCAATTGCGCTTCAGTCCATCGGCGTCGATGCGCGTTCGTGGCAGGGCTGGCAGATTCCGATCAAGACCGACAACGCCCATGGCGCGGCCCGTATTCAGGAGATTGACGGCTCGGAAATCATCCGCCGCATGGAAATGGGCCAGGTTGCCGTCGTCGCCGGATTCCAGGGTATCGGCCCCGACAATCGTGTTGCCACGCTCGGACGCGGCGGTTCGGATACGTCGGCTGTCGCCATTGCTGCCGGCGTGAAGGCCGATCGCTGCGATATTTATACGGATGTCGATGGCGTCTACACCACAGACCCGCGTGTGGAGCCGAAGGCAAAGCGTCTTTCGAAGATTTCCTTCGAGGAAATGCTGGAAATGGCCTCGCTTGGCGCCAAGGTTCTACAGGTGCGCTCGGTCGAACTGGCCATGGTGCACAAGGTGCGCACTTTCGTGCGCTCGAGCTTTACGGACCCAGATGCGCCGGGCATGGGTGATCCGATCAATCCGCCCGGAACCCTTATTTGCGACGAGGATGAAATCGTGGAACAGCAGGTCGTCACAGGTATCGCCTTTGCGAAGGATGAAGCTCAGATTTCGCTGCGGCGCGTGGCCGACCGGCCGGGCGTTTCGGCAGCCATTTTCGGGCCGCTCGCCGAAGAGTACATCAATGTCGACATGATCGTGCAGAACGTGTCGGAAGACGGCTCCAAGACCGACATGACCTTCACCATTCCGACCGGCGACATCGACAAGGCGCTGAAGGTGCTGGACAAGGTCAAGGGCGAGATCGGCTTTGACAATATCCAGTCGGAAACCGGCCTTGCCAAGATTTCCGTCATCGGCATAGGCATGCGCAGCCATGCAGGCGTTGCCGCCACCGCCTTCAAGGCGCTGGCCGAGAAAGGCATCAATATCCGCGCGATCACGACGTCTGAAATCAAGATTTCGATCCTGATCGACGGTCCTTATGCAGAACTGGCCGTACGCACGCTGCACGCGGTCTATGGTCTCGACAAGTAATCAGCCGGTTCACATTCGGCTCTTAAAGCAGTGCCGCGTAGCCGAAGGGCTGCGCGGCACTGCAACATTTTGCGAGGCGCGACTATTTGTTCTGGACGTGGGTGTCAAAAATGCTCACAAAGGAATTGGCGTAACGCTTCGCTGGCGGGTAATGGGAATCGGCTGGCGAGTGCATGCCAGCAATCTGAAAGGAGCCCCCGACGATCATGCGTGAGCTGACAACCGGTCCCCGCGTACTGCTCAAGCGGTTGCGCGAATTGATGGCGGAGCCGCTGGAACCGCAGGCGCGCCTCGACCGGATCGTTCGTGAAATCGCGCAGAACATGGTCGCGGAAGTCTGCTCCTTCTATATATTGCGCGCCGATGGCGTTCTCGAACTCTATGCGACCGAAGGCCTTAATCCGCAGGCTGTTCACTTGGCGCAGCTTCGCCTCGGCCAGGGCCTGGTCGGCACGATTGCCGCAAGTGCCCGTCCGCTCAACCTGACCGATGCGCAAAGCCACCCGGCCTTCGCCTATCTGCCGGAAACGGGCGAAGAAGCCTATAATTCCTTCCTTGGCGTTCCCGTCCTGCGCGCTGGCCGCACTTTGGGCGTTCTTGTCGTGCAGAACAAGACCAAGCGTGCTTATCGGGAAGACGAGGTCGAAGCACTTGAAACCACCGCTATGGTTCTTGCCGAAATCATTGCCTCCGGTGACGGGCTGCGTCTGGCCCGTCCGGGCATAGAGCTTGATCTCGGTCGTCCGATGAGCGTGACAGGCCAGGCTTTCAATGAGGGGATTGGTCTCGGCCACGTGGTTCTGCACGAACCGCGCATCGTCGTCACCAATCTTTTCAATGAGGACAGCCAGGCCGAACTCAACCGGCTGGACGAGGCGCTCGGTTCCTTGCGCATATCCATCGACGACATGCTGTCGCGCCGCGATGTGGCCGTGGAGGGTGAACATCGCGAAGTGCTGGAAGCCTATCGCATGTTTGCCCATGATCGCGGTTGGGTCCGGCGGCTGGAAGAAGCCATTCGCAACGGGCTGACCGCCGAGGCCGCAGTCGAAAAAGTACAAAGCGACACGCGCGCGCGCATGGTGCATCTGACCGATCCCTATATGCGCGAACGCCTGTCGGATTTTGACGACCTCGCAAACCGCCTGCTGCGCCAGTTGATGGGGCGCGACATTAAGACCATCGCCGAATCGTTGCTCAAGGATGCGATCATTGTCGCTCGTTCCATGGGGGCAGCCGAACTTCTGGATTATCCGCGCGAGCGCTTGCGCGGGGTTGTTCTGGAAGATGGCGCGGCCACGAGCCATGTGGTGATCGTCGCCCGCGCCATGGGCATTCCGGTGGTCGGTCAGGCCAAGGGCATCGTCTCCATGGCTGAAAACAACGATGCGGCCATTGTCGACGGCGACGAAGGCATCATGCATCTGCGCCCGCAGGCCGATCTGGAAACGGCTTATGCCGAAAAGGTTCGCTTCCGGGCGCGGCGGCAGGCCCATTACCGCGAATTGCGGGACAAGCCATCCGTCACCAGGGACGGTGTCGGTATCTCGCTTCTGATGAATGCGGGGCTTCTCGTCGATCTGCCGCAATTGTCGGCGTCGGGTGCGGCGGGTATCGGCCTGTTCCGCACCGAGCTTCAGTTCATGGTGGCTTCCACTTTCCCGCGAGCCGAACAGCAGGAGCGCCTCTATCGCTCCGTCATCGAGGCCGCGGGCGACAAGCCGGTGACTTTCCGGACGCTGGATATCGGCGGAGACAAGGTTCTTCCCTATTTCAGTTCGACTGTGCAGGAAGAAAATCCGGCGCTCGGCTGGCGCGCCATTCGCCTGACGCTTGATCGTCCGGGGCTGCTGCGCACCCAGATCAGGGCGCTTTTGAAGGCGGCGGGCGGCCGCGAGCTGAAAATCCTGCTGCCGATGATCACGGAAGTAAGCGAGGTGAAGGCCGCGCGCGAGATTATCGATCGTGAAGTCCGTCACCTGTCGCGCTTTGCTCATCAGCTGCCGATGTGCCTGAAGCTTGGAGCGATGGTCGAGGTGCCCTCGCTGCTCTGGCAGCTTGAGGAGCTGGTGTCGCTCGTCGATTTCATTTCCGTCGGCTCGAACGATCTGTTCCAGTTCCTGATGGCGACGGATCGCGGCAACTCGCTGATGTCTGGCCGCTTCGACCAGCTTTCGCCCGCATTCCTGCGGGCGCTGCGCCACATCGTCGAGACCGGCAACCGCCATGGCAAGCCGGTAACCCTGTGCGGTGAAATGGCCAGCAGGCCGCTTCCCGCCATGGCGCTGGTCGGTATCGGGTTCCGGTCGATTTCGATGTCGGCGGCGGCGATCGGACCGGTCAAGGCCATGCTCGATGCGCTGGATGCGGGCAAGCTCACCGCTTTGCTCGCGGAAGAACTGGACAAGCCCAACAGCGCGCATTCGCTGCGTGAACTGCTGATGAGATTTGCCGAAGACAACGATATTCCGTTATAGCGAAGCAGATTGATCTGACTAAACGGTCGCGGTGCAGGATTTGCGCGGCGTCCGGTTTTGCATTCCTGCACGCCGCTTACACTATTTAGGACATGATATGATCGCATTGCCGCAGGATCGGATGGACCAGCTCTTGAAGCGGTTCTCCATGATCGAAAGCCAGATGGCCAACAATCCGGATTCGGAAACCTATGTGAAGCTCGCATCGGAATATTCCGAATTGCAGGAGGTGGTTGGCAAAATTCGCGAACTGACCGACGCCCGCCGGGAAGCGGTCGATCTGGCGGCGATGCGCGACGATGCGGCCACGGATGCAGAGATGCGCGCGCTGGCGCTGGAAGAGTTGCCGGAAGTCGAAAAGCGCATCGAGGCATTGGAGCAGGAAGTCCAGATTCTGCTGCTGCCCAAGGATGCCGCCGACGAGAAGAATGCCATTCTCGAAATTCGCGCCGGTACCGGCGGTCTGGAAGCCGCGCTCTTCGCTGGCGACCTGTTCCGCATGTATGAGCGCTATGCCGCCGAAAAGGGCTGGCGGGTCGAGCTGGTCTCGGCCAGCGAAGGCGATGCCGGTGGCTACAAGGAAATCATCGCTACTGTTTCGGGCAAGGGCGTGTTCTCCAAGCTCAAGTTCGAATCAGGCGTGCACCGTGTGCAGCGCGTGCCTGAAACGGAAGCTGGCGGGCGCATCCATACCTCAGCCGCGACGGTCGCGGTTTTGCCGGAAGCGGAAGATATCGATATCGAAATCCGCAACGAGGATATCCGTATCGATACGATGCGTGCATCAGGTGCGGGCGGCCAGCACGTCAACACGACCGACTCGGCAGTGCGCATTACGCATATTCCGACCGGCATCATGGTGGTGCAGGCTGAAAAATCGCAGCACCAGAACCGCGCCCGCGCCATGCAGATATTGCGCGCACGCCTTTATGACATGGAGCGCCAGAAGGCTGAAACCGAACGGTCGGAATCGCGGCGCAGCCAGGTCGGTTCGGGCGATCGCTCCGAGCGTATCCGCACTTATAATTTCCCGCAGGGCCGCGTTACGGATCACCGCATCAACCTGACGCTCTACAAGCTCGACAGGGTCATGGAAGGCGATCTGGATGAACTGGTCGATGCTCTGATTTCCGATCACCAGACTGCACTCCTTACCGAACTGGGCCAGTAAGGTGAGGGAGATTCGCCTCGACCGGCTGATGGCCGATGCCCGGACAAGGCTTCGTGCGGCGGACCTCGACACACCGGACATCGACGCGCGGCTTCTGGTCGAGTGGGCGACGGGCAAGACGCGGCTCGATCTGATATCCGCGCCTGAGCAACTGGTGGATGCCGCCGCCATTGCGACGCTTTCCGATGCGCTGGATCGGCGCGCAAAGGGCGAGCCCGTTCATCGGATCATGGGCGTGCGCGAGTTTTTCGGCCTGCCTTTCCGGCTTTCCGCTGAGACGCTGGAACCGCGTCCCGATACGGAAGCGCTGGTGGAGCTGGTCATTCCGGCACTGGAAGTGTTTGCGGAGGAGCAGGGTACGCTTGAGCTCCTCGACATGGGAACCGGAACGGGCGCGATCATCATCTCGCTTCTGCACCGCTTCGAGCGCGCGCATGGCGTCGGTCTCGATATGGCGGAAGGCGCGCTGTCAATGGCGCGAATCAATGCTGTTGCCAATGGGGTTGGCGACCGATTTGCCGCGCTTAAAAGCGACTGGTTCCAGAATGTGAGCGGGCGGTTTCATCTTATCGTCTCAAATCCGCCCTATATTCCGCATGACGACATTGCGGGGCTGTCGCGTGAAGTGCGTGAACATGATCCGCTTGCAGCGCTCGATGGCGGCGCCGACGGATTGAATTTTTACCGGGCCCTTGCACAGAAGGCGGCAGATCACCTATATAAGGAAGGAATGGTTGCCGTAGAGATCGGCGCCGGACAATTCCAGGATGTTGAAGCGCTGTTCGAAAGCGCAGGTTTTTCACTCGCAGGACATGCAAGTGATCTTGGCGGCCACAGAAGGGCCATGCTTTTCGAGCACAAATCGCTTACGCAATTTTGATGCGGCCAACCGCTAAAAAACACTTGGAATTTGCGGCGAAGCCGTTTAGTTTCCGGCCACCGTATACAGCCAGAATGGTTTTGCCCGCTGATGGGCGGTGGCGGAAATGCTCCATGACGATTTTTGGTCATGCTCCCTGGAGGGTTCTTTGGGGATGGCTTGTGCGGAAGTACACGACTTTCAAGCATAATCTCGAAGAGCAAAGCTTTTCGGAATGGTTATGCATTAATGCAACCGCGGAGTTTCGGTGACTTTCAAAAGGCGCACCTAACTCAGGAGCAGTCGATTTGTGGGAAGTTTTTAGGGCGTACTTCCTCCATGGCTCGATAGCGTGAAACCGGCAGCTTTTTTGGCTGTGGAGTTTCTACGCCCTTTAATCTGAAAAGAGATGAATATGAGGCCAGCACAGCAGAACAGGCGCATGCGCGGACGGGGGAATAACAATAACAACAACAACCGCAAGGGCCCCAATCCTCTGTCGCGCAACTATGAAAGCAATGGCCCGGATGTGAAAATCCGCGGCAATGCGCAACATATTGCAGAAAAATACTCGGCACTTGCCCGCGACGCACAGGCATCTGGCGATCGCGTGATGGCAGAAAACTATCTTCAGCACGCTGAACATTACAATCGCATCATCATGGCTGCCATGGCGCAGAATCCGGTGCCGTTCCAGCGCGAAGAAACCTTCGACGATGACGGCGCGGATGATGAGGAAGCAGGTTTCACGCCTGCCGCCGTGCAGCAGCCCGTCAACGGTTCCGGCCCGCAGCCGGTAATCGAAGGCACGCCAGCCGAAGTTGTCTACGGTGAAGAGAGCGGCGAGCCGGTAAAGTCCGGCGAAGGTCGCCAGCAGCCGCGTGAACGCGACAATCGCGACCGTCGTCTCGGTCGTGGTCGCCGTCCGCAGCGTGAGCGCTTCAACGCCGACGAACGTTCCGATGAACAATCGCAGGAAAAGCAGGCTCAGCCAGCGGCTGAAGAGGCACCGGCTCCGGTTGAAGCCGTTGCCGAGCAGGCAGCGCCCGCTGTCGCCGAGGCTGCTCCTGCTGCCGATGCAGCACCCGCAGAAGAAGCAGCACCGCGCCGCGCCACGCGTCGCCCGGGCCGTCCGCGCCGTGCCGCAAAGGATAGCGGTGACGAAACGCCGGTAACGGAAACGGCGAATTCCGACGCTTGATTGCTTCTTCGGATTGAATTCAAAATGGCGCGGTTTCCGCGCCATTTTTATTTGGTTAGCCAAGTGCCTGTAACCCTTGCCGAAACCCAGGCCTCGTCCCATATGCTGTCTTGGAAAGAAGCCCGCCCATTTGTGGGGGCTTCGTCACCATACATCTTCTGGTGCCGCATGACGGGCCGGAAGGCAAAGGAGACATCATGAATATCGAAAAATACACGGAACGCGTTCGCGGTTTCATTCAGTCTGCACAGACATTCGCGCTGTCGTCCGGCAACCAGCAGTTTATGCCTGAGCACGTGCTGAAGGTTCTCGTCGATGACGACGAGGGACTTGCCTCGTCTCTGATCGAACGCGCAGGCGGACGGATTGCCGATGTGCGCATCGGCTTGCAGACCGCGCTCGAAAAGCTGCCCAAAGTGTCGGGCGGCAACGATCAGCTTTATCTTTCGCAGCCGCTTGCCAAGGTCTTCTCGCTTGCCGAGGAGCTTGCCAGCAAGGCCGGTGACAGTTTCGTCACCGTCGAGCGCCTCCTGACGGCGCTGGCGATGGAAAAATCCGCAAAGACGTCTGAAATTCTTTCCGCTGCCGGTGTGACGCCGACGGCGCTCAACAAGGTCATAAACGACATGCGCAAAGGCCGCACCGCCGATTCGGCGTCTGCTGAAAGCAATTATGATGCGTTGAAGAAATATGCCCGCGATCTGACCGAGGATGCGCGCTCGGGCAAGCTCGACCCGGTGATCGGCCGCGACGAGGAGATCCGCCGCACGATCCAGGTTCTGTCGCGCCGCACCAAGAACAATCCGGTTCTGATCGGCGAGCCGGGCGTCGGCAAGACCGCAATCGCCGAAGGTCTGGCGCTGCGCATCGTCAATGGCGACGTGCCGGAATCGCTGAAGGACAAGCAGTTGATGGCGCTCGACATGGGCGCGCTGATTGCCGGTGCCAAATATCGGGGCGAGTTTGAGGAACGTCTGAAAGCAGTGCTTTCGGAAGTGCAGACGGCTGCCGGACAGATCATCCTGTTCATCGATGAAATGCATACGCTCGTCGGTGCAGGCAAGTCCGATGGCGCGATGGATGCATCGAACCTGTTGAAGCCTGCCCTTGCGCGTGGCGAACTGCACTGCGTCGGCGCGACGACGCTGGAAGAATACCGCAAATATGTCGAGAAGGATGCAGCGCTTGCCCGCCGCTTCCAGCCGGTATTCGTCGATGAACCGACCGTCGAGGATACGATTTCGATCCTGCGCGGCCTGAAGGAAAAATACGAGCAGCATCACAAGGTCCGCGTTTCGGATTCGGCTCTGGTCGCCGCGGCGACCCTGTCGAACCGCTACATCACCGACCGCTTCCTGCCGGACAAGGCAATCGACCTTGTCGATGAAGCCGCATCGCGCCTGCGCATGCAGGTCGATTCGAAGCCCGAAGAGCTGGACGAGATCGACCGCCGCATCATGCAGCTGAAGATCGAGCGTGAAGCGCTGAAGGTTGAAACCGACGCGGCTTCCAAGGATCGTTTCCAGCGCCTGGAAAAGGAGCTGACCGATCTGGAAGAGGAATCGGCGGAACTGACCTCGAAATGGCAGGCTGAAAAGCAGAAGCTCGGGCTTGCCGCCGATCTCAAGCGCCAGCTTGAAGAGGCACGCAACGCTCTCGCCATCGCGCAGCGCAGCGGTGAATTCCAGAAGGCGGGTGAGCTTGCCTATGGCAAGATTCCGCAGCTGGAAAAGCAGCTTGTCGAAGCGGAGAGCCAGGAAAACAGGGGTTCCCTGCTTGAGGAAACCGTTACGCCTGATCACGTGGCGCAGATCATTTCTCGCTGGACGGGCATTCCGGTCGACCGGATGCTGGAAGGCGAGCGCGAGAAGCTGCTGCGCATGGAAGATGAACTCGCAAAACGCGTCGTCGGACAGGGCGAAGCCGTGCAGGCCATCTCCAAGGCTGTCCGCCGTGCGCGTGCCGGGCTTCAGGACCCGAACCGTCCTATCGGTTCGTTCATCTTCCTCGGCCCCACAGGCGTCGGCAAGACGGAACTGACCAAGGCGCTCGCCTCGTTCCTTTTCCAGGACGACACGGCCATGGTTCGTATCGACATGTCGGAATTCATGGAAAAGCATTCCGTGAGCCGGCTGATCGGCGCGCCTCCCGGCTATGTCGGCTATGAGGAAGGCGGCGTTTTGACGGAAGCCGTGCGCCGCAGGCCCTATCAGGTGATCCTGTTCGACGAGATCGAAAAGGCCCATCCCGATGTGTTCAACGTGCTGTTGCAGGTGCTGGATGACGGACGCCTGACCGACGGGCAGGGCCGCACGGTCGATTTCCGCAATACGGTCATCATCATGACCTCCAACCTCGGTGCCGAATATCTCGTCAATCTTGGCGAGAAGGACGATGTCGAGTCGGTGCGCGAGGAAGTGATGGGCGTGGTGCGTGCCGCCTTCCGTCCGGAATTCCTGAACCGTGTCGATGAAGTCATCCTGTTCCACCGGCTGCGCCGCGAAGACATGGGTGCGATTGTCGATATCCAGATGCAGCGTCTCCAGATGCTTCTGAGCGATCGCAAGATCGTGCTGCAGCTGGAAGAGGATGCACGTGAATGGCTGGCCAATAAGGGTTACGACCCGGCCTATGGCGCGCGTCCGCTGAAGCGCGTCATCCAGAAGGAAGTTCAGGACCCATTGGCCGAGCGCATTCTTCTGGGCGACATTCTGGACGGTTCCATCGTCAAGATTACCGCCGGTTCGGACAGGCTCAACTTCCGTCCGATTCGTGGTGCGCTTGAGGAGGAAGGTCAGACCGTTGGCGAGAACGCCTGAACGTTAGAGCATAATCCGACCGGAGTGAAACGAGGATCGATAAGATTATGCGTGAAATAGAAGAAGTCAGAGCGCCGATCTGATTCATTCAGATCGAAACGCGCTCTAATGAGTTGAATGCCATGGCGTCGCAACCGGACAGGTTGCGGCGCCTTTTTCATATAAGCCCTGACAAGTTTTCCGGTTTTCAGCCGATCTCGGCCATTTTCATGTCCAGTTCATCTGGCATCTGCTTTATCAGCTAATCAGTTATTAACCATATTCGCGGCATCCATGATCTCTCGATCACCCAGGGCATTCTTCATGGCGCATTACACACGCACGCTTCATTTCGCTTTGCTTGCCAGCCTGGCGGCAACCGCCGTCGATGGTCCTGCCCGCGCCAACGACAGCAGTTCTGCAACGGTTGCCGAGCGTCCGGTACAGCTTGCGCAGCTTTATGATCCGGGTGAGGAAATCTATCACGATCGCCGCGTGCGGGTGTTCATCGACCAGTATGGCCGCCGCGTTACCATGGATCGTCGCGGACGTATCCTCAGTGTCGAGGACGCCAACAATTATGATCCGAACGCCTATGACCGCCGGGTTCGCCGCGCGCCGCGGCCGGATGACAACTGGACGCTCGATGGCCCGGTCGATGGCGGTGCGCCCTATGATGGTTTCGGCAATGTGCCCGAAGATCCGAACTATTATCCAGATGCTCCGGCAGCACCGCAATATCGCGGCAACCGTGATGGACAGGTACAGCGTTCCGAACTGCCACCGGCGGGCGATCAGTATCCGGACAATACCAATTCAGCCAGTGTCGACCCCGGCTATGACGGCCAGCAGGATTACGGGCAGCCCGGCTATGAGCAGCCGCGCGGGGTGCCCAATCCGAGCGATATGGCTCCTGCCATCGAAATGCCGAAAGGGCAGGGCGCAAAAGCAAAGATTGCAGCCTATCAGGTGCTTCTCGACCGTGCAGGCGCATCGCCCGGTGTTATCGACGGTCGTTCAGGCAGCAATGTCGACAAGGCGGCAGCTGCCTATGGCGAGCTGACCGGCAAGTCGATCAATCCGACGGATGAAGCGGCTGTCAATGCGGAGCTTGAAGCCACAGGCGGCCCCGCCTTCACCGATTACACCATCACCAACGAAGATGTCGGGCGGCAATATGTTGCCTCGATCCCGGAAGATTACGCTCACAAGGCGCAGCTTCCCGCGATGGCCTATACATCGGTCACCGAAATGCTGGGTGAGAAGTTTCATATAGACGAGGCCTATCTGAAAGAGATCAATCCCGGCGTGAACTTCAACCAGCCCGGCTCGGTCGTGAAGGTTCCCAATCTCGGCAAGCCGGTTCGAACCAAAGTGGCCCGCATCATTGCCGACAAGGGACGCAAGCAGGTTCGCGGTTACGATGAATCGGGCAAGCTTGTCGTTGCCTATCCCTCGACCATCGGCTCGTCGGACAACCCGTCACCGTCCGGCACGGTTCAGGTCGAGCGTATCGCGATCAACCCCAATTACACCTACAATCCGAAGATCAACTTCAAACAGGGCAACAACGACAAGGTTCTGACCATTCCGCCCGGCCCGAACGGTCCCGTCGGCACGGTCTGGATCGCGCTTTCCAAGCCGACCTACGGCATTCACGGCACGCCCGAGCCGTCGAGAATCGGCAAGACGTCCAGCCATGGCTGTGTGCGATTGACCAATTGGGATGCGGAGGAACTGGCAAAGCTGGTGAAGGCTGGCGTCACGGTAGAGTTTACCGAATAAGTTTGCAGAAAAAGCCGGGCACCCGCCCCGGCTTCTATCAGCTCTTCGTCGTTCCGTTCGAAGCCAGCTTGGTGCCGTTGTCATCGC
>NZ_JBVPGS010000036.1:367500-419227 GCF_055816855.1 Ochrobactrum sp. PL_is483
GGCATTTGGTGGATGCCTTGGCATGCACAGGCGATGAAGGACGTGATACGCTGCGATAAGCGTCGGGGAGGTGCGAATACCCTTTGATCCGACGATTTCCGAATGGGGCAACCCACCTTAGATAGCTAGAAAATCAATTTAGTTGGCACTCACTTGTAGGGGTTCACACCTATACAGACCGCTAGGTCGTCGGCCCATGTGGGCCGCCCCTGCGGAGCGAAGCGGCGTAGCCGCGACAGCGTGAGCAAGAACTAAATTAATTTCTAGTTATCGTAATAAGGTATCTAACACTGAATACATAGGTGTTAGAAGCGAACCTGGGGAACTGAAACATCTAAGTACCCAGAGGAAAGGACATCAAACGAGACTCCGCTAGTAGTGGCGAGCGAACGCGGACCAGGCCAGTGGCTTTTGTGAATAAAGTGGAACGAGTTGGAAAACTTGACCGAAGTGGGTGATAGTCCCGTACACGTAGAATAGCAGAAGTCCTTGAGTAGGGCGGGACACGTGAAATCCTGTCTGAACATGGGTCGACCACGATCCAAGCCTAAGTACTCGTGCATGACCGATAGCGAACCAGTACCGTGAGGGAAAGGTGAAAAGCACCCCGACGAGGGGAGTGAAACAGTACCTGAAACCGGATGCCTACAAACAGTTGGAGCCCAAGATTTGTTCTGGGTGACAGCGTACCTTTTGTATAATGGGTCAGCGACTTAGTGTATCGAGCAAGCTTAAGCCGGTAGGTGTAGGCGCAGCGAAAGCGAGTCTGAACAGGGCGTTCAGTTCGATGCATTAGACCCGAAACCAAGTGATCTAGCCATGAGCAGGTTGAAGGTACGGTAACACGTACTGGAGGACCGAACCCATATCTGTTGCAATAGATCGGGATGACTTGTGGCTAGGGGTGAAAGGCCAATCAAACTTGGAGATAGCTGGTTCTCCGCGAAATCTATTTAGGTAGAGCGTCGACCGAATACCCCCGGGGGTAGAGCACTGGATGGGCTATGGGGACTCACCGTCTTACTGATCCTAACCAAACTCCGAATACCGGGGAGTACTAGTCGGCAGACACACGGCGGGTGCTAACGTCCGTCGTGGAGAGGGCAACAACCCTGACCACCATCTAAGGTCCCTAAGTTATGGCTAAGTGGGAAAGGATGTGAGGATCCCAAAACAACCAGGATGTTGGCTTAGAAGCAGCCATCATTTAAAGAAAGCGTAACAGCTCACTGGTCTAAATAAGGGTCTTTGCGCCGAAAATGTACCGGGGCTCAAGCCATACACCGAAGCTGTGGATGCACATATGTGCGTGGTAGCGGAGCGTTCCGTAAGCCTGTGAAGGGACAGTCGTGAGACATCCTGGAGGTATCGGAAGTGAGAATGCTGACATGAGTAACGATAAAGGGAGTGAGAGACTCCCTCGCCGAAAGTCCAAGGGTTCCTGCTTAAAGTTAATCTGAGCAGGGTTAGCCGGCCCCTAAGGCGAGGCCGAAAGGCGTAGTCGATGGGAACCACGTTAATATTCGTGGGCCTGCAGGTAGTGACGGATCGCGTGTGTTGTACGTTCTTATTGGATTGAACGTGCAGCGAAGCGGTTCCAGGAAATAGCTCCTGCATATAGACCGTACCCTAAACCGACACTGGTGGACTGGTAGAGAATACCAAGGCGCTTGAGAGAACTGCGTTGAAGGAACTCGGCAAAATGCACGCGTAACTTCGGAAGAAGCGTGACCCTCATTTGGGCAACCAGATGGGGGTGGCACAGACCAGGGGGTAGCGACTGTTTACCAAAAACACAGGGCTCTGCGAAGTCGCAAGACGACGTATAGGGTCTGACGCCTGCCCGGTGCTGGAAGGTTAAGAGGAGATGTGCAAGCATTGAATTGAAGCCCCAGTAAACGGCGGCCGTAACTATAACGGTCCTAAGGTAGCGAAATTCCTTGTCGGGTAAGTTCCGACCTGCACGAATGGCGTAACGACTTCCCCGCTGTCTCCAACGCAGACTCAGTGAAATTGAATTCCCCGTGAAGATGCGGGGTTCCTGCGGTTAGACGGAAAGACCCCGTGCACCTTTACTATAGCTTTACACTGGCATTCGTGACGACATGTGTAGGATAGGTGGTAGACTTTGAAGCAGGGGCGCCAGCCTTTGTGGAGTCATCCTTGAAATACCACCCTTGTTTTTATGGATGTCTAACTGCGGCCCGTTATCCGGGTCCAGGACCGTGTATGGTGGGTAGTTTGACTGGGGCGGTCGCCTCCTAAAGAGTAACGGAGGCGCGCGATGGTAGGCTCAGAACGGTCGGAAATCGTTCGTCGAGTGCAATGGCATAAGCCTGCCTGACTGCAAGACTGACAAGTCGAGCAGAGACGAAAGTCGGTCATAGTGATCCGGTGGTCCCGCGTGGAAGGGCCATCGCTCAACGGATAAAAGGTACGCCGGGGATAACAGGCTGATGACCCCCAAGAGTCCATATCGACGGGGTTGTTTGGCACCTCGATGTCGACTCATCGCATCCTGGGGCTGGAGCAGGTCCCAAGGGTATGGCTGTTCGCCATTTAAAGCGGTACGTGAGTTGGGTTCAGAACGTCGTGAGACAGTTCGGTCCCTATCTGCCGTGGGTGTAGGAATATTGAAAGGATCTGTCCCTAGTACGAGAGGACCGGGATGGACGTATCTCTGGTGGACCTGTTGTCGTGCCAACGGCATAGCAGGGTAGCTATATACGGACTAGATAACCGCTGAAGGCATCTAAGCGGGAAACTAACCTTAAAACGAGTATTCCCTATCAGAGCCGTGGAAGACTACCACGTTGATAGGCCGGGTGTGGAAGTGCGGCAACGCATGCAGCTTACCGGTACTAATAGCTCGATCGACTTGATCACTCCCATTTACAATATCCATCAAGCTTCGCTTGATGATCTTTATCGCTCACGCCAGTCTGGCTTCGCCAGACGGCTGCGCGGGCGCGCCGGAAAACCGGCGGCACGCAGTCGCGTGCTTATTGTTATCAGTGCAGACAAGACTAGGAGCAAAGGCCGGATACAGGCGCAGCCCAAACATACTGCCCTATTCCCCTACTGCCTTACTGCCCTAATCCAGCTTCTCAATTTGTGTTCTTCGCCGACCTGGTGGTTATGGCGGAGCGGCTGCACCCGATCCCATTCCGAACTCGGCCGTGAAACGCTCCAGCGCCAATGGTACTTCGTCTTAAGATGCGGGAGAGTAGGTCGCTGCCAGGTCTGCAAAGCACACAAATCAAACACATCTTCTCAAAATACATACAAAACAGTTTGCATCAGCGTCAGACGCAAAAAAATACCGATTAAACAATAAGTGAGAGCGGCTTGGAGCAGCCCGTTCGGCCTAAAATCGATTCACTGGATCGATTTTTTAACGGCCTCACCTCATCAGGCTACGCCTGACTTCGCTCCCGGGCCAATAAGGTTCGCAACTAATAGCGCGGGGTGGAGCAGCCCGGTAGCTCGTCAGGCTCATAACCTGAAGGCCGCAGGTTCAAATCCTGCCCCCGCAACCAACGATCCCTGCGATCCCAAAGAGCCCCCTCCGTGGGGCTTTTTTGCGTTTTGGCTTTCGCCCGTCCGGCCAAGGAGCGCGTCCAGAAGCTCCTTCTCCTTCAGGAAGTCCGGGTTCTTCTTGCCAGATGCAAAAGTCAGGATCGCCGCCAGATCGCCGCGCAGCACGATCACCAGTTCATCATTGTTCGGAACCAGTTCGATGCGACTGACGAGCGCGCGCAGGCGGTCAGCCGCTTTCGCCCGCGTGGCCTCATTGTGGAGTTGATCGTGGAGCGCTGCTATCTGTTCGTGATACACTTTGGCCATGTTGGGATGAAGAAGGGCAGGCGGTTCCTCGGCGCCTTCGAGGAAGGCGCCCAGTTCCTTCTTGCGCGCTTCCAGCTTGGCGCCCCGTTCCTTCACCATGTCCACCGTCAGCGCCTCTTTGAGGTAAAGATCGAGGATCCTTTCAAGTTCGCGATCGATCTTCTTGATCTCGGCCTCAGCCGCCTCGATTGAGACGCGCGCCGCCATCCGGGCCTTGTTCACTTCCCGCGTAAATTCCTCGCAGAAATCCTTGAACAGTTCCGGTTCCATCAGATGCCTGTCGAGCCCGTTCAGCACTGAGGCTTCAAGCGTGTCGCGACGGATATTGATCCAGTTGTCGCAGGTGCCCTTGTTGCGGGCGTTGGTGCAGCCAAGAAGGTCTTTGGAGATCATTGAATAGCCGCCACCGCAGCAGCCACACTTGATGAGGCCGGTGAACAGATGCTTTGGCCGGCGTCTGTCGCACAGGAAGTTCTCGGACGTATCTGACCAAGGATCGTGCGCGAGTTTCTGTTGCCGCTCTTTTACGGCATCCCAGATGTATTGATCTATGATCCGGAGATCAGGAACGTCCTGAATAGCCCATTCGCTTTCCGGGTTCGGGCGCGATACGCGCTTACCAGTATCGGGGTCTTTGATATAGCGCAGCCGGTTCCAGACCAGCTTGCCGATATAAAGTTCGTTGTTGAGGATGCCAGTCCCGCGCTTCGGATTGCCATGAATGGTGGACGGTCCCCATTCGCTGCCTTGCGGCCCTGGCACGCCCTCGTCGTTCAGCGTCATGGCGATGGCACGCGACGACTTTCCTTCCAGATAATCCATGAAGATGCGGCGCACGACATTCGCTTCTGGCTCGTTGATTGCGCGCTCGCCGCGGCTGGCCTCGCCGGCCTGATCGAACTGGCGCACGACGTCATAGCCGTAGCAAAGTCCGCCGCCCGATTTGCCGTGCTCGATCCGGCCGCGCAGGCCGCGCCGTGTCTTGTCGGCAAGGTCTTTGATATAAAGCGCGCCCATCGTGCCCTTCAGGCCGATATGTAACTCGCTGATCTCGCCTTCTGACAGAGTGACGATGCTGACGCCGGAGAAGCGCATGCGCTTGTAGAGACCGGCAATGTCTTCCTGATCGCGGGAGAGACGGTCGAGCGATTCCGTCAGGATCACGTCAAAGCGGCGCTTCAATCCATCGGCAATCAACTCCTGCACACCGGGGCGTAGCAGTGACGAACCGGAAATCGCCCGATCGGTATAGCTGTCAACTACGGTCCACCCTTCCTTCTCGGCGCGGGCGCGGCAAATGCGAAGCTGGTCCTCGATGGAAGCGTCGCGCTGATTGTCGGAAGAATAGCGGGCGTAGAGCGCAGCTCTCATGAGACGGCCTCCCTATTTGCGGAGGCGTTCGCGGGCGGCACGCTCCTGTTCGGCTTCAACGAATTGGCGGGCAGCCTGCCGGGCGAGCATTCGAACGAATTCCCGAAGGCGCGGATCGGGCTTCGACGGATCGTAGGCCGGCATGGTGTCGGACGGCACGAGGACCACCCGCACATTGCTTGCCGTTGTTCCTTTCCGCTTTGCCACAACCTGATCTCCGCCGGTGAGCGGACCATTCCGCTCCGGGCAAAGACTGGGCCGGAAGCTAGCCAATGTGAATGCGAAATCGCGGGCATTGCAGCGTACTCCGTCATAGAGCGCCGTCCCTCATCGCACCGCTTCGTAATCAAGCGTAGATCATGCGGCGGGAAAAGAGGGCGTCGGCGTAAGAATACTTGAATTTTGCGGCGGGCGAATCCCCCATTATTGGAATAATATTGCGTTTTGCAGGCAAGCAATCGCCCAGAGGAAGCTTTAACTTCACGCCGCAACTTGACACAGAGTGGGCGGATGAGCGCCTCGGCGGATATGCCGGGCTGACCACGCAATGTGGATGCCTGTCAGCGATAATGGCTGGTTTGCGTCTTAATCCGGCCTTTGGGACAAGTTTGGCGGACGCCTGAACAGTCGGTCCGCTTATGACTTTCGCTAAGCGCCATTTGCCGCTTCGATTGAAGCGCGCCAATTGCTGACGACGACCTACCAAAGGATGCCGACTGGTGGCAGGCCGACGCGGCCGTGTACACACTCGGGACGACGATCGCGAAGGCAGGTTCACGTGAAGCGTTTCGCGAAGTCGATCACGACTACCCCCTTGCCGTCGCCCGGCTTGCCAGGCGCATGGTACGCCGCGCTTGGCTGTCGTCTCCGCCATGGGCGCCAACCGCAATTCGCCCTTCTTCTATTCGCGGGTGAAGGGCGAACTGGAAGCGGATCTGGCTATGCTGGACTTTCCGTCACTGACCCTCGTGCGACCGGGGCTGATTGGCGGCGACCGGGCCGAACGGCGTGCCGGCGAGCATGTGGCTACGCTTGCTAAAACTTTTCGGCCCCGTCCTCCCCAAGGCTTGGCAGATCAATCCCGCTACAAGGATCGCGGAGGCTCTGCTCGAAGCCGCGCTTGGTCGTCGCACAGGAACGAGGATCATCGGTTCGGCGGAGATGTCCTGATCCTTAGGAACGGTTCAGGTTCTTCGAACATGTAAACGTGCGGCACGGCCAGTTGCATGAAATGGACACTTTGAAGGGCTGATACGGCTCGGTTTTCCTGAGTCACGGCATCAGCGAAGCAGCGCATCAGACGGATGAGTTCAGCTATGTGATCCAGAGGTACGTATCCGCCGTTGGATTGTTCTGTTGGACGCACTGTTCTTCGGCCAACGGCTCAACTGGAATAAAGTGGTTGGGACTGGAACTCGCTGACCGTTCGGAACTCTCAGGCAGCCCTTGAGGCGGGGCGATGCCTGACGGTAAACGTCCGCGAACCAGTAATAACTCAAGGGGAAGTAACGTCGCGATCGCCTGGCTCGACTAGAAGACGACACCCGTTTCATGGCTGATCAGTAGATCGGCAAGTTTCTGCGCTGCAGGTCCCAATGCCTCGTCCCGGCGGTGGGCAAGATAGGCACCAGACGTGATCTCGCCATTGCGACCGATGGCGTTGACATTGAGTCGCACGAGCGTTCCCTGTTCCAGGTCCCTCTCAACGAGCCAATGGGGGAGCCGCCCCCAGCCCGCGCCCTCCAGGATGAGGTGATGTTTGGTATCCTGCGTGTTGACGCGGCAGGTCTGTGACGAAACCACCCCGAAATCCCGGCCTGCTGATATGTCGGACGGGTCGGTCAGAACGATCTGGAGATGATCGGCAACATCCATCAGCTCCAGTGGTCGGCCCGCATGGCGGTGGGCCAGCGGATGGCTTGAAGCGACGACCGCGACCTGGCTGATGGATATCAGCGGCTCGAATTTGATACGGGGGTCGCGGAAATCTTCACCCACCATTACCGCAAGCGCACAACGGCTCTTCCTGAGCGCATCGAGCGGACCGCCCATAGCCTCCGACCATACACGGACGGCAACGGCAGGGTAATCGTGTCGCATTCGTGAGATCGCGCGTGCGACCTCGTGCATGGGAAAGAGCGTATCGACAGAAATCGCGAGTTCCGTCTCGACGCCATGCGCAAAACCGCGCGCCTGGGCGCGCAATACGTCCACGCGCAGAATGATGTCGCGTGCGTTGCCGAGCAATACCTGCCCCTGCGGTGTCAAGGCCGGCTTGTAGCCGGAACGGTCGAACAGTTCCACGCCAAGCGCGGCCTCAAGGTTGGCGATGGTGGCGCTGACGCCCGACTGGACGCGCGAAAGCTTCTGGGCTGCAGCGCGGAAGCTGCCGCTGTCGGCAATGGTTACGAAAGTCCGGATCTGATCAAGCGTAAGGGCATCCAGCATGATCTTTCCTCATGATCAACTATATCATTTTTATATCACTTATTTCGCTCATCCATTTGATGCAACCTTCCGCTCAATGAAATCAACGCGCGAGGTCGACGAGATGACGAAGGTGCTGGTGCTTTACTATTCCTCTTATGGTCACGTCGAGACGATGGCTTCGGCCGTGGCTGATGGCGCGCGTGAGGCGGGTGTGACGGTGGCGATCAGGCGGGTGCCTGAGCTTGTTCCCGAAGCGGTTGCTGCGAAGTCCGGATACAAGGTCGACCAGTCCGCGCCCGTCGCAACGGTGGCCGAGCTTGCGGATTACGATGCCATCATCATCGGAACGCCGACCCGTTTCGGCAATATGGCATCGCAGATGAAGAACTTTCTCGACCAGACCGGTGGCCTCTGGTTCGAGGACAAGCTGGTCGGAAAAGTCGGCAGCGTCTTCACCTCAACCGGCAGCCAGCATGGCGGGCAGGAAACAACGATCTTGTCCACCCAGACCGTTCTGTTCCACCTCGGCATGATCATTGTCGGCCTGCCTTACAGCTTCAAGGGCCAGATGCGGATGGACGAAATCACCGGCTGCTCGCCCTATGGTGCATCGACGCTGGCCGATGATGGATTGGGAGGGCATCGCGAGGTCAGTGAAAACGAGCTGGAGGGCGCGCGCTTCCAGGGACGGCATGTCGCCGGGATCGCGGCCACCCTCGTGGCCGGGCACGCGGCAAGGGGCTCGTGATGGACACGCCATCAACAACGAAAGCAGTATCCACGCACTGGACCGCCGTGTTCGTCATCGTTGGCAGCGGAATTGCAGCCGCCTTGCAGGTTGGCAAGGCGGCGATTGCAGCGCCCCTGTTGCAGAATGATTTCGGAAACGGGCTGACGGCGATCGGCTGGCTGACTGGAATATTTGCGCTCATCGGCCTTGTCGGCGGCATTCCGACCGGGGCGTTTGTTGCGCGTTTCGGTGCGAGACGCATCCTCATCATCGGGCTCCTGGTCACGACAGTCGGCGCGGCGCTTGGCGCGGCGATACCGGGACTGCCCAGCCTGTTTTGTGGCCGCATTATCGAAGGGGCGGGTTTCCTGTTGGTGACGGTCGCGGCGCCCTCATTGCTCCAGGAGGTTACGCGACCAGCTGATAGTGATCTGGCCTTCGCCCTCTGGAGCTGCTTCATGCCAGTCGGCATGGCGGTGGCGATGCTGGTGGGGCCGTTCTTCGAGGACTGGCAGAGGATGTGGTGGGCAAGCGGGGCGCTGGCGCTGGCCATCTGCATCGCTGTTCCACTTGTCATTTCCGCTGGCGGGCAAGGCCAGATCATGTCCTGGAACGGCTTGCGCCGCGACAGCATGACCGTGGCACGCGACCGTAGCGCTGTGGGGCTGGCGATCACCATTGCGCTCTACAGCATGATGTTCTTCGCGGTCTTCAGCTTCCTGCCGGTGCTGCTGATGGAGCGGTTACAGGTGACGCACCAGACGGCCGGACTGCTCAGTGCACTGGCCTCGGCCGTGAACGTCATCGGCAATCTGACGGCGGGCCTGCTCCTCTCCAGGGGCTTTAGCCGCCCGGCGCTCCTGATCGCGGCATGCCTCGTCATGGGACTGGCCAGCTTCGGGATCTTTCTCCCTGTTCTGCCGGACGGTGCGGCCTTCGGCCTGTGCCTGTTGTTCTCGACTGTCGGCGGTGTGATCCCGGCAATCCTGCTGTCCTCCGCGCCACTCGTGGCGCCAGCGGCAAGGTTGGTTCCGGTCGTTCTGGGTCTGATCATTCAAGGCAGCAATCTCGGACAGATTCTTGGTCCGACAGCCATCGGCGGCGCACTGGATCGGTTCGGCTGGGATTCAGCCGCCTACATCGTGGCGGGCACGGCAGTGATTGCCGTGCTCGTGGTGGCCTCGACGCTCAGGCGGGTCGGGGCACAGCGGGTAAGCTTCGGGATGGGAGAGCATTGATGAGAATCGAATTCAACCACACGATCCTGGCGACGCAAGACGCACACGGCTCTGCCCTGTTTCAGGCTGAAATGCTCGGACTGCAGTCGCCGCGCAGATGGGGGCCATTCTGGATGGTCAAGCATCGGCAATCTGCCACATGGGCGCATACGCCTTGGGGGCCGCTGCATACGCCGTGAAAGCGGCCAGCCTAGCCGCCTCAGATCAGGCCGAAGCCGCCGACAAAGAGATTGCTTGGCAACTCGGACAGGTTACGGCGGAAGTGCAGGCTGCACTTTTGCAGCTTCCGCCTGTTGGCGAGAACAAGTCTGGCCCGCTCGGCCCGGGTCTCCTAACTTCAGGTCAACTCGGTGAGATTATCTGCCAACTTCAAACCGGGCTTGCCAAAATCGGTGCAAACTGACCACACCGCGAACGGCAAGTATGAGGTATCGACCATTGGCGACGGGATGACCGAAATGGGGGTCGGAAGCTGTTGGACCGTTAAGCGTCTTATTGCAGACATTACTGTACAATTCACACGCACTCCAAAGCGGTCATTCCGCTTTTTCTGCTACTAACGACCATTATTAGGTGGAAAGCGGAATGACAGGTTGTGGGCGGCCGCGCGAGCTTTGCCGCCTTCCTCAGGGTCGATGCCTTCCGCCGGGAGCGCTTCCTCCACAGACATCGAAGCAACCATCAGGCAACATCGCTTTAATCGAGAAGCTGACACTGCAGCCGCGATGCCTAATGACCTTAAGGTTGCTCGTTGCTACGTGGCATGTGGCGAACAAGCGCGTTTGACGATGGGAGCGAACGCACTTAACTTCGCGCTTCGCTAGTACTTCCCTAAAGTGCTATTGTTCTGGTGGTGGAGGAAAAATGAAAATAGTTCGACTGGACATAGACGGCTTTCGCGGTATCCAGAACGGAAAAGTTCTGTTTGGCGATTTCACTATTCTAGTTGGCGCAAACAATGCAGGAAAGACAACTGTTGTCGAGGCGCTTGCACTGCTCCTCGGGCGCGAGCGCTTGGTGCGCCACCTCACGGAACACGATTTCTTTGGCACCGATCCTGTCGCGGCAACAAGATTAAAAATCGTCGCCACAATTTCGGGTTTCGCTCACAACGACCCCGACCAACATCATGACTGGTTCCGTCAGGGACGCGGTGTCGAGAAATGGTTTGATCCCGTCAGCGGCGACCTACATCCGTCCGCTACAGAGCAGGCGACGGATCTTGCTTGCCAGATCGCATTCTGTGCGCGCTTCGATCGCACGACGCTCGAAACGGATACGGTGCGGTACTTCTATGATGGCGCACACGACGATGACCCGTTCGCGGATGACTCGCCGATCGTGCCGCTCCCTATCAGCCTAATCAAGGAGCTTGGTCTCTTTCTCGTGCCCGCAAGCCGGACTTGGGACCGGATGATGTCCTTTGGCTCCGATCTGTTCCGGAAGACGGTTGCTTACGCGGGGGGTAATCCAGCGGAGGCGGTGCTGGCCGAGCGGGACAGGCTGCGCAATCCCGAACAGCCGCTGGAGAAAGACGAAAAACTTGTCGCGCTCGTCGGTGAGGTGAACGACGATCTCGAAACGCTCTTCGGCCGCCAGATCGATCTTACTCTTAGATTGACCACGACCGACAGCGACGGCGTACTCGATGCCGTGATGCCGCACTTTCAGGAAGTGGGGCGCCCGCCGTTGCCCGGCCGTCGGCATGGCAACGGCATCATTTCGCTTCAGACTCTCGTGCTGCTCATGCGGTTTGGCAGTCTGCGCAAAGCGCGTGGCGACAACTTTATCATGTTGATAGAAGAGCCCGAACTGCATGTTCCGCCGCCGCAGCAGAGAAAGCTGCTCCACTATTTGAGGAAGATGGCAACGCAGACGATCATCACAAGCCATTCGCCGACCGTCTCATCGGTGGCGGATCCTCATCAGCTCGTATTGATGGTCAACCGCGGGGGCGAGCTATCCGCCAATCCGCTGCTAAAGTCGCCAATCGACCAGAACGCGACGGCGGTGCGGCGCTCGCTCTTTCTGACAGAGCGCGCGGCGACCGTTTCCGCGGTCATGCATCCCGCGGTCCTCGTTCCAGAAGGAAAGTTTGACGCGTCATGGCTACGCTTATTCGGGCGCATCGCCGATTTGACGGAGCATCCCGCAGACCCACAAGGGGCAACTTTTACGCACGAAGTAGGCGTTATTCCAACCAAAGATGCTCGTATTACGGAGACCTACCGCGACCTTGCCATTGTGCATCCTTCAATTACCTGCCTTGTCGACGGCGACGGGGCGGGCAATGACTACAAGGCCGCTTTGTCGGCAGGTGCATCACCGTGTCACCGGGTCATCCAGTGGCCGAATGGCTGGACGATAGAAGACGTTGTAGTGTGGGTGTGCAGCGCCGATGCGACCTTGATCGCACACGCTGATCTGGCGGCATTCGGCTTACCCGCAAATATCGGCGGGCTTGCTGACCATCTGAAAGCCGACGGAGCAAAGCGCGACGAAATTCTCCACAACACACTGGCCGATGTGATAGTCGGCAGGCCGGCATGCAGCCGCCGCGTGCGGCACGTTCTTTCAGTTCTGGCAGCGATCGCCACCGGCAAACCGCCCTTTGCGAACTCGGCCCATGCCGCAGGCCACGCGAACGGCGTAACCACCCATTGGACGTTCAACAGTGCCTTTCCGGGGATTTGAAGGACCGGCAGGCTCTGGCAAGACACACCGGCTCATGGAGTCCGTGGGAGAGCGGCTGGCGCAACAAGCAATGCTGCCACACCAGAAGGTGCTTGCACTCACTTTCATGCATGGCTCGCGCCGCCGGCTCGACGAGGAGCTTCGTTCGAATCCGCAGTTGCGCGGGAAGTCGGTCGCTATGACGATCGACAGCTTCGCATTGCAGATGTTGACGCGCTGGCGTTCGCTTGCAGCGGCGCTGGGCCTCGAAGCCGGAGATTTTAACGCAACCTGTAATTCTTGCGGACAACTGCTAGAAAATCCGCAAGTCGCGAGATGGGTTGCGCGCTCCTATCCAGTAATTCTGGTAGATGAGGCGCAGGAACTCGCGCTGCCACGCTTGCGCATCGTGAGCGCGCTCGCGCCGCATGCGTCTGTTTTTGTTGCTGCGGACGAATTCCAATGTCTAAATGAGGAGATAGATACCGGCCCGTTCATGGAGTGGTTTCAGGGCGGCGAAACTACCCAACTCAACCACATCCATCGAACGGCAGTTGCAGGCTTGCTAAACGCGGGTGCGAATTTGCGTCAGCTGGCAGCGCCCGTGAATGGACCAGGTTTGAGGATCGAGTACTCCTTCCCGAACGTTGCTCCGTTCAGAATCGGTGCGGCACTCTCCCAAGCTCAAGGAACGCGCGCTGTTCTGTTTCCGCCGGCAGGCCGTGGCTGGGCAGATTCTATCGCGAACAGGCTTGCACATGGTCTATACTCCGCCAATTACAATATCGCGCCTATCATGTTGAACCTCGAGCCACGCGCAGCCGACGAGATCGCATCTGTGATGGCTGTCATCGACGACGCTGATGGTCTATGTCCCGCACAGATTGCGGAACGCTTTGCGCAGCTAGAACATCCGCCACGCTGGGTGTCGCAAGTTACGGCGGCCGCTTTTCAATCGATGATCCTCCAGGGCAAGACGCTTTGGACCGCACCAGAACTTCGTGCCTTGGTCGAGCGGAAGGCTGCAAACTTTCGCGCCTATGCTAGCGAGCGCAGGCGCGGCATCCCACTGCTTGACATCCATCAGGCTAAGAACCGGCAGTTCGATCACGTCATTATTCTTTGGCCGCACGGAGTGCCAGGGAGCGATGAGTTGAAAGCCAGACTGCTCTACAACGGCATCACCCGCGCACGTAGAACCTGCAAGGTGTTCGTCCGCGGCCAAAACCTGCTCCAGCAAGCACCGTTCGTCTTCAACGTTGCCTGATGTGAAAACGAACGGCGGCTTCTCACTAAGTGAGCCAACCCTGTGAACGACCGAAATATGGTCGCAACCGGCCGATCGGCAACCGCCCTCATTGCGCTCATTGGAATTACTGTCGGGCTACCCAAGAGCGGACATACTTCCTGCGTCTCGGGGCTGTCCGCAGAATGCCGCCACGCTTGGTGCGCGCAATAATCGAGGGCGGCCCGGAGGTTATCAAGGAGTTCCTTGACCACGATTTGCATCTCATCCGAGACGACGCCGGTCTGCATCGCCGTCTCATAACGATCACCATGATCGTCACGGATCCAATCTTTGTGAACGTTGGCCCTCGCCACTAGCGCGGATGCCATTAAAAGTCGATCCATCTAAACCTCGGTCATCGGCGTTGGGGCTGACGGCGCGTCATCTTTCCGCGGTAATAGAATGATGGCCCAGTCGATCTTCGGCAAAGCGGCATTGATCGTAGTGCGCTCGAACTCTTTCAGCCCTTCGTGACTGGGATAGTTCTCGACAGCAATCGCTATTAGCCCTCTTGCTTTACTCTCGTCCCCAGAAAGGCGAAACTGCTCGGCACACCAGAGATTTACTGCGGCTTCGTAGAAGGCACCTCCCTGAAGTCCGCCTTTTCTGTGCTTCTTTTGATAGTAAGAATCGAGGAGCAATTCTGATTGTTCCAAACTCCAAGGTGGCTCGTTGTTGGTCATCACATGGAGGAAAAGACTATCGACCGTAGGCTGCTTGAGATCCGATTCATACTTTGAAATCAGCGCCTCGGCTCCCGGCATCTGGTTAGCGGCGCCCATATGCAGGAACCAGACTGCATAGATCACCAGCATGGGAACACGGTTCTCAACGGTCGCCAGTGTCGGCAGGTCTTGCTCTATCTTCTCAAGGAGGGGGCGAAGATCCGTGATCTGAGCCCCCGATTCTCTCATGTTGGCCGCAGCAAGCTGCTGCAGGAGCGCTCCCAAATGTTTTCGGGCCGTCCTATGGGTAAAGCCCGCGATATTCCCTATCCAGTAATGCGATGCCAACCGAATCGTAACGATGTTGGGTAAGGCCTCGCGGTAATTGAAGTCAGATGCAGGAGCGGGCTGTTGACGCTCGATAAAACTGAGAATGATATGCCGCGACAATCGGGCGAGGCCGTTGAACGTCAGTACCGGTTCGCCATGCTCGGTCTCGCAGCTTTCGAACCGCTCATCCATGCTATCGAGAATGCGAGGCATCGGTTTAAGCGCATGGATATAGGCTGACCGTATGTCGTACGCTCGATCAATCGCATGAACGAGATCGCTCCGCACGACCGGAGATGCAATGCCCTCCGCTTCTTGACGGAAGAACTCCGGCTTCAAATGTTCAAGCACAAAAGCCCGGAAACGTCGGCGTAGCGCGGTATGCTCGTTTTCGAGAATTGCCTTCCGGACGGCGTCCGCGACAGGGTAGGGAGCACCGTCTAGCGCGTTTTCGATACGTGTGCGTTTGGTCGCGTCGTAATCATCCCATTTCGCGGAGCCGGGTTCTTGCTTTTGGGCGAGTGATTCAAGGGCAGCTACGAACAACGTATATGAGAGGTCGGGATTGTCCGAGAGGCGATGGGCGGCGATGACATACTGCCGGATCGACCTCATTGCAGCCTCGAACGCGGGCCGATCGAGCTCTACCAGTCGCTCAACAAATCGTTGAAGCGTCTCGATGTCACCCGGCACCGACTGAATCTGGCCATCGAACATACGTCGTAGATAGCGGCTGGGAACACGTGCCGTTCCAAGGCTTGGATGTTTGTCAGCGATGAGACGCCGCGTCAGATCCGGGTCTGTCGTGCACGTGATGTTGAGAGCAACCGAAATCACGGCAGCAAAATCATTGGCTAGCGTATCGCCGCCGGTGGCAATCATGATGGAAGGCGAACCGTCCATATTCACCGCTTCGAGCTTTTCCATGATCTCGTAGGTGAACGTCGCCAATCCACCCATAGCCGACGATGGAAGAAGCCTGCCTACGACAGTGGACACCTCGTCATCGCGGAACATGCTGTAATTGCTGTAGAATATCCCGCGATGTAGCGTTTCATACAGCGCCACATCCCTAAAGAATTTGCCCGTAATAACTTGCAGCATAAGACGGCTTACCTATTCTCAATTTCCAAGCTCCAGCCAACGCGGCGCACATCGCCTCGCGAAGCTTCACGAGATTCATCGCCTTGAAATTCAGACTATTTCTAAACCGGGGGTCAAGTTTATATTTTTCTGCATTCATGAGCTGCAAAGCGACAATTCTACCCATGTTCAAACCGTAAGTTACGGCGATGCATGCGTCGTCTGAGCCGTCCGTCACCTCACCAACGCGAGGGATGACAGTGGAAACAGCGAACTACGAACCGGCCTGCTTTGGTGGTGGGTGCCCAAACCCTCTTTCTCTTGCGCGAAGGATCGTCACCAGCAGGGGCGGAAAGGAGCCGATCACGACGGCCTTCTCTCTCGATATCGCATTTATTTGCGGGATCGTAGCGCGCGGGCAGTTGCGTTCAGGGCGCAAATGACTGTTTGAACTGGATTTGTACCGAACTCTTGCACATCTGTAGACGGCATAGCAAACATGATGGGGCCGGGAGCCGTCATTGAGATCAATCCTCTTCAACGTCCGCTATTCGAACCTTGGTGGCCAATAGCGGACTGTCCGAAGACGGCCCCATATACGACATTTTTATAATAAGTTCAGGCTGAGCGCTCCGCGCGCGTTGTCCTGATCAGCTGCGGCTGGCGCCTTGCCGATCCTGTAGGGGAAACCAAGGGGCGTTGCCCCTTTCTCCCCTCAAGCGCCGCCTGCGCATGGCAGGGTCGCCCGCTTCTCAGGACGGCTCACTGTTTGCATGCTCTTCATTATCCAATCCGTTCCGCTTGCGCGCAACCCGGCCATGCTCGCCGGCACTTGTCCCCTTCCATCCCCGCGCGCTCTCGCGCCCCCGGAAGGCATGTCGGGGGACATGCCTTCGGCAATTAAGGGAAAAAGAGGAACAAGGACCATGAACATCATCACCAGCAGCCATAACAGCCAGCCAGTCAACAAGGGTTTCCGCGTGGACGTGTCGCGGGGAAGCCTCAACAGCCGCGTTTCGTCGGAATGGTTTTCGCGGCCGGACGATGAGCGGTTTCTTTCGCTCACCGAGCTTTACGACGCCGTGAAGACGCGGGCGGATCGCGCCACGGCCCGCACCGTCGAAAGCCGCGCCGTGCGCGTGGACGCCAGCCGCGACAATGCGGAAAGGCTTTCGCTTATCGTCCCCGGACAGGAAGAACCGATTGCGCCGACGCATTGGAGTTTCGGCCAGCTTTGCAGCCTTGTCGGAGCGCCCGCAACTTATATGCGCCAGCTTCCCGCGCCGCTGGCGGGCATCAACCTACAGCATGGCTTGCTTTCGCATCGCGCCGAATTGGTCAAGACGCTGGAAACGGAAGATGGCCGCGTTGAATTGCGCGCCGTGACCGGCCCGGATTATGGCCGCATATGGGATCATGAACTTGTCGCCGCCGTGATGAAGATCGCGGGCAATGGCGTCGGCGATACCATGTGGAAGGTGCCGGGAACCTTGGATTGGGCGACCATGACCCACAATCCTTTCGTGGACGTCACCAAGGACAACACCACACTCTACGCCAGCGATCGCGATGTGTTCCTGTTTCTGGTGGACGACACCCACCCCATTGAAGCCGGACGCCTGCCGAACGGAGAGCCTGATTTATACTTTCGCGGCTTCTATTGCTGGAATAGCGAAGTCGGCAGCAAGACGCTCGGCATCGCCTCTTTCTACCTTCGCGCGGTTTGCTTGAATCGAAATTTGTGGGGCGTCGAAAATTTCGAGGAAATCACCATTCGCCACAGCAAGTTTGCGGCGCAGCGTTTCGCCCATGAAGCCGCCCCCGCGCTTCGCAGCTTCGCCAATTCCAGCCCCGCGCCCTTCATTGCCGGGATCAAGGCGGCGCGGGAAAGGATCGTCGCCCACAACGATGAGGACCGGGAAAGCTTTCTTCGCCGTCGCGGTTTTAGCAAGGCCGAAACCGGCAAGATCATCGAAACGGTGTTGCAGGAGGAAGGACGGCCCCCGGAAAGCATCTTCGATTTCGTGCAGGGCATGACAGCGCATGCCCGCACCAAGACCAATCAGGATACCCGGCTTGAACTGGAGGGAAAGGCGAAGACCTTGCTTAAACGGGCATCCTGACAGCCAAGGCCGCGCCGTCAGAAATGGCGGCGCGGTCTTGCCGCAGATTGAGCCGATCCTTTCCGCAAAGCCCGGTTTCAGCCACCGTCAAACCGGATCGGCGGCGTCCGCCCGTGGACGGCGCCGACGCCGCTCGCCGGTCTGCGACCGGCTCGCAAGACCACACAGAGGTTTTTCAACCGGCCACTTTCCCTTTTCCGGAATCACTAGTATATTGGGTGGAAGTGCAATAGTCTGTCGGTGACAGCTTTCCCATGAGCTTACGGGAAAGAGTCGCCAAGAACCTGCGTCGGTTGAGACATGATCGATCCATGTCACAGGAAGAACTTGCCCATCGCGCCCAGCTCAACCGCAACTATGTCGGCATGCTTGAGCGTGAGGAATACGCTGTTTCCGTCGATACGCTCGAGAAGCTCGGCGCAGCACTCGACGTCGATCCGATCGAATTCTTCCGCACCGATCCCTGAGAGAGGCGGAAGGGCAGACCTATACTTTTTGCTAAGACGTTTCAGCAATAAGGTTATTCCGCAATTGCGGATATTACCGTCATGAAACTGTCGCCCTGTGAACGGATAAAATATAGGCCCGTTTTTAGCGTGGCTTTCGGCGAAGAGGCCCCATGAACAAGGCTTTGAAGGACGATGGACCGCCCTTGACCGATAGGGTGAACGCCTATGATGAAGCCCATCTGGCAACTTATCTTCGTCTTCTGGATGCCGACGAGGAAGGTGCTGACTGGCGCGACGCCGTGCGCATCATCTTCGGTATCGATGTTGAAGCCGACCCGGAACGCGCCAGACGCATTCACGAAACGCACCTTGCCCGCGCTCGCTGGATGACCGAGATCGGCTATCGTCATCTTCTCGGAACACGCATGCAATAGTCGTTCCGGCCGGTTACATTCGAGACCGTTTGTATTCCAATTATCTGTATTCCGACTCCGGAAACTTCCCCAATACTCTGACCATCCCAAGGTTGAGTTTCCCAAGGGGAGTGGCATGGAAGCATTGCAGGACTGGACTTCAGCCCGGTTCGATGACGAGCTGGGCCATCTTGAGCGCGGTGGTGTGACCTTCGAATTTCTTCGCCGCAACAAGCGATACCGAAATGACTACGAGGAGGCGCTGTCCAGCGCCGCTCCCGACAAAACGAAACAGGCTGAAGCCGAGCAGCGTTTGTGCCAACGTTGGGGGATCACCTTTCCCGGTTGATCCATCTCACCCGGCCTCGGTGGCACGGCCGCTCTGGCATCCGCGGATGTTTCCGGCAACCGTCATCATTGAACCTGCACCGGCAGGTTTCAACGGTTGCCCGTTGCTCGATCCGTTCGCTCCTGCCTTTACAGGGCATATGGCAGTGGACGGATTTCATGCCGTCGTCAGGGATAAATATGGCGATCATCATGTCTGGCTTCCGCAGGGGCAGCGGGTCATCAATGCCGTCATGTGGATACCGCCTGACGAGTATTACGATGAGCGGGAGCAATGCGTCAGGCGGTTTTACTGCTGGCTGGCCGGAAAGCCGTCCGGCCCGTTGCCGCGCTGGTTACGCTTTTCCCGTTACCAGATACACAGGTTAAGTCTGATGCTGCGCGTATGGGATGGCGTTGAGGCGGGCGCATCGCGTCAGGAAATCGCCAGCGTCCTGTTCAACGCCGAACTCGGCAAGCTGCGTTCTATCGACTGGAAAAACACGTCCGAACGAAGGCGTATTGCCCGGCTTTATGGCGCTGCGCAGGAGCTGATCAACGGGGGCTATCCGCGCCTGCTTTGCCCGTTCCAGAAATTTCCCGACAATCTGCGCGATAGCTGATCGCCGCCTCTGACCTCTGCCGTTCGTCGGCTTTGGTGTGACCGGCATTGGGGGGACATTTACGGAGGCGATAATTTTGTCACTCCGCCGAGCCGCATATTTTTCGCCATCCTCGCAATCGAACCGCCGCTCCGGCGGCGACTGCGATGGAGGCCCGCAATGCAACAGAAGACCGAAGAGAATTGGCCGCGTTTCGTTCGCACGGTGGAAGCTGCCCGCCTTCTCGGCCTCTCTCCCCGGACGCTGGAAAAGCACCGTTGTGACGGAACCGGTCCGATCTATCGCAAGCTCGGCGGTCGTGTCGTCTACACCGTCACCGATCTTCAGGCATGGATTGATGCCGCTGCCCGACTATCGACGTCCGAAGTCGCACCACCCCGACTGTTGCAGGTGATGGACACCGACCCAGCCACTGACCTTGCTGCTGACGCCGCGTGCTGACCGGACGCCGTCATGTCTTCGCACCGGATATATCAGGGTCAGCAGCTTGAACTGTTCAGGCCATGTGGCGGCGACATCGCCGCCCGCGATGCGCAGGATCTCATGGCGTGGCCGTTTTTCTCACTCGCCAAGTCGCGGCGGGTGACGCCGATCGACTTCCGCATGGGGGACATATCGATCCGTGTCGAAGCGACGGCCGAACACGGTATGGCGACAATCTGGGACGCTGACATTCTGATATGGGCGGCGTCGCAGATCGTTCAGGCCCGTGACAATGGCTTGCAGACTTCGCGTTTCATGTTTGCCACGCCATACGAAATCCTCTCCTTCATCGGTCGTACCGATTCCGGCCTGAACTACGGTCGATTGAAAGCGGCATTGGACCGCCTTCAATCGACAACCGTTGTCACGTCGGTCCGCCAGCTATCGGAGCGGTGGCGGCATCGCTTCTCATGGATCGCAGAATGGAAAGAACAACTGGATGCAACCGGCCGGCCGCTCGGCATAGAACTTATCCTGGCGGACTGGTTCTATGCCGGCGTCATTGACGACGCCCTGATCCTTACTATCGACCGCGCCTATTTCGATCTGATGGGCGGTCTTGAACGCTGGCTTTACCGTCTCGTGCGCAAGCACGGCGGAAGCCAGACATGGGGCTGGAGCTTCGATCTAGAACACCTGTACCTCAAATCCGGTAGCCTATCTCCTTTCCGGCGGTTCCGTTTCGAACTGCGCACCATTGTCGAGCGCCAGCCGCTTCCGGGCTATCACCTCGCGCTTGCCGAAGACCCTGATGGCAGACAACGGCTAACGTTTCGTCCCCAGGCGCCGAAGAAAATCATTGTACCTCGTAAGCGAGCAGGGGGCAGGCAATGATTGGTTCAGCTTGCGGCTTTGGCCGATGGATAAGGTGTGGACAGGCCCGTACTATCAGGAACGCTGCAACCCGTACTATCGGGAACGCGATTGCCGTACTATCGGGAACGCTGACGGCCTGTATCTCCATGAATCCAAAACAGGATTCTGGCTCTGCTAACTTACCTAACATAGAATCCTTCGGATTCTTCCTAACGCAACCCGTCAAAAATAGCTGTTGTGGAGGAGGGCACCGATGAGGGTAGGCGCTACCTCTCCCCGAACGCAGGTCCAACTGACGTGGATAGCGAACCGTATCGAGCAGCGCATCCACTTCGGCCGGATTGCTGAAGAACAGCGCATTGACCGTCATCACCGTATGGTTAGCTTCGATCCCGGCGCAGTCTTTGCCTTAGTCAGATGGGCTGCGAACGATTACGGTACCGTTGTTTCCCGCATTGACATTCTGCGCGCGGTCGCCCCCGGTGAGAATTACCAGACAGTACCAATGGTCTATCCCGGCGGGAAAATCCTGCTGCGTACTCATGGCTGGCCGAAGGTCGAAAAGGTGCTGCATGTCATCGAAGCGATTGAGCGGAGTGGCATCGACCCGGCGGACGTCGCGCCCGATCACTGGCGGCACATTCACAACCGTCTCACCGTCAACGAGCCATTCCGAGTCTACGGCCGCGAACAGCATCGCGCATGGTTGCTGCGTCGGGAGTTTCAGCCATGACCGCCCGTCGCATGACGTTCCTCGCAATGCTGGCCAGCACGGCACTGATCGTGCTGCCGGTCTGGAATCCGCCCGCTATCCGCGTGATCTGGAACGCATCGGCCAGCGTGCCGGTCGGCCTCTACCGGATCGTTTCGCTGGATATGGTAGAAGGCGACCGTCTGGACGTCACCGACCTTGCGGTCGTGATGCCGCCCGACGATCTGGCCGGCTTCCTTGACGAGCGCCGCTATCTGCCGCGCGGCCTGCCGCTCCTCAAGCGCGTGCTGGCGCTTTCCGGAACGACCGTCTGCCGCAACGGCGCGGAGATTACCACCTACGGCATGACCTACGGGCAGGCCCGCGAGCGCGACGGCCAAGGCCGTCCGCTGCCCGTCTGGCAAGGCTGCCGGACCCTTCGCGTCGGCGAAGCCTTCTTCATGAACTGGGACAGTCCCGACAGCTTCGACAGCCGCTATTTCGGACCGCTTCCCCTGACAACCGTCGTCGGTCGGGCAATCCCGCTCTGGACCGCCGACGATCTCGATCCGGCCGCGGAAACCTTCCGCGAGCCGGTTTCCGACGAGCCGTGAACGGCTCGCTTCTCTAACCGAATGAGGTTTACCGCTATGGCCAAGATAGGCACCTTCACCCGCAACAATGATGGCTTCTTCGGCCGCATCCGCACGCTTACCCTCGACGCCGAGGTGACCATCCTTCCCATCGATGAGACGGATGCCGAGAATGCGCCGAACCATCGTATTTTTGCCGATGGCCTCGAAGTCGGCACGGCATGGGACCGAACCGGCGAGCGCGCAGGCGCGTATCTCTCCGTCGCCATAGACGATCCTTCCTTCGTCGAACCGATCCGCGCCCGCATGTTCGAGTCCGACACCAAGAAGGACGTCTGGAATCTTCACTGGACCCGCAAGACGCGGCGCGACGAACAGGCCTGACCGTCATGCCCTGCCATCCTTCCCGCGAACTTTCAGGCTCACTCCCCTTGATCGATCGAACGCCGATCACTCCCCTCGACCCGATCGCCCATCGGGCGGCCGTCGCGCGCAGCGGCGGTCAAGGGCGACGGCCTGTTTTCCGGAGAACGGACACGTCTTGCGACGATGCCCGTCCGGAAAATGTTGGCCGGCGGCGAAGCCTTGCCCTTGACCAGAGCGAGCACGATGGCAGGCTGATGGGCAATCGGGACGGCGGACCTCGCGCCGCCTTATCCGCGATCATGGCTCTGCTGATCGCAGGCACCATGATCGTCACGCTGCCATGCGCGGCAATGGCCGGTCCGCTGGTGACAGTGCGCACGGCCGCCGTTGCATCGCCCGATCCGTTGGCCGATCATATCGCAGAAGCAGCCAAGCGCTTCGCCATTCCCGAACGCTGGATACGCGCCGTCATGCAGGCCGAGAGCGATCATGATCCGCACGCCATCTCGCCAAAAGGCGCGATGGGCCTGATGCAGATCATGCCCGCCACATGGCAGGAACTGCGCTCCAAACAAGGCCTTGGCGACGATCCCTATGATCCTCGCGATAACATTCTGGCGGGCGCTGCCTATATCGCGGAACTGCATGATCTCTACGGTTCGCCCGGCTTCCTCGCTGCTTACAATGCCGGTCCCGGCCGCTACGAAAAGCACCTTGTCACTGGTGATCCGTTGCCCGCCGAGACGGTCGTCTACATGGCGAAGATCATCCCGCAGATCGACGCGGACGCCGCCGTTGCTTATCGCACGGCGGATCGTCCCACGCGCTCCGAATGGTCCGCCGCGCCGCTCTTCATCGCCCGCGCAGCGGTTCCCGCTGGCGACGGCAACACAGCTGACACCGGCAGGATCACCGATCTTTCGGCGCTCGCACCGCCGTCCGATGGCCTGTTCGTGCGTCGGTCTCAGGCGCAGGAGGCACGTCCATGAATTTCGTGGTGCCGGGTGGTCTAACGAGCGTCATCGTAGCTCATGCGGGATGGCGAGGAGGAGCGGCGGCGACGTCCGATTTAAGGCAAGATAAAAGGCCGCACATCGCGGCTTGGATGGTCGGTTGTTTTGATTGGCTTTTTTCCGGCTTTCCGCACATCGCGGGCCATAGGTGCGATGTGCGCACCCTGAATTTATCGAATATTTTCAATGAAACCTGCACCTCGCAGCGAGTGACCCCATGAGCCGGGACGATGATTTTCGCGTCCGGCCTGGACGCATCCGCTCCAGCAAGGCCCAGCGGGCACGGCCGTTCGTCGCTCAGGCGCTCGCCGCCGCGCAGAAGGCCGGCGGGCATGTTTCGCGCGCCGGCAAGATCACGTCCGGCAAGGGCCGTGGACCGAGCTTTGCTCGTGGCCGCGTGGCAAGCGTTCGCGCCAATCGTCTTATCACCAACCGCACCCGTTTCTGCACGGTGAAGGCCCGTATTGTCCGCAACAAGGGCGACCGTGGCCCGCTTGCCCGTCACCTCAACTATCTTCGTCGTGATGGCGTCACCCGCGCCGCGAACGAAGTGAGCAATGGGGAGCAACACGAAAAAGCCTGCATGTTCGGTCCCGAAACCGACAATGCCGACGCAAAGGAATTTGCCGATCAGTGCAAGGACGACCGGCATCATTTCCGGTTCATCGTCTCGCCGGAAGATGCCGCCGATATGGAAGACCTGAAGCGGTTCACGCGCGAGCTGATGGCGCAGGCGGAAAAGGATCTCGGCACGAAACTCGAATGGGCGGGCGTCGATCACTGGAACACCGACAATCCCCATGTGCATGTCATCGTGCGCGGCCGCACTGATGACGGGCAAGACCTCGTGATCGACCGCGACTATATCAAGAGCGGATTGCGCGACCGGGCGCAGGATCTCGTGACGCTGGAATTGGGACCGCGCACCGAATTGGACATACGCCGTTCGCTGGAACGACAGATAGAGGCGGACCGCTGGACACAGCTTGATCGCCAGCTTCTCCGTGACGCCAACGAGCAGGGTATCATCGACGTTGCTCCGTCTCCGGATAAGCAGGCCGACGATTATTCGATCCAGAAAGTCGGCCGGCTTCGTCACCTCGAACACCTCGGCCTGGCTGAAAGCGTCGGTCCCTGCCAATGGAGCATATCCGGCGAGGCCGAAGCCACCTTGCGCGAGCTTGGGCTACGCGGCGACATCATTAAGCGGATGCACCGGGCCTTGACGGAGCAGGGCATCGAGCGAGGCGCTGCCGATTACGTGCTGTCCGGCGAGGCGCAGGGCGAGCCGGTCATCGGCCGGCTGGTCGAGCGCGGCCTGGACGACGAGTTGCGCGGCACGGCCTTCGCGGTGGTCGACGGCGTGGACGGCCACACCCACCATATCCGCCTTCCCGATATTGAAGCAGCGGGGGACAGTGCGCCGGGTTCCATTGTCGAACTGCGCTCTTTCGAGGATGCCCGTGGCGAGCGCCGCGTCGCGCTGGCCGTTCGTTCCGATCTCTCCCTTGAGGCTCAGACCACGGCCGACGGCGCCACATGGCTCGACCGCCAGCTTGTCGCCCGCGTTTCCGTCGATCTCGGCGGCGGCTTCGGGCTGGAGGTGCAACAGGCGATGGAGGCGAGGGCCGAACATCTGATCGAAGAGAGGCTGGCACGGCGCGAGGGGGGGCGGGTTATCTTCGCCCGCAATCTTCTCAGCACCCTCCGCGAACGTGAACTGGACGCACTCGGCGAAAAGCTCTCGCAAGAAATGAACATGCCATTTCGCGAAGCGGCCGCCGGGGAATATGTCGCCGGCACCTACAGCCGGCGTTTCACCCTGGCGTCCGGTCGCTTCGCGATGGTCGATGATGGTCTCGGCTTCAGCCTCGTGCCGTGGACGCCTTCCGTCGAAAAACATATCGGCCAGCACATATCCGGTGTGGCCCGCGCTGACGGTGGTGTAGACTGGAGTTTCGGCCGCAAGCGCGGGCTGGGCTTGTGAGAAAGCCAAGGATAACACACCGCAATGCGCAAGTATTTTTTCGATGGCTTTCGCCAGCCTACGATACACGTGATCAATGGCGTTGAAATCATTTGGGAAACTCCTTTTCCCTGCACATGAAACCATGTTCGGAAGGGAGTTACTATCTTGTCGGCTACGCGCGTGCTTTGGGGGCAGATCACCATTGTTCTGCTTATCGTGCTGACTGCGGTCTGGAGCGCAACACAATGGACTGCATGGCGGCTTGGCTTCCAGCCGCAGCTTGGCTCGCCCTGGTTCGAGTTTGTAGGCCAGCCCATCTATCCACCGCCCGCCCTGTTTTGGTGGTGGTATTTCTACGACGCCTATGCGCCGGCCGTCTTTCTCGAAGGCGGAGCCATAGCAGCATCGGGCGGCCTGATCGCCATCGCGGTCGCCATCTTCATGTCGATCTGGCGGGCGCGGGAGGAAAAGGACGTCAAGACATTCGGCTCCGCCCGCTGGGCCGAGCGCGAGGAAGTCGAAAAGGCAGGCCTGCTTGGTGCCGATGGCGTGGTGCTTGGCCGTTACGGAAGCGACTATCTCCGGCATGATGGTGCGGAGCATACGCTTTGCTTTGCCCCCACCCGATCCGGCAAGGGGATCGGTCTTGTCGTGCCCACGTTGTTGACCTGGTCGGGATCGGCCATTGTCCATGACATCAAGGGCGAGAATTGGGAACTGACGTCCGGTTTCAGGGCAAAGCATGGCCGTGTGCTGCTGTTCGATCCCACCAATTCGGCTTCTTCCGCCTACAATCCTCTGCTGGAGGTGCGCAAAGGAGAATGGGAGGTTCGCGACGTGCAGAATGTCGCCGATGTGCTCGTTGATCCTGAAGGCTCGCTGGAAAAGCGGAGCCATTGGGAGAAAACCAGCCATTCACTCCTTGTCGGCGCGATCCTGCATGTCCTCTATGCGGAGAAAGACAAGACCCTGGCCGGTGTCGCCGCCTTCCTCTCAGATCCGCGCCGCCCGATCGAATCTACGCTGTCCGCCATGATGACCACGCCGCACCTTGGAGAGAAGGGACCGCACCCGGTTGTCGCCAGCGCCGCCCGCGAACTGCTGAACAAATCCGATAATGAGCGTTCCGGCGTTTTGAGCACTGCCATGTCCTTCCTGGGTCTTTATCGCGATCCCGTAGTGGCCACCGTTACCAGCCGATGCGACTGGCGCATTGCCGATCTTGTCAGCGACGAGCGGCCGACGACCCTTTATCTGGTCGTGCCGCCATCCGACATTTCCAGAACCAAACCGCTCGTGCGTCTTGTCCTCAACCAGATCGGCCGGCGATTGACGGAAGACCTGCATGCGAAGGATCGTCGCCACCGGCTGCTGATGATGCTCGACGAGTTTCCGGCGCTCGGCAGGCTCGACTTTTTCGAGAGCGCGCTTGCCTTCATGGCGGGTTATCAGATCAAGGCGTTCCTGATTGCGCAGTCCTTGAACCAGATTGAGAAGGCGTATGGCGCGAATAATTCCATCCTCGACAATTGCCATGTCAGGGTGAGCTTCGCCAGCAATGACGAGAGGACCGCGAAAAGAGTGTCGGACTCGCTTGGCACGGCGACCGAAATGCGCGCCATGCAGAACTATGCCGGGCACCGGCTTGCCCCATGGCTATCTCATATAATGGTGTCGCGGTCCGAGACGGCGCGGCCGCTACTTACTCCCGGCGAAATCATGCAGCTCCCGCCCGACGATGAGATTGTCATGGTTGCCGGCATACCACCGATCCGCACGAAGAAAGCGCGATACTTTGACGATGCCCGATTCATGGAACGAGTGCTTTCAGCCCCGAACCCGAATGCCGGATTCGCAACGAAGGCGGATGACTGGTCGGCGTTGAAGCCGATCCGGGCTCTGCTGGACAGCAGGAGCAGTGGTATGGTCAATGGCCAGCCTGTGAAGGCCGACACCACTAAACAGGACGACGATTCGGCCAATGCCGGCCTGCGGCGCGAACCTGGTCTGGAGCATCACAAAGACATAGCGCCCGAACCAGTAAAGTCATCTGTCAACGAGTTTGATCCCGACATGGAAGAGCCAGAACGCGATGCCATCCCCAATCAGGCGCTTGCCCGTAACATGCGTCGGGTCGCACGGCAGGTTTCGATGGACCCCGGCGACGAGATGGAGTTGTAAGCCATGCCCCCAAGCCCCGACAAGAAACAGCGCCTTTCCGTCTATCTAGATCCTGATCTGAAGCGCCGCCTTGCAGATTTCGCGGGGCGGCGGGGGCAATCGGATTCCTTGATTGCCGAAGCGGCCATTGCGTCGTTTCTTTCTCCCGATGCTGATGAACGGAAGGAGGCAGCCATCGGCAAACGGCTTGACCGGATCGACCGCAGGATTCAGCGGCTCGAACGGGACGTTGGTATCGTCAACGAAGCTTTTGCCCTGTTCATTCGCTTCTGGCTGACTTCAACGGCATCGCTTCCGGATACGGTCCAAGCCGCAGCCCGTGCCAAGGGTGGTGAGCGCTATGATAAATTCCTTGTAGCGCTCGGTCACAGACTCGCCAATGGGCCGAGGCTTAGGCAGGAAGTGCCGGAAGAAAGAAGTTGATCGTGGGTGCAGGCCGTGCTGAGCGCTTTTGTCAACCATTCAGACAGTGCCTAGCGGTGGCCGTGGCATATGGATATGAGAGCAATTCGAGCGGTTCAGTTTGACTCGTAGCCGCGCGAATTGCTTGCTTGTATTGTTGAACGCCGAATCTCCCAAGAAGGTCTAAGCACCGCGGTCGGCGGAAACATGCATACAGAATGTGACATCCAATGTGCGGCCCTTTGGTTTGTAACCCTATCATACGTCTATGAGGTTTCCTGCCGCCGATCACACCGCGATTCATGAGATTCTGAAATCATTATTGACCTCAACGATAGTTGAGGAACTATACAGTCGCGAGGAGCAGCTTGCTCTTTTTCTGAAGCGTCCGCAGGGCATGATCAAAAGGACATGGATGGCCTTTCCCGGCCTCAGAACATCGAAAAAAAATTCGCGACGTGATCGCATATCCGGCAACACCGGAACTGATTAAACGAATCACTCAAAAGGGGCGCAATCACAGCAGTTTCTAGGAAATGATCATGTTGTGGAACCTTACACTTCCTTAAGATGCTGAAGTTCAATGCTTTTTCTTCGTCGAATGTGCCATTGCCCCAACGAGATAGAGAGACGGTGAGAATGGCTGAAGATCGTAGCATTACTATAACCTATGCGCCGAACGTGGATCAGATACCGGACTATGTTCTGGGCTTTGAACATCAGGCCTATCAAAATTACCGGATGATGTTCGACCGGTCGTGGGATCGGCATTTCTGGTGGATCAGAACGAACCTTTCCTTTTGGTCCGCCGTTGTTGCCGGCCTCATTTGTTCTGTAGCGTTGGCATTTATCCCCGGGGCACGGGCCAGCCTTGAATATTGGATACTGACGCCTGCGCCTCTTGTCGCAATTGCTGTATGGCTTGTCCTGTGGATCGGCTCGAAAAAGTCAAATCGCGAATATAGCGAAACCATAGCACACTGGAATATCGAACAGGAGCTTGCCTTCTCTCCTCACTTCGATGTCAAAATTGGACCAACGGGCTTCAGACAGGTCACACGAATTTATACGATCGAGTTGAGTTGGGCGATGTACCATCATGCGATCTTGCAGCCAGACAATCTGGTCCTGGTTTTTCAAGGCACTGTCGCGGTAATTCCAAACAAAGCACTACCGACAGCTCCCCAAGATATTGTCAATCATATCCATTTATGGTCGGCGGCCCAGCAAAACGAAATAAGGCCGTTAGCGTCTCTATAAGACTGGTCCTCGACTACGATTGTGACGTACTATCCTAAAGATGGACAAAAGGTCCACCAACCAGGAAAACGGTCTCCGACGTTCCTGATCGCAAATAACAGTTCCGTAAGTCTGGCCACGTCGGAATACAACGGCGTTGATCCCTATGGTCGTGAACTCATCGTTTTGATCTACAATGCCGCGGCCTCGGTGTGTCGTTGCTTACCATGGTCTCGCGGAGTTTTTTCGTTAGTTCATGTAAATGATTGAAAGTCGGGCGGTTCCTCTCAAAAGAAATCGATCAAATGGGAGAAATCTCTTTCGGTCGGTCGGATTTCGCGGCGCTTAGCGACATGTTTGAGATTACCGATGCAATTTCCTGCACGCTTTGCTGTGTCAGTTGCACGCTTTGGGTCCGCGTCAAGAAAGTTTGTTGAGCGACGACAAACGACAAGACCTGTCCGATTAGGGCGTGAGTTTTAATGATCGTTACCGGATCATCAGCTTGAGTATTATTCAATCGGGCAATCGTGGCGCTGATTGTCGTGTGTAATGGTTCGATGAACCCTTTGAAAAGTGTATTGAAATTCTCTGTCGGCTTGAGCTGCTCCCTGACAATCAGGGCGGTGCGGTCAATGGCACGGCCTGGCGACAAAATTATAAGAGTAAAGGCATGGATCAGGGAGCGTAAGCTATTCTCGCATTCTTCTTCAGTCGTGTTACTGATTTCATTCGGCGACGACATCAATAGTCCAGTCTGCGCCAACCCTTCCGCAATTTCCTTGGTGATTTCATCAATCACAGCTCGATACACGCCTTCCTTGCCGCCAAAATGATAGGGTATGGCAGATTGATTGACACCGGCCGTTTCCGCCAGAACGCGTGTGCGCACACCCTCGACGCCAAACTCGGCAAACAAATGCAGCCCAGCCTCGATCAATCGCGCACGCGTGGCTTCAGAGGAGTTGGATAGAACCGTGTCGGATTTGTTCATGGATAGTGATTTCAAGAGATTAAGGGCAGATAGTCGTAATACGACTATCTGCCCGTGGTGTGTCAACCTGCTCTCATTACATTGGTCGAATTCTGGTTGAGCTCGATACCGCCATCTTTGCCTACAAGTACCGTACCGCCCAGGTTCGCTAAATGTCTGTCAAATGCGCAATTGGTCTCGAAAGCGAAAGACATTCCTTCCTGTAACGGCAGGTCTCGCCATGTTGTCGGAAGGCGCCCTATAGACCCGTAGGCTGCAGCTTCTGGGAGTGACTCCGGACCGGGTGCGGAACCAAAACCGATCGGCCCGTAAGGGTTGATGCTGTGGATGAGCGGATGAACGTGCCATCCGCCTGATGCAAGCAGGGGCGCTTCCATAATGTCCACAACCTCTCCGAATGTCCGCCCCGGGCGCAATGATTTCAGTCCTTCTTCATAACAGGCTCTGGCAACGGCGGCGGCGCGCTCAAAGTCGGGATGTGCCTTGCCGACAGTAATCGCGGGCTGGTGCTGCGTTTCATACATTCCATAGAACGCAAAAACCTCAGCAAGTACCACGTCCCCTTCTTCGATCATTCTTGGTGGTTGAGCCCTATAGGTCCAGGCAGCGGGTCCCCATCCTATGAATTCCCGGCCGGATCCAAAGAGTATTTCGGCGGTGAAACCTGCATTACGCAAACATTCTGCAGTTGTTGCTGCCACAATATCCGCTTCATTTACACCGGGCCGGGTCGCAACTCTCATCGCTTCACACATCTTCTCCCCAATCCCGGCAGCATGGCGAATAAGGAACAGTTCCTCTTGGCTGTGTGCTGCTGTAAGCATGAAATATTCGCGGTATACCGGCTTAAACTCTGCCTTGGGAAACGCCTCCTTTACTGCGCTCCAGATACCGTACGGAATTGCACCGTCGAAATAAAAGGGCGGGTATGGCTCGAGGCCGATCACTCCAATCTTCCCGGTCAGCCCGATGCGGTTAAGGATTGAGACGAGATGGGCGCCGTTTTTGCCCACAAAAATCTGTTCCGGTTCAAGCCACTGCTGATCACCTCGAAGCCGGGCCTGCATATGGTCCGAGACGGCCATCGGTGCGAAGGCAAGCACTATTGGCGGCTCATCGCCCTTGAATATGACGATAGAGCCCAATCGGTCATTGGTGAAATAGCTATCGGGAGAGAAAGGTGCCGGCGCGGAGGATTCCCGATCACCGTAAACGATGAGGCCATCGACGCCAGCCACATTCATAATCTTGCGAGCGATGTTCCAGCGTCTGTCGCGTTCGGAAAGCGAAAGACGCGGTGCATCTTGAAGGTAGGAAGGTAATGAATTTTCTGGTGAAGGCGACGAATGAGAAGTTGCGTTCGCGGTTTGCAAACCGCTTAACGCAGCTGCTGCAGACATTCCTAAGAGATCACGGCGGTTCATGGGTTCCTCGTGGAATAAAGATTGACGTGGTTCCATTAATTCATTTGAATGAATTAATCAACAATGAAGGTGAAAAGGCCCTTGCGGTAACGCGAACGTGAGGCTGTTATTTCGAGGATGGAATGCGTGGATCAGTTCCGCGGTAGCAATGCCGCATCTGTTGGGATGGCCGTTGAGAAAAATTTGGTCGATGATACTAAAATTCTTTATGTAGAATATCGTATTTTAGGTAGAATGCTGAATAGCGTCGGCGTTCGATCAGTGTTGTTCGGGTTGTGAACGTCAAATATCTATCTCGTCTTCAAGGTTCTCAGCATGACATCTTCGAGATCACCTGTGGCCACTGGACCAGGTTCTCCTTCGCAGGCGCCTGAAGAGCTCAGCCACGACGGTAGCCACTGGATAGTCACAGCCAATCCCGGCGGAAGGCGCAAGCTGGGCCTCGGTCTGGTGCCGGCTCTGGACAAGGCTATCGCGGTCATAGAATATTTGAACTGGCAGCCGGGCGAGCAGACAACACTTGCCAATATCTCCTCTGCGTTGGAGATTACCAAGAGCCATTGCCATTCGATCCTGAAGACTCTTCAGCACCATGGCTGGCTGCGGTTTGATGAGCGCGCAAAGACGTATACCCTGCATCCTGGGCTTCTCGGCAGCGTGTCGAAGCTGCTGGCGGTTCCAACGATCGAGATCATCCGGACCGAAATTTCTGCTTTGGTGTCTGCCTTTCACCTTCCATGTGTGGTTTCGCAACCCATGCCAGACCATACATTTATGCTCGTTGACAAGATTCATGAACCGATGCGTATGGAGGTCTCTCTACCGATCGGATTTCGATATCCGCGAGATGCCTCTGCACAGATGCGTGCCTATCTGGCCTGGATGCCGGAGGAAAAGATCCGGGACTGGTTCGAAGATTGGGTACCGGTCCAGTACACTACTTCATCGTTGATGACGGAAATTGATGTCTTTGCTGAACTGCAAGCGACGCGCCTGCGGGGGTATGCAAGAAGCTGCTCTGAGTTTACGGACGGACTGATGGCGCTTGCGTTACCAATTTTCGGCAAGAATGGCGATGTGGAGTTTATAATCAACTGCCCGGCACCAATGGACGTTATGAGTGCGCTTGAGGATGACGTGGCAGCTGCGATGAGGCGGGCTGTGCAGCATATCCATCAACAGACCCTGGCTCGTCTGCCGTGCGATTTCGTCAAGTAAACGAGCGAAATTCCAAGGTCACTTCGGCTGGACATAATATAAGTGCCGCAATCTCATCGGGCATGCGCCAGCATTTTTGTGTTCCCGCTCCGGCATCGTCAAGGCATGGGGTGGTCCAGTAATGCATGCGAGGTGTGAAAAGTGCTCTAATGTGACATTTCGGCTGATGAGCTTTGTTTGTAATCGTCATCGTTGTTGAAAACGAAAAGTCTCTTGACAGAAAAACATCCGAAGATTCTAATATTTCCTATACAGAATATAATTCTATATAGAGAACAAGAGGCGAATGAAAGCAGCGGGCACAGGTGATGTGCAGAACGATCTCTCCGGTCGCACAGAAACCCATGAGCTTCGAATAGCAGATAATTCAAGTCACGATCATAGCCCTACAACGGAGCAAGTAGAATGACGCGTGTCCTTAGGATTGCAGCAGCACAAATGGGCCCGGTCAATTCCGGCGAGCCCCAGACTGAAACAGTTGGTCGGTTATTGGCTCTCCTTGATCAGGCGGCGGATAAAGGGTGCGATATAGCGGTCTTTCCGGAACTGGCACTGTCGACCTTTTTTCCCAGATCGTATCTTCTCAATATTTCCGACGCGGACGGTTTTTACGAGCACATCATGCCGAGCACGGATGTGCAGCCATTGTTTGATCATGCCAAACGTCGCCGCATTGGCTTCAGCCTTGGTTATGCAGAGATTGCGAATGAGGGTGAGAATACGCATCGTTACAACACCCAGATCCTTGTCGACAGGGATGGCCGAATTGTATCCAAGTATCGAAAAGTGCATCTGCCGGGGCATACCGATCATCGACCCGACGACCCGTTCCAGAATCTCGAAAAATACTATTTCGAGGTCGGCAATCTAGGCTTCCCAGTGGTAGATGCCTTCGGCGGTCGGATAGGCATGTGCATTTGCAATGACCGTAGGTGGCCCGAAACCTATCGCATGATGGGCCTGCAAGGAGTTGAGCTGATCACGCTGGGATATACGACACCAATTTATAATCCACGAGCAAAGCAATCCCCCGAACTGCGCATGTTTCAGAGTAGGCTGTGTATGCAGGCAGGCGCTTACCAAAACTCTACGTTCGTCGTGGGTGTCGCCAAAGCCGGCAAGGAAGATGGTGTCGACCTGATGGGGGGATCATGCATCATACATCCGGATGGTCGCGTTATCGCCGAGACAACCGGGCTGGATGATGAGATAGCGTTCGCGGATTGCGATTTGGACGATTGTGTTAATGGCAAGATGGAGGAGTTTAATTTCGAGCGCAACCGTCGGCCTGAACTATATGATGGCCTGCTCACACCTCACGAGAGCATTCCGTCACCGGCAGATATCTTGAAGGCTTCGCGACCATATCGGTCAACCAATCGGTGAGGAGGCAAGCTCATGAAGGGCACAGCCCGCGCTGAGTGGTCAGGGAACATTGCTCGATACTGCCGTGAATCTCGGAGGCTTTCGAGCTCGTCGTAACTTAGCGACATTGATGGTTGGTTTGAGTGATCCAAGCGACAGGACGTGCTATGGACTTTCCGAAACCGAAACGAACTTTGATCTGCCGCTGGAATTTCCTCCAGAACGGAAAGTCCGCCCACTGGTGACGGTATCATCGGCTTCCTCAACCCCTGCCAATTCGCGGCGTCCGTCCGGGTGTTCCTTGATAAGCAAGCGCTCGGGGGTATCGTCCTCGCTGTAGCAGCTCTCTCGGCCGGCGGCCATATGGGCGCGAGCGGCGCGTTTTGGACTGAAGGGCATATACTCCGACGATGCCAGGAGTCGTCCGTCGTCCCGATGACGGGCGACAAAATGTAGCTCAAGCCTCTCTTCAATCGCGGGAAGCCAAGAGCGCCATGCATCGGCGCAACCTCTTCGGGTGGTGGTGGTTCCCAAGCCATAAACCGGGTGATTTCTGGAGAGATGCAAGCGAAAACCTCGCTTGCATCTTCTGGTTTGAAAGGACGGATGGTTGTTCGAGTCGTCGATAATCAATGTCTCGTATAAGGGGGCCTTGTGAGTTGTCACAAAACTCTCAAAACTTCACAGTAACAGGCATTAGGGCTTCTGCGAATCCATGATGTGTCTGTCTGCGATGGTCAAAATCACCGCAATAGCCAAGGTGACGCCAAACACCAGCATAGTTCGGGCCGATCCTGCGATTTCAAGCTGCATCGCCGCGACGGGCAGAACCGCGAGAATAGTCAGATTATTGAGGCTTTCCGAAACCGCCAGCACCTGACCTTTGTCGTCTTCGCTTCGAGTGGCGAGCATTGAAGTGCTGGTCGGTGCGGCAAGTCCGAGCGCAAAGCCCCAAACGGTAAGGCACGCCAGTCCACCCTCCAGCGGCAATGGCGCGATCATGAACGTGCCAATCGCCATGATCAGGAATAGCAACGCGGCCATGAGCGTTCGTTCGTCTCCTCGAAAGAGGCGGACAGCCCGTCCGACCCCGAGATTGCCGAGCAGAAGTCCTAGGCCGAATGCTGAGACTGAGATGCCAACGATTCCGACGCTGAGGCCATGACGCTGTCGTAGCACCTCGCCGGCGAGCAGGAAGCCTGCGACGGCCGTGCCGTTCCAAAGTCCTTTAGCGACCAAAGGGCGTGTAATGCTTCCCTCTGCGATCCAGCCAAGTTGCCGCCTGTTTGTTTCGGAATGGTGGGCTTTGCTTTTCGGGATTGCACGCCGGGCAACGGCGAATGTCGTCAAGCACCCGGCAGCAGTCGTAAGGAAGGGTGCGCGCCAATCGAACGCTTCCGTCAGGATGCCTGCAATCACGGGGCCAGCCACAATTCCGGTCGTCATTCCGACCATGACCGCGCCCATGGCTGCGGATTGCCGACGCGCGTGGATAATGTCGGCCACCAACGCAAAGGCTGTGGGGATGAGCGCCGCCGATGCCAAGCCGCCGAATATCCGCAACGCGATTGCAGCGCCGAAACTGGGTGCTACCGTTAATGCGAGCCCATCGATCGTGAACAGAACAAGCGAGACCAGCAGGAGGCGGCGGCGGTCGATACGATCAGACAGAAAGCCGAAGATCGGCGCCGCAACGGCATAGGAGAGGGCGTAGCTGGACACGAGCCAGGAGGCGTGTGCCGGTGTCGTATCGAAGGCGGTTGCCAAAGGCGAAAGCATTGTCGAAAGCATGAACTCGGTTGCTCCGACAAAGAAGACCGTGAGAGCAAGGGCAGGTAAAAGGAATCGTGAGGGCACGATTGTCCTCCTTGAGTAATAAAGCTGGAAGAAAACCGGCGCACGATATTCGCGAGCGGATTCGTGGCACCGGAGCAAAATGGATTGGGAAGTTTAGGAACGTCTTCTAGCGACGCGGAAGCAATGCAGGTCCATGGTGGGGCATTGCGATGCGAGTCTGGTAATCAAACTCGCTAGGACCATATAAGCCCAGATATTCAATAGCAGGATGCAGAAAAATCTCAATGCAGTTTTGCTCTGTCCTTCGATAAAACGGTTGAAACTAGAAGAGTATTGCGGCGGATTTTCCTAAAATTCCGGGACAAATAACGGCGATTGAGTGGAGCGTGATCGCAAGCCGGACCGCATTTGGACTGCCTGGTTGACGGACGAACTGGTTATCGTAAACTTCATAATGGCGTCCTCGATTGGGGAGAGACCACCCGTTGCGCCAACCACATCGTTCTTCTCGGCAGACTAGACGCAATGAAGGCGTAGATCGGCTAGCGTCGGCCTGTTTCCTACGGCGGCAACTCATCGGTCATGGTCGACGACACTTCCGCCTGGCAGTTCAATGTCGATGCACCGGACAGGGCATCTGTGGCAGACATCACCTACAGTGGGCCGCGCCCCAATCAGGAAACCATGAGCGTCCCAGCGAGAGCATTTTGCCTGAGGCAATGCCGGCTCAATTCCTCGGGTCTCATGATAACAGAATTAGAACCTGAAGAAATCGATAAGAATGCGTTTGCTTCACTGGGAAATCTGGGCAGGAGCCATTCATTCTACATTTGTCCGTTTGCTGAGCTGAAGTGCCCTTATGAGTAGAAGGATCAACACGAGGAAGCCCGATATCCCCTGCAACAATTCTGGCCAGCCGGGACCGAGACTGCTTGAAGCTGCGAGCTTTTGCCAGAGGGCGCCACCGAAAACCACGTTAATGAGTAGGACGATCAGAAGTGTTAAGAAAACTGGATCGGAGATTATGCGCTTGTTGTTCTGCGTCATCGGTCTTCATTCCTATTGGGTTTGAGCATTGAGATAAATCGAATTTTACAACAAAAACCAATAATTAACGCCCGGTCTGGCTAGAGATGAGGCTGCTGTTGCGAGCGGGCGTCCAGATTGTCAGACGGGGTGTGATTTCATGACAATAGCCCTCCGCCGGACGGAAACCACCGGCGAAGGGCACAAGGCTTACCGCCTTGTTGCGATACCGGCTGTGAGGATGCCAGTCAGGGTAAGGAGTGCGATTCCCAGGATAACATAACGAGCAGCGTCGATAACGTTTTCGCCCCCAGCGGCCATCAGCGTTCCAGAAAGAGCCGAAGTAATAGAGAACGCAATGAGCTGAGTAGTGGTAATAGCCGCTGCCGCTTTTGCTCCTTCCGCGGGATCATCTGTAGCGCTCATGGCAGCGACGCCGAGCAGTGGCCATGCCAGTCCGATGCCCGCGCCGGCGATGGTCAGAACGGCAGCCCAGATCGCGACCATGGCAATATCGGTTCCGGGGACCTGCAGTAGCCCGTAGGCAATGAGGCCGCCCGTCAGGAGGAGTGGACCCAGACGGATGGCACGCCGCTTGCCGGCATCCGACGAAATAGAAACGACGAACAATTGCGCGATGACCCAGGCGAGAGAAAGGACGGCGCCGAGAAGACCGGCCACAAGGGGCGTAAGGCTGGCGATCTTCTGTGCGAACAGCGGAATGAAAGTTTCGACCATCACACCGGCACTGAGTGTGGCAACCGTGATGTAGACCCATTTCAGCGAATTGCCGCGTCGATAGGTGATGTGTGGCAGGATCGTCTCGCGGGAGCGTCGCTCAACGATGACGAACAGCGTAAGAAGAACCAAACCTGCTCCTACCATAGTGAAAGTAGGCCATCCAATTGGAACGATTGAACTGAGACTGATAGAGACGATTGCCAGGATGAGGGGAACAAGTGAAGCAACGGGCACAGCCGTACGATGCCCGGAACCTTGCATGCCGCCGAAAGAACGCTGAGCGAGTATCGCGAAGGCAAGCGCCGCAAACGCGAGAGCGCCATAAGCCCAGCGCCACAGACCAAACTCGGCAAAAACGCCGCCGAGTGCCGGACCGAACAGTGTACCGAGACCCCACATCGCCGACACGGCATCGTAGCTCCGAGAGTAAAGGTTCAGGCGGTCTTGTCGCGCGCGGGCATGTTGAGAGCGGTCACGAGGAGAGAAACGGCAAATACAATGATAGGCGCCGCGGAATGGTCGTAGTCACCATGGATGAGTGTGGTCAGGGATGCCGCGGCCATTACAATGGCACCGAGAGCTGCGCCGTAAAGGCGGGTCCTGTATCCGACCAGAAGCAACGCCGCGCAAAGCTCCAGAAGGGCGGTCAGATAATGGAACCAGTCCGGATAGCCCCACCGGGCATAGGCAGCGGCATTATCGGGTGAAAGAAAGGTGTTGCCGTATGCGCCAAACAGGAAAAAGGCAGCAAGCAACCATGCCACGACAGCTTTAAGCGACAGGATGGTTTTATTCATAATACCCCACTTTCAGCGGAAGCGATCGCGCCGGTCCGATTGAACTGGACGAGCGGCGTCTTCCATAATAGATTGAATGACCATTCTAGTTATTCAAAGGTTCGACAGTTCGTCAAGATAGATAGATCGATCAATCGCTCTATTTAAGGAGGTTATATGGGCCGCGTACGTGTACCGGAGCAGCATGAGGAAAAGAGGAAGGAGATATTGGAGGCCGCCCACCGCTGCTTCCTGCGATATGGGCTGCAGGGCGCCTCGATCTCGATGATCTGCAAGGAAGCGGGGATGAGTCCGGGCCACCTCTACCACTACTTCCCCAGCAAGGATGCCATCATTGAGCAGATGGCCAATGAGTACCTCTCAACCCTTCATACTTATTTCGAACGCCGACAGGATAGCAAAGACGTTGCGGCTATACTGCTGTCCGAAATCTGGAGCATGACAAGCTGGGACGACACGGCGCATTGCCGTATTCTGTTTGAACTTCTGGCTGAGGCCGGGCGTAATGATCGGGTGCGCGATATCCTTGCAGATAATACCAAATCCGTACGGCAGTTGCTGGCGCAGACACTGAAATCTGGTCAGGAGGGTGGAAAGGTCGATCCAGATCTCAATCCCGATGATACCGCGGCCATGTTGATCGCTATAGTGGATGCTGCCCCGATGCTGCCCTTGATGGTTCCCGGCATTAGTTTCGAGGAGAGCAGAAAACTCATCTCTACGATGGTCAGGAGATTTCTCAGTCCCGATGTCTCGGAAACGTAAATTCAGGCAAGAGACTACATGAAATCTTTCTTTCTAACTCTTGTCGAGACTGTCGTTGATGGCTTTGCTGGTGTGGGCCGAGCGGAAACGCGCCATGAAAAAAGGCTGCATCGGATGCTTGTTTTTGTTGTTATCTTTTTTCTGATCGGCTTGATTGTCGTCGATCATTTTTATGGCACGGAGGATGCGGCTGGTCGATTCTGCGAGAAAAACCAGTCCACATATGAATCAGTCAGCGATTGCATGATCCGTCATGAAAAGATTGCAGGTGCTTTGAGAACGATCGGAGAACTGGATCAAAGCAGCGTCAAGGCATGTTCGCATGAGCATGGTGATGATCTTTATTCTGTTTGGAATTGCGCTTTACTTAAGGATGGAACGAGAGTTTCCGAGCGGTACCGCATGCCTGGCGAGGGTGATTGATGCATCGCGATGATAAATCGCAGATGGTCTGCTCTAAGCACATTGCAAAATCCGGATTTCACCGCTGTTACTGGGGCTGATTTAGAAATGGCATCATTCGTTCTTATCCATGGAGCATGGCACGGCGGCTGGTGTTGGCAACGGCTTGTTGACAGGCTTCGATCGGAGGGGCACACCGCCGTTGCACCAACCTTGTCGGGACTTGCTGAGCGTGCCGATCTCCTGTCAGCGCAGATCGATCTGACGACTCACACAGAGGATATAGTTTCGCAAGTCCGCGCAAGCGGTTGTCGCGATGTTACTCTGGTGGCGCACAGCTATAGCGGTTTCCCAGCGGTGGCTGCCGTGGGGCGCCTTGGAGAACTGGTCTCACATCTCGTGCTTCTGGATGCTTTCTTGCCGGAGGACGGTGAAAAATTGCTGGATCACGCGCCGTCCCTGATCGACATCTATGCCGCCAAGGTTTCTGAAGACGGGAACTGGCATATTCCACCACTTCGCTCCGCCGAGTTCGGCGTGACGGAAGCTGATCAGGCATGGGTTGACGGGAAGCTGACGCCACATCCGGTAGCAAGCTATTTCGAACCGGTGACGCTCAACCCGCTTATGGTCCCTCACAAAACATATATTCGCTGTCGTGAGGCAGACGGAACATTTCTGGCTCGCTCAATATCACGGGCGATAAGCGGCGGTTGGCATTATGTTGAGATTGACGCTCCGCATGACGCCATGATCTCACATCCGGATATTGTTGCTTCGGTATTGATAGAAACGAGATGATCGGAAGTCCAGGACATTTCCACGAGGCTCAGATGTGGCGGTATATTAGCCGCTTCGTGATGTTGTGCGAATAGCGGCGCCAAGGGTACGTAGAGCGGTCCGGGCTGTGTCATCGGCGAGATTCGAATAGAGAATAACATCCCTCGTGGGGAGTTCAGGCAGTCCGAGCGGCAGCGTGACGTCGAGAGTTCCTAATGGCGCGACGCGCCGTACCATGGCTGCGACTGCAACCCCTGCCGCGACCGCAGCGCCGATCGTTGCAACGCCTCCTCCAACAAAAACTGTTTGCCAGGGAATACGGCTTTGTTCGAGTGCAGCAATTGCCATGGCCCTTACGCTGCAAGGTTCCGGCTGTGTTGCAAGTCGCAGGGGCTCCTTGGGTCCCGTCTTGTATTCCGGGGATGCCATCCAGCCAAATTCTTCGGAATGAATTATCTCGCCACCGCGGCGGCCATTGCCATGCTGAAGGATGATTGCTGCATCGAGCGCACCGTTATCGAACTCCTCAAGGGTTTTGCGTGAGGATGACAAGTGCAACTCCAGGATAATTCCGGGTTGGGCGGTACTGAGGCGTTTCAATAAAAGCGGTAAGTCACTTCCAACAAGATGATGGCTTATCCCAACGACGAGGCGGCGGCTAGCGCTGCCAAAGCAACTCACCGCCTCCTCATGCTTGCAAAGAAGCGCGCGGGCATGTGGAAGAAAAGCCTCTCCGTCCATCGATAGTGCGACACGACGAGGTGTACGGTCAAGCAATCTGCGACCTAGAGTGTCTTCGATCCGCCTGATTTTCAGGCTGACTGCCGCTTGCGTGGTATCGAGCGCTTCCGCAGCTCGTGTAAAGCTCTTCATTTCTGCTGCGAGCACAAAGGCTTGTAGAGCATCTATATCCAGCGATTTCATGTCGAAAGATAACGTTTTCTTATCATTGAAACAATAGTGTCCGTCTTTCTCATATCATGGACCGGCGTTTATTCTCACGTTCGTAGAACTGTCTACGAAATCGGAGTGACACTGGATGAAAAAACTGTTCGATCCCCTTGCTGACAAGCTCACCCCCTTGGGCGCGCTTATTGCACATTTTACAGGGATTCTCATCACTTCGACGTTTGTTCTTTTGCTTTCTTTTATGCTGGCTCGGTTGTTGGTGGCTTTAATGAAGTAAAACGGCTTCAATGCGATCTGAAATATCAGGACCTGACCACAATCGGATAAAGAGACGCTACCAAAAGCGTGGCCATCGAGATGTTGAAGAGCTTCAGCTGGGCGGGTTTGGTCAGGAAAGATCGAAGACCGACTCCGAAGCTCGCCCATATTCCAACGCATGGGGCATTGAGCAAAGCCATAAGTGTTGCCATAGCCAGAACCGATACCACAGAAGGGTGTGGCGGCAGATAGGCGGCAACGGCGCCGAGAGCCATCACCCAAGCCTTCGGGTTAACCCATTGGAAGGCTGCGGCTCCCAGAAAGCCCAACGGTTTGCCCGCTTTGCTGTCGGAATTATCCGGCGTGCCTGATCGGGCTATCTTGTAAGCCAGATAGACCAGATATGCTGCACCAACCCAGCGTAACACAGCGTTCAGCATGGGATAGAGATCGAAGACTGCGCCCAAACCCATTCCCACGACAATAACCATCGCAGCGAATCCCAGGCTGATTCCCAGGACGTGTGGCACTGTTCGCCGGATCCCGAAATTCACACCGGAAGCCAGCACCATCATATTGTTCGGTCCCGGTGTGATCGATGTGACGATAGTATAAATGCTCAGCGCAACAACAGTCTGTATCAGCCCAAGGTCGGAATTGATCGCGTCCGGGAAATTATACATTTGCCGTATCCTTCTTCTGACGCGATATATAGAACGTGACACACTTTCAAAAATAGCATTAAAGTGTCACGATACACTATTGAGGTGGTACGGATGCGTAAACGGTCCCCCTGGCAGCCACGATTGGCCGACGGTACGGCGAATGCCGCTGAGCGTTTGATGCAGGCAATGAGCGAAGATATTTTTGAGGGACGCTTGACGAGCGGCGACCGGCTGCCTGCTCATCGGGATCTGGCTTGGAAACTGGGTATCGGCGTCGGTACGGTCACGAAAGCTTATGCCATGCTGGGGAGGCAGGGGCTCACGCGTAGCGTCAAGGGGCGCGGCACCTTTGTCGCGACCAGAGCGGCGCGTTCCGGCCCTCGCATCGATCTATCGATCAATACGCCGCCCGCAATGATCGGAGAGCGGCTCCTGGCACGCACGCTCACGACGATCGCTCACAAGATCGATACCGCTCACCTCAACCTCTACGCACCGCTGGCGGGTCACGAGGAACATCGACGGTTGCTGGCCCGTTGGCTAGAGACTTTTTCGCTTGCCGTCGATCCGAGACAGGTCATCCCGACAGCCGGTGCACAACAGGCAATTTCGTTGGCGTTCGATTTCGCATGCGGGCTCGATGGTGTCATTCTCACCGAACGGCTGACCTATCCCGGAGCCATTGCGCTGGCCCGCCATAGAGGCTATCGGTTGCGTGGAATAGAACTTGACGAAGAAGGCATGATGCCGGACGCGTTGGCCGCGACCCTGGACGAAGAGGCGTCTGTTCCCTACCGGGCCGTCTATGTCACGCCGACCCTGCACAATCCAACCACCGCCACAATGGGTGGCGCCCGCCGGCAGGCCATCGTCGAAATCTGCCGGCGGCGGAACACCGTCATTATCGAGGACGGTGTATACGCAACGGACTTCGACTCCGGATTGCTTCCTCTTGCCGCTCTTTCGCCGGAACACGTTGTTCACGTCGCCAGCCTTTCCAAGACGCTCGGTCCGGGATTGCGGATCGGCGCACTAACTTTGCCGCCTGGGATGGAAGAAAGGGCAGAGGCTTTCTTGAGGGCGCTGCCAATAGGGCCGTCGCCGCTATCCATGTCGGTGATGGAGGACTGGCTTGTGAACGGTGTTGTCGCATCGGTCAGACAGGCGATCGGCATCGAGACCCGCCGTCGCACAGCGCTCGCCGCGTCGCTGCTTGGACAGGAGACTTGCCACGTTCACCCTGCGGCGCTTCACGCCTGGCTGCCGATGTCTCGCAGCAAGGCGGAGCAGTTTGCGCTAACAGCCTCGGCCCTCGGCGTGATGGTGACTGCGCCGGACAGCGTCGTCGTCGATCCTGATGATCAAGCGACCGGGATTCGCTTATGCTTGGGCGGCCCTTCACCGGACGATCTGAAAAGGGCGCTTGTCGTGCTCGCCGATCTGATCGTCTCGTCGGAATCCATATCGTCTCTCTCCGCAGTCCGGACGCCGCAGCGCTGACGGAAGCGCTGCATCTTCTACACCAGGTGTCCACAAATATTGATGCTGGTGACGTAGGGATTTCAGGTCACCGGCGTGGTTGTGACAGACGGCTCCTCCCGGTATTGCAGAACGCGGTCGATTAGTCCCCATTCAAGTGCTTCTTCTGCCGTCATGAAACGATCGCGGTCCATGGCGCGTTCGAACTCTTCGTAGCTGCGTCCGCTATGTTCGGCATATAACCGGGTCATGCGTTGTTTGATTTTCAGGATTTCCTCGGCGTGGATGAGCATGTCCGACGCCTGCCCCTGAAAGCCGCCAGAGGGCTGATGGACGAGTATGCTGGCATTGGGCAACGCAGCGCGGTGGCCCGGTTCGCCCGCCATCAGCAGGAACGATCCCATGGAGCGCGCCGTTCCCATGCACAGCGTATGCACAGGCGCGCGGATGTAGCGCATGGTGTCATACATGGCGAGGCCGGAGGTCACTACTCCGCCTGGCGAGTTGATGTAAAGATTGATCGGCTTCTTAGGGTTTTCCGCTTCAAGGAACAGCAATTGGGCACAGACCAGAGCTGAAACGGCATCGTTTACCTCGCCGTTGAGGAAAATGATGCGCTCTCGGAGAAGGCGGGAGTAAATGTCGAAAGACCGCTCCCCTCTGCTGGATTGTTCTATGACCATAGGGACGAGTTGCATTGCTTCGCGCATCGGCGAACTCCAATCTTCAAGAATTTGTGAGGAAACCTCGCCGTGTCAGGCGGCGAGCAAGAAGGGACCGCTGTTATTGTTGGCAGCAGCCTTAGTCGTCTGGTCGGAACTCACATCCGTCTGTTCGTGGATGACCTGCAAGGTTGTTCCGCCGGCCGCATTCGGAGCGATCCTGAACGTCACCGTGCTTTCAAAAAATGGCGGGGTGCTGTCGCGCATCCTGTAGCGGACTTCCTCGCCGGGCGTAACGGAGGCCGCCTCGGGATCTGCCAGCGCCTCCTTCGGCAGCCATTGTTCCCGAAACTCCGGAATGCTGATCGCCCGCCAGACCTTTTGCGGCGGCTCTCTGAGTTCATACTCGAGTTCGATGCCGTTTCTCTGCTCTTCGGTCTTTCTTTCGTTCATTGGTCCATATCCTTCAGCAAGACCTTGAGAGCTTCAATGCGCTGAGGCCAGTAGGCGTGATATTTCGCCAGCCACTGCGCGATAAGAGCGAGCCCTTCCGGGTCGACCTCATAATTCACGAAACGCCCTTGACGCTGTTCCCGCACAAGCCTGGCGCCTCGCAGAACCGCCAGATGTTGAGACATCGCCGGCTGGCTGATCTCCATGCCCTCACGCAAGGCGCTGGCATTCATGCGGCCAGCTGCCAGCTTCTCGTAGATCGCGCGGCGGGTCGGATCGGCCAAGGCTCGGAATATATCGTTCTCGATCATGCCAATACATAAGCATACACTTATGCGATTCGCAAGACTGTCCTGGGGCAGGGAGGGCTAGTTTATTAATGCGGTGATTAGTCCGCTCTTTGCGCGTTTTGCGATAAGGTGAAAGGTTGGACCCGAAAATGCATCGTTCGCTTGCTGTTATCGCGAAACTTGACTTTTATACCCTACTTTGTAGTTTTCGGGTGCGACCGTTTCGGTAGTGGTGATCTTTCATTCTTCTAATCGGCTGAAAATTGGTATTTCGACGATTAAAAGGCGGCATAGTCCAGTAGAGTTCAGATTTCATGACAACGTCCACGACCGAAATCCGCGACGATCTTATGTCGGTTTATCTCCGGCATTGGAAGGTATTGCGAGGTCTCCTCAAAAAGCGCTTCGGTTCGCATGAGCTTGCGGAAGACGCGTTGCAAGAGACCTGGCTTCGTCTCGCCGGCATGCAATCCGAGCCGCCTATTCAGGACAGGCAGGCATTTATTCTTCGTGTTGCGGGTAATATCGCGATTGACCTTGTCCGCAGGGAAAGCCGTCATAGCTCACGTTGCGTCAGCGATGAGGCTTTGCTTAAGGCCATCGCGGATAATTATCCTTCGCCCGAGACTTTCGCGGTTGATCGGGATCAACTCCGCTTTCTGGCCTTAGCTTTGGCCCAGTTGACCACTAAAGCGCGGACTGTGCTTCTCTTAAGCCGCTGTGATGGACTGTCCCACCGCGAAATTGGTCAGCGCCTCAATATTTCGGAAAGCATGGTGGCGAGATATCTCGCGCAAGCTTTGCGGCATTGTCGAGATCACTTCCGTGCGTCCTTATGATTTTTATCGCCATTTCGGTATATCATCGGCTTACTTGTATCGTCCTAGATAACGAGGGCACATTTTTGCAGGCGGATATGCCGGCGCAGATTCTATAAGTGAAGACCCACCGATGACTTCACACAGTAAACAGAAACACGCGGATGTCGCCTTGAGCGATGAGGCAATTGATTGGCTCGTCGTACTCAGTTCTGGTCGGGCAACACAAGAAGATCATGCAGCTTTCAATGAATGGCGCCAGACAAGTCCGGCGCATGAATTGGCCGCGCGCGAAGCAGAGACCATCTGGCATGGGCTGGGTATTGTTGGCGATGAAGTTCGTCACGAAGAAAAAAAGGCCAGGCAAGCCAGGATACCGCGCCGGGCCTTCCTTGGTGCCGCTGGGTTGGCCATGCTTGGTATCGTCGGGGAACGGCTGGGAATGTTCGCGGCTGGCGGATTCGCTGACTATTCCACACGTGTTGGAGAACTGCGTACAATCGCGCTGCCCGATGGTTCGTCGGTCCAGTTGAATGCAAGTACAGCTCTTTCGGTTGACTTCACAGAACAATCACGGGTGCTCAGCCTCTATGAGGGACAGGCAACATTTACAGTTGCGCGTGATCATAATCGACCTTTCATTGTCAAAGCCAGAGGTGGAAGAACCCGAGCGGTTGGAACGGTCTTCGATATAGATATTCAGTCCGAAGCGGTCGTCGTAACTGTCGTGGAGGGATCCGTCGCGGTCATGTCTGACGCCGATTCTGAAAAGAGTGTGATCGCGAACGCAGACCATCGGGTTCGCTATTCGTCCGATTTTCTGACCAAGGCCGAAGCCGCCGATTCCAGCCTCCAAACAGCATGGCAACGCGGCAAGCTTATTTTTGACAGGAAGCCGTTGGGCGAAGTTGTCGCAGAAATAAGGCGCTACCGCGCCGGGCAAATAATCGTTGCGAACGACCGGCTTCGCTCGCTCTCCGTTACCGGCGTGTTCGATCTGTCTGATCCCGATATGATCCTGCGCACCATCGAGGAAACCCTTCCGGTCCGTGTGACGCGGCTGCCGCTTGTCACGATCCTGCGATGAGCACTCCAACGTTCGAAAAACACAGCTAGCGTTGGCGATAGTTTGAACGAAACGGTAACTTGAATCAAAGAGTCGACTTTTTTCTCGTTTCATAGTGCAAGATCGCCTTTTTCATTTCGTCCTTGAAATCAGAGGCTGTTGAGAACGCGACTTTTCGTGGTCGTCGGCATCCTGCAGAACGAAAAATGAGAAGGGCGGATAGCATCCGATGGGCGACGTGAGGAAACAGAAGCAAAGCAGATGCGGTTTCAGACATCTTGGAAAAGCGATACTGAAGCCATCTGCAGCAATTTTCTTGGCGACAGGATTGACTAAAGGACTGGTCGGTCCGGTTTACGGGCAAGAGTCCAAAATTCAGCAGGCTGCCACGGACATGGAGTTCAACATACGAGCGCAGGCGCTCGGCCCGGCACTCACCACCTATGCTGACAGGGCCGGCCTCAGACTGTTGCTTCCGTCAAGTGTTGTTGAAGGAAAAAGAAGTCCTGGTCTCATCGGAAACTATACGAGAGAGCAGGGGCTGGCTCGCCTTCTCGCGGGAACAGGACTGAATTACCGTTTCACAAACGGGAATACAGTGACCATTGTTGAGCCGCAATCTACCAGTGTCCTTTCTACCGATGATTCTACTGTTCTTGAAACGATTGTGGTGCAGGGGCAGGGAGCGGTTACAGAAGGAACCGGCTCCTATACCGCTGATTGGATGAAAACTGCAAATGGCTTGGCGCTACCCCAGAGAAAAACGCCCCAGTCAACGAGTGTCATCACACGTCAGTTGATCGAAGATCGTGGAATGACAGCACTGCGGGACGTGATGGAGAACGCCACTGGTGTAACGGTCAATCAAACCGAGACGGATCGCCTGAGCTTCTATTCGCGCGGCTTCCAGATTGACAGCTATCAGTATGATGGTGTGCCGACAACGTTGGATTCGACATACCAGTACGGCGATGGAACACTCGATACAGTGATCTACGATCATATCGAAGTCGTCAGAGGTGCTACCGGATTGATGCAGAACACCGGTGAGCCGGGAGCTTCGGTCAATTTCATTCGCAAGCGACCAACAAGCGAATTCAAAGGCTATATTTCAGGGCTTGCGGGAACAGAATCAAATTATCGAACGGAACTAGACGTAGGTGGCCCTCTCAACAAGGAGGGTACGGTTCGCGGTCGAATTGTGGGTGCATTACAGACCAGAAAAGATACGATTGATCTCTATAAGCAGGAAAAAAACGTTATCTATGGCGTCGTCGAAGCTGACATCACCGACGCTACGACTGTCACTATAGGCGGCAACAGGCAGGAAACCGATTCAACCGGAACCACCTGGGCCGGCTTGCCTGCATTTGATTCCACGGGGAAACTGATTGATTGGCCAAAAGGCTCCACGACCGGAACGCCATGGTCTGGCTGGAACACGATCGCAACCGAGGGCTTTATATCGCTTGATCATACGTTTGAGAATGACTGGAAGGCGCGCTTTGCTTTTAATCATTCTCGAAATGATTTCCATGCTCCCCTCATCATTATGGAAGGAAATCCCGACCCGGTTACAGGACTGGGTGTGACTGGATTTACGACGCTATACGACGGGGATCGCCGGCAGAATTCGTTGTCCGGTAGCCTGAATGGTGAATTCGATGCGTTCGAAAGAACGCATGAATTCGTCGCAGGGGTATTTGCTTCACGTACCAGTGGGCGGGTCGTTGAACGCAAGCAAGTAGGAAAAGAGCATGAAGTCGGCAACATTTTTGAATGGAGTGGCGACTATCCGGAGCCTGTTTGGAAAGAGGAGCCCAATAACGTTCGAGACACCGAAACGAGGCAATTGGGAATTTACGGCGCAGCCAGATTATCGTTGACGGACAGGCTATCGTTCATCGGTGGGGCCCGACTCAATTATTGGGACGGCAAACTCGAAAGTTATTGGGAAAATTATGACTATAAGCACTCAGGAATCGTCACGCCATATGCTGGAATTACTTATGATCTGACAGATCAGTATACGCTCTACGCAAGCTATACGAATATTTTCAAGCCTCAGACCTATCAAGACGCATCGGGTAATTATCTTGATCCGGCCTATGGTGATAACTACGAGATCGGCATTAAAGGGTCTCTGCTCGACGGGCGCGTTAACGCCTCATTTGCAGTGTTTCAGACGGATCAAAAGGACGTCGCCGAATATGTGACCTGGGATACGGGACATCAGCGTGCCGTATATCGTTCCATTGATGGTACTACGACGCGCGGTTTTGAAATTGAGGTCGCTGGCGAGGTGTATGACGGCCTGAATCTGTTTGCTGGCTACACGTATCGCGATGCTCAGGACGATGATGGCAACGCCGTAAATACGTTTCAGCCACGTGGCTCGTTAAAACTTGGTGCAACCTACAGATTTCCGGATATGCTGGACAAGCTGACGGTCGGCGGATCAATGCGTTGGCAAAGCAAAACTAAAAACCTTGCCGATTATCTCGAAGCATCCCAAAGCATTGAACAGGATAGCTACGCAGTTTTTGATGCGATGCTTCGGTACGATTTCGATGAGAAGACATCATTGAATCTTAACGTATATAATATTGCGGATAAGAGATATTTCCGTACGATGGGCTTCTACAATTCTGTCTTCTATGGTGAGGGGCGAACAGCAACGCTTTCATTGAAGCGTGAGTTTTAACTTCCTATGCCACGTTCCCACTGTATCCGGCTTACTCGCCGCAAGATACTCGCATCTGGAACAAGTGCCTTCCTGTCAGTCGTTTTGGCGGACGGCTTCGAGGGGGTGGCAAGCCAGACATGGGAATACCCCGTGACGATTGAACATCGTCACGGGAGGACGACTATTGTGGAGGTTCCAAAACGGATCGTGACCCTTGGCTGGGGCGGTGAGGATGCTGTGCTTGCTCTAGGAAGGTTGCCCGTGGGAATGCCAGAATACTCTTCCTTTTCGAATGGCATTTTTCCGTGGAATGAACCTCTGCTCCAGGGGGTGATGCCAACCTTTCTTGGCGGCGAAACGGATTATGAGGCGATAGCCGCATTGCGGCCGGATATTATTCTTTGTGTCAGGTCGGGGGTGGATCGAGTTAGTTTCGAGCGTCTATCGAATATCGCGCCGACAATTCCTTTCAAATCTGCACCGTGGACAGCAGGCTGGGAGGAGGTCACTGAAATGACCGGGCTGGCATTGGGTTTAGGAAGGCGCGCCAAGGAGCTCATCAGTGAGACACAAGGACTCTTGCTTCGGGTTGGCGCTCAATACCCTGTTTTGGCGGGTAAAACTGTAGCCTTCGGTTCGTATGCAACGGGAGGGGATTCGGTCAGCATATATATGCCGACTGATACACGCGTTGCAACGCTAACCCGGTTAGGCTTGGATCTCGCTCCAGTCGTCAAGCGATTGGCGGCGACAGCGCCGGATAGCTGGGCCAAAGGAATTTCTCTCGAACGACCTGAAGATATCGACGCCGATATTCTTGTGATGTGGCTAGCGCCGCAGGCGCGGGCCGCAGCAGAGCAGAATTTACTTTTTAATCGGATTCCAGCGGTTCGACGCGGCTCCTGCGTCGTACTTGATTATCCTGGCGAAGCGTGGGGAGTGACTGCGCCGAGTGTTCTTTCAATTCCTTATGTCTTTCCGGCATTTGTGAAACGTTTGGCTGAGGCAGCCATGACTGCCGGGATGGATTGATGCTTGTGCATTATCATGAAGACTATTTCTTGGCCGATGTGCTGACGGCAGAGCGTTTGACTCCCTCCATGTATCGTATCGTAATTAGAGTACGGAAACACAAGCGCCTTATGCCGACCCATCATGCCGATGAATGGGTTCGTCTCGCCTTCCCGCCCACGCCGGGCGAGGCTGTAACGCTACCACAGCTCAAGAACGGTAAATGGGGACGCTTTGACAGTAGTCGTCCGTGTCCAAACCGTCCTTACACGGTGCGGCGCTGGGATGGCACGACCGGTGAGATGGTTATCGATCTGGTCGCACATGAAGGCGGAGTGGGAGCCAGTTGGGCCATAACGGCACGTCCTGGTGACGTCGTGGGCATCTGCAACCCGGAGGGCCGCTTCTGGATTCCCAAGGGCAGTGAATGGCTGTTGATGCTGACGGACATTACCGGTCTTCCGGCTGTTGGTCGTATTTTGAAGGAATTGCCGGAAGAGTTTCGGGCCATTGTGCATGTGGAAGTTCCATCGGAGGATGATCGGCAGGTCATAGTCACCAAGGCTGATGCTTCGATTACCTGGCACGCCTGCCATGGCGTAAAGCCAGATCGGCCCGGCTATACGGAATTGCCGCGTATTGCGCGCACGATCACGGAGCTGCCGGAAGGTCCGGGTTATATTTACATCGCCGGTGAGGCGCGGGCGGCTTCTGATTGCCGCAAGCATTTCCGTGATGTGCTTGGTTTCGACAAGCGTCGCATCGACGCCATCGGCTAC